>BAABOD010000100.1:0-2621 GCA_040371255.1 Anaerolineaceae bacterium | reverse complement strand
CTGTATCTTCGATGATGCGGTCAAAGAGGATTACTGGCGGGTTATTCTCGGCAACGTGACGCCACTGTGCGAGCCGCTTGCCAAACTGTTCCAGTCGCGTACCCTCCCTGCCTATGGCGGTGAGCAGTTCAGCACTGTTGGGTTCGCTCAGACGCAGCACGGCTTCGCCCAGGGTCAACTCGCTCGTGCGCGCTAACTCAGCCAGTTTTTCGAGCGTTTTCTCGCCAATCCCACGCGGCGGCAGGTTGATTACCCGGCGCAAGCTGATCTCGTCCTTGGGGTTGGAAACCAAGCGCAGGTAAGCGATCATGTCTTTCACTTCTCGCCTGCCATAAAAGCGTTGGGCACCTACCAAACGGTAATTGATGCCTTCGCGCCGGAAAGCCTCTTCCAGCAAACGGGATTGCGCATTGGTACGGTACATCACCGCAAAGTCGCTGGGCTTGTGTTTATTAGAGCGCAAGCCTTGGCGGACGGCTTCGACGACATAGGCAGCCTCTTCGCGGTCATCGGCAGCCACAAACAGCGTGATTTTCTCTCCCGAGTGCTTCTCAGTAAAAAGCTTTTTATGCGTACGATTAGGGTTGCGGTCGATGACCGCCATAGCGCCATCCAAGATGGTTTGGGTGGAGCGGTAGTTTTGCTCTAGCAAGAGCGTTTGTGCGTCTTTGAAGTCTGCTTGGAAGCGTTGGATATTGCGATAATCGGCGCCGCGCCAGCGGTAAATGGACTGATCTTCATCCCCTACGGCATAGATGTTGTGATGGCTTTGCGCCAAGCTGCGCAAGATAGCATACTGTGCATAGTTGGTATCCTGAAATTCGTCCACCAGGATGTGCTCGAATTTGTGCGCCCAGGTTTCGCGCACCTGAGGATAATTGGCAAAAAGCTGCTGAGTATAGACGAGCATATCGTCAAAATCTACGGCATTATTACGGACCAACATCTGTTGATAGCGGATGTAAAACTGACGTACTTGCTCATCGCGGTAGTTTTGGATGGGGTAATTTTCGGGGGAAATCAGCTCGTTTTTAGCCCGTGAAATCGCATCCAAGATAGAAGCTGGTCTAAATAGTTTTTCGTCCCGCCCCGACTCACGCACGATTTCTTTCATCAGGGTATGCTGATCGTCTTCATCGTAGATCACAAAGTTTTGATCCACGGGCAGCAGGTCTGCTTCGCGCCGCAGGATGCGCCCGCAGACGGAGTGAAACGTGCCTAACCAGATACCTTGTCCAGAATTGCCAATAAGCTTCTCGACGCGCTCACGCATCTCCCGCGCGGCTTTGTTGGTGAAGGTAACAGCTAAGATGTGATAGGGCGGCACGCCCAGCACCCCAATCAGGTAAGCAATGCGATAGGTGAGCACGCGTGTTTTGCCGGAGCCTGGACCAGCCAAAACCAGCGTTGGTCCTAAAGGCGCAGCTACCGCTTTTTGCTGCTGCGGGTTCAAGAGTTCGAGTAAATCTTCCATGGGTTATCCATTGTACTGCAAGCTGCGGATTAATAAAGCGAGCCGGAGAAGGGATTAATAGGCTACATATATAACTCTGTTCTTGCATAGTACCCTGCGGGTAGGCTACTCACTCTCCTGACCATGCAAGGCATGTGACCTTTAGGTCTCAAAGAATACAGGAGACCTACGGTCAGACCCACTCGCACGGTCTGGAGACCGGCGAGAACGAAGAGACCTACGGTCAAAACCACTCGCGTGGTACCCTGCGGGTAGGCTTCGCACTCAGGAGACCGGCGAGAACGAAGAGGATTGCTTTCTAAAACCGCTATCCCATTAACCTCACGCACATTTATCTTTACCTATTAAAGTAATGCGGTTGCAATCCCGATGACTATCCCCGCCAGCACCAGCCAATACGGCTCCAGCTTGAGCAGGAACATGCCTGCTAAGCCCCCTGCTAAGAGTAGCACTGTCCAAACGTCCACCAAGGCATTCTTCCCCATAGTGATCACGATGGAAATCAGCATCGCCACAACGCCGGCATTGACCCCCTTGAGAATTGCCTTGGCGATAAGGGATTTGGACATACGCGCAAGCAAAGGTCCAAGCGCCATAACAATGAGAAAAGAAGGTAAGAATAAGCCAACGGTGGCAGCAATTGCCCCTGGCATACCCGCCACCATATAGCCAATAAAAGTCACAGCCGAAGAAACTGGTCCGGGCGTCATCTGCCCCACGGCAATAGCATCCACCAGCTGGGGCAAGCTCAACCAACCAAAACGTGTAACAACGTCATCTTTAACTAATGGAAACAGCACTAACGCCGAGCCAAAGAGTACTGCCCCGGTACGCAGGAAATATAAGAAAAGCTGGACAACCTTTGATTGCAACCAGTTTGCACTTTGCTGCAAAAAAGGGATGAGCAATGGTAGTGGCGCTAAACTAAACATTGACAAAGCAACTTTTTCAGGTGGCTTCGTAAGCGTATGATAAAGCAGCAAGCCTAAAATGGCAGACCCCAACAAAATGATTAACTCGTCAACCCCTAAAAATGCTGATACCAACGCCAATCCGAAGATGAGTACACTTTGCCAACCCAGGAGGGAGGTTTTGCCGATGCTCCAGACTGTATTGATGACAATTGCCAGCACCAGTGGGTTGAGAA
>BAABOD010000099.1:0-2732 GCA_040371255.1 Anaerolineaceae bacterium | reverse complement strand
CTTAAGCCGGACCTCGCCTGTTTGTGTATTTACCTCAGCCAAGACGGCTTCTGCCACATAACCGTAGGCAAAATTGGGGTAACAATGCCCATCAGCTTTATCCATTGGAGAAGTTGCCGGTGGGCGGTAAACAAAATCGCCCACTGCTGGTCGATCTCCAGCCTGCCACCGTTCTAAGGCTTGTTGAGCCGCGCCCGAAATGGCATTCCCGGCCATAAAAGTCATCCGAGAAGCTGAAACACTCCCAGAGTTACGTGATGTAGCCGTATCGGAGAGGTGTAATTCCACCTTTTCAATGGGCAACCCAAGAGCCTCAGCAGTAAATTGAGCAAATACGGTATGTGAGCCTTGCCCAACTTCAGCACCAGCATGATAGAGCTGTGCCTTTTCGATTTCTTCATCGCCGTAGAGCACAATGGTTGCGCCACAATTTTCCGGCGCCCCATACGAAAATCCAATATTTTTATACCCGCAAGCAAAACCCAACCCGCGTTGGATATGCTCATCTTCCGAAGGGACTATATCTGGTCTTTGCCAGCCAGATGGCGTCTCTTGCCAACCAGCTTTGAGTGCACAACGGCGCACGACTTCTCGGATGCTAACCCCCTTTGGAATAGGCTGCCCCATGGATTGCAGCGAACCTTCTTTGAAAAGGTTGCGCATGCGGAACTCAATTGGGTCAATTTGCAGAGCTTCAGCTAAAGCGTCTACTTGCATTTCGGCCATAAATATAGCCTGAGGACCACCAAAACCACGAAAAGCACCAGCTGGAATGTTATTGGTATATACCGCATAAGCATCCGTGCTCACGTTGGGGATCTCGTAAGGGCCTGTGGCAAGCAGTGTCGCGTTGCCTAGCACTTTAGTTGAGGTATAGGCATACGCCCCGCCATCGGCATATACCCAGTTTTGGGCAGCTAAAATCTTGCCTTCTGCATCTGCACCCCACTTTGCTTTTAGGTAATAAGCATGGCGTTTGTGATGCCCAATAATTGACTCTTCCCTGCCCCACACAATCCGTACTGGTCGATCGATGCCCATCTCGTGCAGTTTTTTTACCGCCAGGGCTAAGATAATTTGCACAGACATGTCTTCCCTACCGCCAAAGGCGCCCCCAATATAAGGATAAATCACACGGATTCTATCTAAGGGTAAATTCAAGGCATGCGCAATTTGCTCTTGATCTTCATGTACCCATTGTCCACCAACGATTACGGTGATTCGTTCTTCTTTATCCATAAAGGCAACGCCAGCTTCGGGTTGAAGATAAGCATGCTCCTGCACCGGTGTACGATATTCTTTTTCCACGATTACTGCGCATTTCTGGAAAGCTGCCTCAACATCTCCAAAACGCACCACATTATGCTGAAAAACATTACTTCCCAAATTTGGGTGGATGATGAAGGCATCATTGCTCAGGGCTTCATCGAGCGTGCTAGTGATGGGTAAATCTTCATATTCGACTTCAATAGCATTCAAGGCTTGGGTGGCAATCTTCTCATTTTCAGCAACCACTAAAGCTACCTGATCCCCTTCGAATCGGACACGGTCAGCAAATTCTTTATTAGAACCCGGACCGCAAAGTACTGGCTGGTCAGGAATAGAAAGCCCATATTCGTTATTGGGTACATCTTTGGCTGTTAGAACCGTCACTACTCCTGGGATTGCCATAGCTTTTTCGATATTAATGGAATGAATGATTGCATGCGGTCTACCGGCAAAGAGCACTTTCATCGTTAGCTGATCAGTAAATTGAAAATCGCCAGGGAATTTTGCTTTCCCCGTCACCTTAGCAACCGCATCCACGCGTTTGATTGAGTTTCCTATGGTTTCCATGGTTAATCCTTCACTTTCAGGCTTGCCGATTCAATCGCCTCAATGATTTTATAGTACCCTGTACAGCGGCATAAGTTCCCAGAAATTGCGTTCTGAATCGTCTCTCGATTTGGATTAGGAATTTCTTGAAGTAGTTTCACCGCAGACATCACAAATCCTGGTGTGCAATAACCACATTGCACAGCAGCATGCTCCACAAAAGCTTCCTGCACAGGGTGCAGCTCTCCGTCCGGTGCAGCAATGCCTTCGATTGTCGTAATGCGTGCCCCATGTGCTCGCGGAGCGGGAACGAGGCAGCTGACTACCGCTTTGCCATCCAAGAATACGGTGCAAGCCCCGCACTCACCTTCCTCACAGCCAGACTTGGTCCCCATCAATCCAATCCGATCTCGAATTAAGCTAAGCAGCGTCCGGTCTGCATACCCCAGTATGGCATACTCTTGCCCGTTGATGTTCGTCCTGATCAAATCGCCATCCCAACCTTCGGCTGGGTGGGTTTGGATTCCCTCCTTGGTGTCTAATGTAGCAATTTTTTCTGGAATGCTGTCTTTTTGGTTACCCAACCTCACTTCCTCAAGTGCCTGTTCAACGAGAACCTTAAGGGTATAACTCCGATAGTCTTGCGACGCCCGAATATCACTGATTGGCTTGGCAGCCTGCGCAGCAATGCTAGCTGCCGTTGCGATGACGTTCTCATCCAGGCGCTTGCCTATCAAATAATCTTCTGCTTCGGGAGCATGGATAATCGTGGGAGCTACTGAACCTAAGGTTATGGCAGCATGTTGTATAATCCCATCTTCTATAGTAAGCAGGACGCAGCAATTAGTAACGGCAATCGCTTGCGCACGGCGCAGAGCAGACTTTTTGAAGCTGCCAGCTTGATTCGGCTGCAGCTG
>BAABOD010000098.1:0-2757 GCA_040371255.1 Anaerolineaceae bacterium | reverse complement strand
ATGGGTGTTATGGCTTTAATTCCCAGCTTGGGAATGGGAACTGAGCCGATTTGGCATACCATTGCAAAACTCGTCCTTGGTGTGGTTGCAGTTTTTATTGCACTGACCAATGAGGGCGCAGTCAGCACTATGTCCGTTATCGTTGGTGTTGTCTTGGCAGCTATGGGCTTATTGGGGCTTTTATTGAATGTTAATGGTTTTAGCGCCCCCACATGGCACTCTATTGCCGTCATCGTCGTAGGTGCTGCCACTGCCCTAATTGGTGGACGTAAGTAATCAAAAGTTAATATTTCTTTGAAGGCACAGCAGGTCAAGTTCGACCTGCTGTGTCCATTTAACTTACCCACTTTCATTTCATTTCAACCTAAGAAACATATCACGAGATAAATTTTTCATCTACAAGTCGAACTAATTTAGGTTTGCATTACAATAAACACCGAAGGAGATTGCGATGAACAAGAAAACATTGCTAATATTTTTTGGGATTTTCTTTATTCTCAAAGGTATCATGTCGCTTACGGGTGCTGGATCGTTGATCAGCCAGTCGACGGCAAATGGCTTCGCCATGCTGCTGCTGGGTGGTATGGGGATCATTATCAGCCAGAGGGGGGAGAACGTCTTGGGCCGCTCGCTGGTTATCTACGGCGCCTTCCTGATCTGGTCTGGCGTGTCTGCACTCATCCCTACCCTTGCTCTTGGCTATGAGCCTGTGTGGTTGGCTGCCATTGAAATTGCTCTGGGAATCGTTGGGATAATTTTTGGGGTAAAGCCTCAACCGGCAGCATAAAACACACAGCGGATCGCGCGATCCGCTGTGTTGATAGCTTTATGATTCTTTAAGTTTTCGTTAGACGACGAAATTAACTAATTTCCCAGGCACCACAATCACTTTGCGTACTTGCTTGCCAGCCAAAGCCTGCTGAACAGCTGGGCTGGCGAGAGCTTTTTGCTCGGCTTCGGCATCGCTAATTCCTACCGGCACTTGGATGCGGTCGCGCAGCTTGCCGTTCACTTGCACCACTAACGTGATTTCTTCATCCTGTGCGGCTTCCTCATCCACCTCAGGCCAAGCTTGGGTGTGGACGGAATAAGGTTTTCCCAGGCGCTCCCACAGCTCCTCGGCGATGTGCGGGCAGACGGGGGCTAACATTCTCAAGTAAATATCAGCAGCCTCATCCCACTCGGGCGTGCCGAAGGCTCCAGCGTTTTTGGCGCGCCCCATCTCGTTGAGCAGCTCCATCAGGCTGGAGATGATGGTATTGAACTCGAAGTTTTCGAAGTCATAGGTGACCATCCGCAGGGTTTGATGCGTTTTGCGCCTTAGAGAACGCAGTACTTCAGGTGAAGCGCCGCCTTTAGCCGGCTCGAGCAACGTCGCCCAAACGCGCTTGAGCCAGCGGGCATTACCTTCGATGCCGCTGCTATTCCATGGACCGCCCACTTCCCAACGGGCAAAAAACATCAGGTAGGAACGCACGGTATCGGCACCATAGCGCTGCACCAGGTCATCCGGCGCAATCACATTGCCGCGGCTTTTGGACATCTTCTCGCCATCTTCGCCCAGTACCATGCCTTGGTTGCGCAGTTGGCGCATAGGCTCTCGCCCAGTCGTAATGCCGCAGTCCCGAGCGGCTTTGTGGAAGAAGCGCACATACATCAGGTGCATGGTAGCATGCTCGCTGCCGCCCGTATAGGTATCTACAGGCATCCAATAGCGATACAGCTGCGGGTCAAAAGGATATTGATCGTAATGCGGGCTGAGGTAGCGCATATAGTACCAGCTGGAGCACATGAAAGTGTCCATCGTATCCGTTTCGCGCTCGGCTGGCTCGCCGCAGACTGGGCAGGTGGTGAAGCGCCAAGTGGGGTGCAGCTTGAGCGGGCTGACGCCGGTTGGCAGCCATTCCACGTCATCGGGCAGCAACACTGGCAGCTGGTCCTCGGGGACCGGCACCGTGCCGCATTTAGGGCAATAAATTATCGGGATGGGCGCGCCCCAGTAGCGTTGGCGGGAAATCAGCCAATCGTGCAGGCGATAGGTGACCGCGCCACGCCCAATCCCCATCTGCTCGAGGAAGGCAACAGCCGTCTCTAAGCTTTTATCCGCGGGAGTGCCCGTGAGCAAGCCAGAGTTGACCATGGTGCCGTGCGCTTCCACAGCCGCGCTCATCTCCTCTGGAGCAAGCTCGGGAGCGCCTTCCGGTTGAATGACTACACGGATAGGCAGGTTAAATTGGCGTGCAAACTCAAAGTCGCGTTGGTCATGCGCCGGCACAGCCATGATAGCGCCGGTGCCGTAGGTCATCAGCACATAGTCGGCAATCCAGATGGGGATGCGTTCGCCCGTGGCTGGGTGGATGGCATAGGCGCCCGTAAATACGCCGGTCTTTTCGCGGTTGGCAGCCTCGCGTTGGATTTCCGACTGGCGCATGGCTTGCTCCTGATAAGCAGCCACGGCTTCGGCTTGCTCTGAGGTGGTGATTTGGTTCACCAGTGGGTGCTCCGGCGCTAAGACCAGGAAGGTTACGCCCCAAAGCGTATCCGGGCGGGTGGTAAAAACTTCAATAGGCTTGCCAGTCTCCGTCTTGAAGGTGATATAAGCGCCTTTGGAGCGCCCGATCCAGTTGGTTTGCAGCGTCTTGATGGTCTCGGGCCAATCGATATCCGAAAAATCCAGCAGCTCTTCAGCGTAGTTGGTGATACGGAAGAGCCATTGCTTCAGGTTCTTCTTAATCACGGGCGTGCCGCAGCGTTCAC
>BAABOD010000097.1:0-2815 GCA_040371255.1 Anaerolineaceae bacterium | reverse complement strand
TTGCCGGCGGACGAAAACGCGCGTATTATGCCTGATCATTTCCTTGGCTTCTTCTAATGAACACTTGCCTTCCAAATGTTGGAGCACTTCAGAATACCCAATAATACCCATTCGCTTGAGCGCTTCTGCATATCCTCGGTTCACTAATTCTTCGACTTCATCAACCAACCCGGCAGCAAACATCGCATCGATGCGGGCGTCAATGCGCTCATAAAGCAGCTTACGCGGCCAGGCGATGCCGATGATAAGCTGCTGATATGGGGAGATAGACTTTTTGCGCTGGTCAGAAAAGCGCTGCCCTGTGGAAAAAATGACCTCTAATGCCCGAATGGTGCGCCTCTTATTGCGATAGTCAATAAACTGGGCAGCCTCAGGATCCAACCGTGCTAAACGTTGATGTAGCGCATCAAAACCAATCCGTTGCCCCCATAGTGCGATGGCATCGCGCAATTGATGCTCTGGAGCTTGGGCGGGGATTTCCCATTGTTCAGTGAGAGCACGAACATATTGGCCGGTTCCACCAGCTAAAATCGGCAGATGACCGCGAAAGTTAATTTGCTGAATGAGATGGTGAGCAACTTTTTGATAAACGACTAAACTCCAGGGATTATCCAGTGTGGTGACATTAATCAGGTGATGTGGTACGCGGGAAAGTTCATCAGGGCTCGGTTTGGCAGTGCCAATGTTGAGTTCTCGATACAAATAACGCGAATCAGCAGAGATGATCTCGCCATCAAGCGCTTGGGCTAACCGGATGGCTGTCTCAGATTTACCGGAACCTGTTGGCCCTACTAATACCAACAGCTTTAGCCCTGGCGACTCATTCATAAAGCTTCCTCGCCAATATTTTCGTAATGTAGGATCGTTGGAGCAGGATCACCTTTACGACCTTCTACGATGATGATGTCTATCTGCCATTCTGTTGGAACCTCGCTGCCTAAACTTTCTAAATAACTTTCGATGCTGGCTAACATCGCCTGAAGTTTCTTCGAGTTAATTGACTCTTCGCCAAGCCCATAAGCGTGATTAGAGCGGGTTTTTACCTCGATGAAATACAAACCTTTATTTTTTGTGGCAATCAAGTCCAACTCACCATGACGGGAATGATAATTTCGAGCGAGAATCTCATAACCCTGCGATTCCAAGTAAGTACTGGCTACTTGCTCACCCCAATCGCCTAATGTTTTACGATATCCGCGTGTCATTTAATTCCTCGGGTTTAGTATACATCAAGCTTCTTAATAGCGACTGGTACCCAGAAAATCTTTAATGACACATTTCCGAGATTTCCTCCTATCAATGCACATCCTCCTAAATCTTCTAAAGAGGGTGTTGAGAAACATTAGTTACTCAATTGCACCCAAATTTTCCAAAGTTAATAATCAAAATCTGCCCTCACCCTGCCCTCTCCCAGCTCCGAACCCCATTCGATTTTCAGCGTCAATCTGCTGGGAGAGGGTGGTTCTTTTGCAGGCGGGGGCGGCCGCCCCCCGCCTGCAAACATCTTTCCCCTCACCAGCATCGTACGGAAAGTTTTACACTGAAACGAGACGCTGGGGAGGGGAATCAAAGGGGTGGGGCTTTATGAACATATTGTGATCTTCTTGAATATAAAGTTATTCATTTTTTATTGTTCTAGACATTTTCAACACCCTCTTCTAAAATTAATTCAAATCCTTTCCACTTTGGGATAAAATTGTAAAAATTTCGTGAAGAAACGAGTAAAATAGATTATGGCTGTTGCAGAAATTGTTACTATCGGTACAGAACTGCTTTTGGGGGAAATACAAGATACCAACTCGAGATACATAGCTCGATTTTTACGCGACATTGGTGTGGATCTTTACCGCCTGAGCACAGTCGGCGATAATGTTCAGCGCATTACTGCCACGCTGCAAGAAGCTTTAATGCGCGCGGATATTGTCATCACTACCGGTGGTTTAGGACCGACAGTAGACGACCCAACCCGCCAAGCAGTGGCAAAGACCTTCAACGTGCCGTTAGAATTCCATGAAGAGCTTTGGGAGCAAATCCTTGAACGTTACAAACAATATGGTCAAAAGCCAACGGAGAACAACAAGCGCCAAGCATACATCCCAGCAAATAGCATTCCAATTCCAAATCCAGTGGGTACAGCACCTGCTTTTGCGTATGAACTTGGCACAAAAGTGGTAATTTCTCTGCCAGGCGTCCCGCGAGAAATGGAATACCTCATTGAACATTTTGTGCGTGATTACCTCAAACGGCGCTATGGCTTACAAGAAACTGTAATTAAACCCTGGGTTATCCACACAATTTCTAAGGGTGAATCGACTATCGACGAAATAATTGGAGATTTGGAAGAACTTAGCAATCCCACAGTAGGGCTTTTAGCCCATCCTGGACAGACAGATATCCGTGTTACCGCAAAAGCAGGCTCCTTAGCTGAAGCCGAGCAGATGATGGCGCCGGTACTTCAGCGGATTCGCGAGCAATTAGGAAAGTATATCTACGGCGAAAACGAAACTACCTTAGAAGAAGCCGTGGGCAGGCTCATCGCAGATCATCACATCAGTGTCGAGATTATTGAAGTTGGCACGAAGGGAGAAATTCTTTCTAAACTTAAATCACAAGTGCCTGATCTTGCAAACGGAGAGTTTATCGACTCTTATGTCTCCAATGAGACCCTGAAAACCCTGCTCAAGGAATCCCAAGCGCAGCAAAACGCTGACTTAGCGCTCGGCGTTCGCTTGGTTTCCAATGGGGATAAGCAGGACCTTCTCCTGGTTCTACGGGGTGAAGAAATTATCAAAGAGGGCGAGCGCTCTTATGGAGG
>BAABOD010000096.1:0-2954 GCA_040371255.1 Anaerolineaceae bacterium | reverse complement strand
CGGAAGCCGCATCGTTGCTTTTGGTGATTCGGAATTTGCCAATAACGCCATGTATCAATATTATGGTAATGCCGATTTGTTCCTCAACTCAGTTGACTGGGTTGCCAAGCAAGATCAATTGATTAACCTGACGGCTAAATCCACCACGGAACGCACGCTGGTTACCCCGAATAAAGCCGTGCAAGATGCCATCCTCTTTGGTTCGGTGGCTGTTATTCCTCTTGCCATCATCATTGCAGGGGTTGTGGTCGGCATTCGGCGGCGCAAGGAGATCTAAAATGGTCAAGAAAAGTACGCTCATCCTGCTCATCATTGCCATCATATTGGTGGTTGCCTATGTGTGGCTCCAAAATCAAGGTGGCTTGGATTTTAACAGCCACTCCGATGAACCAACAGCTACATCCTTGCCGCACTTCATTCGACTGGAATCTTCGAATCTCGTCTTGCTTAAATTAACCAGACCTGAACAAGAAGATCTTATAATCAGTAAGTCTGAAGATGGAGGGTGGCAGATTAACGTCCCCGGCGCTAGCGTTACGGAAGGGAACATTGCCCAAATTGTGGCGGAATTTAACGCTATCCAGGTTAAACAACAGCTCAACTTGGATTTAGACTTGACAACTTTGGGTTTGGATAACCCACAATATAGCTTCACACTCACTCAGGGCGATGGCACCCAGCATATTATCAAAATCGGCAGTGCAAACCCACTGAACACTGATTACTATGCGCAGCTTGATGCTGGCGCGCCAGTCCTGGTTTCTCAAGGCAGTATCGATAACATCGTTAGCATCATAGAAAGCGCTGCTACCCCGCCTACGCCCACACCAGCTCCAACGGAAACCGATGGGTAAGCTTATAGCCCACACACAAAAACCGCCCGAGAACCGGGCGGTTTTTATACACAAGTTCTTCTTTGCTTAGTGATTAACTTTATTATTTGAAGATTCAGGTTCTCGGCGAATCCATTCCTCATGGTCTTGAATATCACGGTCTAAGAATATGCGCCGCAATATGACTTCGTGGCGCTCTTGTGGATCTTCTGGTAAAGGCCTGCCATTGGCTTCTAAGCGTTTAAGAATCGTGATAGCTGTCATTCCGAGCGCTAACCAAAGCATTGACTTGGGTCCATCAAACAATGCAGCAAAAACAGGTAATAGAATAATGGTGAAAAGTGGTATAGCTGGAGACTTCAAGCGATTGCCAATTCCCAAACCAATCAAGAGAATCAACATCCCCAATGGGAAAAGAACGAAAAGTTCCCCTAAGAAAGGGCTCAGTCCTCTGCCACCCTGAAAATTCAAGTAAATAGGCCAATTATGCCCAACCACAGCAGTCAAGCCGACAACCATGGCTGCTTGTTGACTCAGACCGAGCTTTAGGCTTAGCCAAGTCGGCAGTGCCCCTTTGAATATATCGAAAATACCCACTGGTAAAACTGCCCATTTAGCCACATGCTCCCAAACCATCGAACCGCTGACGGTACCGCTGCCATACTCGCGCAAATCAATGCCTTTGATCCACTTTCCTGCTAAATAACCTGAGGGGATAGAACCTAGCAAGTAGGCGAAAACCACCATGAGGATGAATGTCATGGCAGTCTTAAATACTAATGGATTGATAAACACAAACATCCTCCACTCAGTGGCTATTCGTATAGATACCCTACAGCCAGTAAACCGGGACCAGTGTGAGCACCCATCACTGGTGTGAAATCGTCAATGAGAATTTCTCTTCCTGGAAACTCAGCTAAGAGGGCTTCTCGCAAAGCTTCTGCACCTTCCAGATTATCCGCGTGTGTAACACCTAAGCGAAGTTTGCTATAGCCGTCGGTATATTTCTTGACGAGTGAAACTAAGGTCGGGACGATTTTATCCTTTCTACGCAATACCGCTGCAGGGGCGGCAACACCTTCGTCATTTACCACAGAAAGGATGGGCATAATATGAAGTGAATTGCCCAGCAGCGAGGCAGCTTTTCCAATTCTGCCACCTTGGGCTAAATATTTTAATGTTTCCACCGCAGCAAAAAGACCAGTCTTGCGCCATTCAGTGTTGCAATATTCAACAACTTCTTCAAAAGGAACGCCATCTTTTAGTTTTTGAGCTGCCTCAATGCAAAGCAAGCCTTGTGTGACAGCTACACGCCGGCTATCGAGGACATAAATTTTGACATCAGGATAATCAGCCATGAAAATGTTGGCTGCATTGACGGCGGCACTGTAGTCAGAACTTAAATTCGTAGAGACCGGATTGCAGATAATCTGATGAATGTCTTTCTCTCGGATTCGCTTAAAAGCCTCGTAATACTCACCTACAGTGGGCGCTGCAGTTTTTACCTCCAACTGTTCGACACGCATTCATTTATAAAGCTGGCCAGCATCGATCGTGACCTGATCCCGAAATTCTTCTCCATTGACGGATATTATCAAAGGAAGCACTTCAATTCCCAAACTTTCGGCAACATCTTTGGGGACCTGAGCAACACTTCCGGTAACCACCGCAGCTTCTCCAAACATTCTCTTTCCTCCACGAGTAATTATTTAAGCATTCAACTTAAAATTGCCTATCTAATTCTAACAATAAAACACGCTTCGTAAGAAATAGTTCTAAAATGTAAATCAAGGTTGTACGATCCTTATATCAATCATTCAAACAGATAGCCCAACCCAAGAAGCCCAGGGCCGGTATGCGCACCCATCACGGGTGTGAATTCGTCGATCGGAATATCAATTAATGGAAAAGCTTCTTGAATTGCTTCTTTCAGCTCCTCTGCTCGTTCCAAAGCATCAGCATGCATCACAGCAAGCCGAATTTTCTGATAACCCTCGGTTCGTTTCTTAAGTTGGGAAACCAATGTGGAGATAATTTTGTTTTTCCCGCGCAATATCGCTGCTGGTGCAACGATACCTTCATCGTTAAGATAAACAATGGGTAAAATTCGCAGCGTGCTGC
>BAABOD010000095.1:0-2989 GCA_040371255.1 Anaerolineaceae bacterium | reverse complement strand
TACCCCCTTTGTGGTATAAAAATTATACTATCAATTAATAATAAAACCCTTAAGAACATATTTCCTTAGATTAAAAAAGGCTGCCTTACGGCAGCCTCTACTCTTTTACTTACCTAAGATTAGGCTTCGTGGAATTCTCCATCCACGACGTCATCTCCGCCTTGGTCAGTTCCGCCCTGTTGCGGTCCGCTTTGCGCTTCCCCTTGTGCCGGACCGGATTGGGTCTGCTGATAGGCAGTCGATCCGATCGCTTGCATCAGGTTCTGCACGGCTTGTGTAGCATTCTGGATAACCGTCAGGTTATCCCCAGCAATGGCATCACGCAGTTCCTTGATCTTACCTTCCAATTCGGAGCGCTTAGCGGGGTCGACTTTATCGCCCATATCGCGCAGCAATTTTTCTGCCTGATAAGCAGTGCTATCCCCGATATTGCGGGCTTCGATCAGCTGCTTGCGGCGTTCATCTTCGGCTTTGTGCTGTTCAGCCTCGCGCACCATACGCTCCACGTCAGCCTTATTCAGGTTCGTTGAAGCGGTAATGGTTACCTTTTGCTCTTTGCCCGTGGCTTTATCCTTAGCGGTCACGCTCAGGATGCCGTTGGCATCGATATCAAAGGTTACTTCAATCTGCGGAATACCACGCGGCGCCGGTGGAATTCCATCCAAGCGGAAGCGACCTAAGGTCATGTTATCCGCAGCCAGCGGGCGCTCGCCCTGCAGCACGTGGATATCGACCGAGGTCTGATTATCTTCTGCTGTGGAGAAGACTTCCGTCTTTTTCACCGGAATAGTGGTGTTGCGCTCGATCAGCTTGGTCATCACGCCGCCTAAGGTTTCTACACCTAACGAGAGCGGGGTCACATCCAGCAGCAAAACGTCTTTCACTTCGCCCGAGAGCACGCCACCCTGAATGGCTGCACCAACAGACACAACCTCATCTGGGTTCACGCCCTTATTAGGCTCTTTGCCGTTGGTTAGCTTACGCACCAAATCTTGCACCATAGGCATGCGGGTGGCACCACCAACCAATACGACTTCATTAATCTTATCAATTGTCAGATTGGCATCTTTCAACACTGCGTTGAATGGAATCTTGCAGCGTTCCAGCAGGTGCTCTGTCATTTGCTCAAATTTCGCCCGCGTCAGCTTGAGCAGCAAGTGCTTTGGACCATTGGCGTCTGCGGTAATATAGGGCAGGTTGATTTCGGTCTCCATCACGGAGCTTAATTCGATTTTCGCCTTTTCAGCAGCTTCGCGTAAGCGTTGCAATGCCTGGCGATCCTTGCGCAGGTCTATGCCCTGTTCTTTCTTGAACTCATCCGCCGCCCAATTAACAATGACTTCATCCCAGTCATCACCACCTAGGTGGGTATCACCATTGGTGGCTTTCACTTCCACAACGCCGCCGCCCACTTCCAGCAAGCTCACGTCAAAAGTACCGCCACCCAAGTCAAAGACCAAGATGATTTCGTTTTCACGTTTATCCAAGCCATAAGCCAAAGCGGAAGCCGTCGGCTCGTTGATGATACGCAGCACTTCCAGCCCGGCAATCTTGCCTGCATCTTTAGTTGCTTGGCGCTGGCTATCGTTGAAGTAAGCCGGCACAGTGATTACCGCTTGGGTAACCTTTTCGCCTAAATATGCCTCTGCATCGCTCTTGAGTTTGCCCAAGATCATGGCAGATATTTCCTGCGGCGTATAAGTCTGGCCTGTGACGGGAATCTCCACGCGGACATCTCCGCTTGGCCCAGGGACCACTTTGTACGAAACCATTTTGCGTTCGGTTTCGACTTCATCATAGCGCCGTCCCATAAAGCGCTTAATTGAATAAACAGTATTTTCCGGGTTGACAATTGCCTGCCGTTTTGCAGGAATGCCGACAAGCCGTTCACCATTTTTATTAAAAGCTACAACTGAAGGCAGCAAATGCGAACCTTCTGAGGTTGGAATGACAGTTGCGGAACCGCCTTCCATCACGGAAACGACACTGTTGGTTGTACCCAGATCTATACCTATTATCTTTCCCATAGTAAATCTCCTTTACGATTATTCATAACACCTACACTATAATTGCCAAACGATAGAGAAATGTTAACGTTTCCTCTGTTTTATATATGCATCTGTTTATTAGAGCAAAGTGATAATGTCTTAAAGTAGCAAAATAGAAATGTCCTGTTTATGATTTAAAGATCCTTGTTCAAGTATGGTGCTTTACGGGAAGGCTGCGCACTAAGAGACCGGGGAGAAAAAGGAGACCTGCGGTCAAGTTCCTCGCTCGGTACCCTACGGGTAGGCTACGCACTCAAAAGACCGGCGAGAACTGAGATTGTGGAAACCAACTGTTCTTGCAGAGTCTCCTGACCCTGCAAGGCATTTGACCTTTAGGTCTCAGGTTTCTCGCTGGTGAGGACACCAGCGAGAACAAAACTTTACATGGAAATTAATTGTGTCCACTTTTTTGGGGTAAGCTCACATTGTCTTTGCGAGGAGGGCGCTCTTTGCCCGACGAAGCAATCTTTTCTAACCTAGCAGAAGATTGCTTCACCCCTACGGGGTTCGCAATGACAAAAGAATAATGACAAAATAGCGTAACTCGGAGCTGGGAGAGGGCAGGATGAGGACAAGTTGAGATTATTTTCATTGAAGAGGTTGAAGGTAATCAATAGACGAACGTTTTTCAAAATCCTTGTTTTACAGAAGGGGAAATTCCGAATAAAAACCATACTAAATATCTTATCCACTGAACAACAGTACATTTCTCAATTGCCAACATTAGGACATTTCGATGTAACCCTGACAGTATACGCATCAGTTATAGGTTTTCAGTCTCAACGCAGATAAAGCTATACTGATTTGATCAACCCCTCAGCTTGATGTGCAAAAATACCGTATAATTTTAGTAACGTTCCATTAAGGAGGTTGTGATGAGCAAAATTTGTAGTTTTCTAAAAGGTGCAATTCTAGGGGGCATAATTGGCAGTATCCTGGTG
>BAABOD010000094.1:0-3108 GCA_040371255.1 Anaerolineaceae bacterium | reverse complement strand
CCGTGCCTGATTTATAATCTGCCTGTTTTCAAATAAGCAGTGAGAGGTTTATTAAATGATTGATGTGAATGAATTGCGCAAAGGCGTTACTTTCCAAGTGGATAGTGAGCTTTATAAAGTCTTAGACTATACGCACAATAAGCCAGGTCGAGGAACTGCTACCATCCGGGTGAAAGCACGTAACTTGCGCAAGGGTAATACGCTTGAAATGACGTTTATCTCCGGGGATCGTGTGCAAGATATCCAGCTGGATTACCACAATGTGCAATACCTTTATCGAGATGATAACTTCTTCTATTTCATGGATATGGACACCTTCGAACAGCCTGCCATTCCGGCTGAGCTGGTTGGAGATTATGCCGGCTTCCTCAAAGGCGATATGGAAGTTAAGCTGACATTTTTTGGAGACGAACCCTTAGATATCGAGTTGCCAACCAGCGTAGATTTAGAGGTCGTTTCGGCAGAACCTGCAGCACGAGGTAACACAGCCACAGGTGTCACAAAACAAGTCGTCACTGATACGGGGCTGAAAGTCCAGGTTCCCTCCTTCGTTGAAGAAGGTGATGTCATCCGTGTGGATACGCGCACGGGGGAATATATCACCAGGGTTTAGCTTAAAATGAAAACACCCTATGGCAAAGAGTGCCGTTTCTTTTATGGGGATTATTACCGTGGCAGAAATTTTGAAGAGTGCCGCTTGCTCACAGATAGTGATAAACACCAATGGGAGCCTATATTCTGTAAGAACTGCCCTGTGCCTGGCATTTTGATCAATAATGGCTGCCAGTATATGGTCTTGAGTGGAAAGATTAAAAGAAATCTTTTTAGTAAGCGCATTCTAGTGAGTGCTTATTGCACAAAGTCCCACAGCGAAGTTAAAGATCCGAATGTCGGCTGTGATATTTGCCACAGAGAAATTTTCTCTGCGAGTTCTAATTCAAAATCATAGAGAATTCTAAGAAGTTACCCTGAAGATTAGACGCTTTTTTCGGTATAAAATGGGTACTGATATAATAAGCATGCATATTGATACTTATTGGTATCAATTATCGGAGGTTTTTAGTGAATTCACGTAACCAAACATTTGTGATTTACCTTTTATTGTTCATGGCAATTATTACCATGCTGTTTTTTAATTTCCAGCAACAAGCTGCCGAGGTAAGGACAATCCCGATCAACCAATTAGCTGCGGATATTGAAGCAGGTAAGGTTTCTAAGGTTGTTGCCAATGGTGATGATTTGACCATTACTTACAAAACGCTGGAAATAAAAGAGAGCGTCAAAGAACCCAATTCTGGCTTGATTGACCAACTCGCTCAGCTTGGCGTCACGCCTGAAAAGCTGCAAGATCAGAGCTTGAGCATTGAAATTAAAAAACCGAGTGCCTGGATTGGGATTTTGGACGTCTTAGCCTATCTCTTGCCCATCGTATTTATGTTCGGGCTACTCATCTTTTTCGTTCGCCAAATGCAGGGCTCAAATAACGCAGCCATGTCCTTTAGCAAATCACGCGCTCGCATGATGACTGGTGAGCACCCCACGGTAACCTTTGATGATGTCGCTGGCGTGGATGAGGCTAAAGAAGAACTGAAAGAAGTGGTTGAATTTTTGAAAGAGCCTCAAAAATTTATTGCTCTAGGCGCACGTATCCCTAAAGGGGTTTTGCTGGTGGGTTCTCCAGGAACAGGTAAAACTTTGATGGCTAAGGCTGTCTCTGGTGAAGCAGGCGTTCCCTTCTTCTCCATTTCTGGCTCAGAGTTCGTAGA
This sequence comes from Anaerolineaceae bacterium, assembly GCA_040371255.1. GTDB lineage: Bacteria > Chloroflexota > Anaerolineae > Anaerolineales > Anaerolineaceae > Mesolinea. The sequence goes on along the minus strand of BAABOD010000094.1, from coordinate 1,342 downwards.
AATGTTTGTAGGTGTGGGTGCCAGCCGGGTGCGTGACCTTTTCGACCAAGCAAAGAAACACTCACCCTGCATCGTATTTGTGGATGAAATCGATGCCGTTGGGCGCCATCGTGGTGCCGGGTTGGGCGGGAGCCACGATGAACGCGAGCAAACTTTGAACCAATTGCTTGTTGAAATGGATGGCTTCGAAACCGATACGAATGTTATCGTGATGGCAGCCACCAACCGCCCAGATATTCTCGACCCCGCTTTGATGCGGCCAGGGCGCTTTGACCGGCGAGTGATTTTAGATAGACCCGATATGCGTGGCAGATTTGAGATTCTCAAAGTGCATGTGCGCGGTAAACCCTTGGCACCTTCTATAGACTTGGAAGTCATTGCGCGGGCAACGCCTGGTTTCGTCGGCGCTGATTTGGAAAACTTAGTCAATGAAGCCGCAATTTTGGCAGCACGTCGCAATAAGAAAATTATCGAGCAAGCCGAATTTGAAGAAGCTATCGAGCGAGTGATCGCTGGCCCAGAACGCAAGAGTCGCCTGATTCACCCGGATGAGCGCCGCATCATTGCCTACCACGAGGCTGGTCATGCGATCGTGACCAATGCTCTTCCGGAAGGGGACCCTGTACAGAAAGTCTCGATTATTTCTCGAGGTATGGCAGGCGGCTATACCTTATCACTTCCAACCGAAGACCATGTCTTAGATTCAAAAAAGAAGATCTTTGCCAATATGGTAACGCTTTTGGGTGGTCGCGCTGCCGAAGAGATTATGTTCAATGACATTACCTCTGGCGCTTCGAATGACATCGAAAATGTAACTAAGCTTGCACGCCGCATGGTGACCCGCTTAGGTATGAGCGAAAAATTGGGACCGCTCGTATTTGGCGAAAAAGAAGAGCTGGTTTTTTTGGGTAGGGAAATTTCCGAGCAAAGGGATTATTCCGAAGCAGTTGCTGAGCAGATTGATCAGGAAGTTCATGAGCTGGTCAATAAAGCTTACCAACAGGCGAAAGATATCCTTATAAAATACAAAGATAAGCTGATTGAAGTAGCTGAAAAGCTTTTGGAAGTGGAACAGCTGAGCCGCGAGGAGTTCGAAGCTATATTCCCGCCCCCAGTTCCAAAGAATGCTGGTATTCCAATGCCTTTAATCGGGCTCACACCCGGCGAATCAGCTGCCTAAGCTTTTGTAAAAGTCACATTAATCAGATCCAGCATATGCGCAAGCATGGCTGGATCTGTTGCATTAAACCAATGAATTTTGGGGTCGTTAGCTTTAAACCAATTGGCTTGCCGGCGGACGAAAACGCGCGTATTATGCCTGATCATTTCCTTGGCTTCTTCT
>BAABOD010000093.1:0-3345 GCA_040371255.1 Anaerolineaceae bacterium | reverse complement strand
GCGAAGGGGGCACTTGGTTTATCGTGGAAGTCACCTTGGTTGGAATGCTTATCGGCTGGGTAGCAGCCCTGCTCTGGTGGATGACCGTAAGTAATTCCTCATCGGTTAAGCGTTAATCTTTGCTGGTACGGTAGGAATAGTGTGCACTCCACTGCGTAAATTTTAGCTTCTTAGTCCGCTCTGCTTCACCCAACAAATTTTTCAGCATTGAGGGGCATGGCTAAAGATCCTCTAAGTCATTTAGTTATGCGATTCCTCCAGCAATAAGCTTAGAGATTGCGCAGCAAGGTGAGTAGTAAAGTGAGAAAGCCTAAACTGGCAGCTATCGCTATCAAGCGCTGCTCTAACGTGCCGATTTTTGCGTGCCGGTGCGGGCTGCCATTGCTATAGCCATTACGCAGGCTTGTGGTCGTTTCGCCGGTGAGCGCCTTTATAAATTGACTCACATCAGCCGGTCGATCGTCGGGGTGCAGCGCCATCGCCCAGAGGATAGCATCCGCCACACGTGTGGAAATGGCGGGGTTGATCGTGCGTGGATTGGGTAAGCTATGAGGATCTAAAAAGCGGTCGCGAACATTGACAGGCGGCTGGTTGGTGAGTAAGTGATAAAGCGTGGCACCGAAGGCATAGATATCTGCTCGCCGATCGGTATGCAGGGAATCCCCGCCATATTGCTCCAGCGGGGTGTAAATAGCGGTTCCTTGCCCCTGCAAGATGGTGATGGTCACTTCGCCGGGGGCTAACAGCTTGACCAAGCCAAAATCGACCAGCTTCACCCGACCATTGGGGGTTAGTTTTAGGTTCGAAGGCTTAATATCCCGATGCACGATGGGAGGTTCCTGGTTGTGCAGGTATTCGAGGGCATCACCAATTTGCCGCGCCCAGTCCAGTACCTCTTCCTCTTCTAAGTACTCCCCCGTCTGGGCGGCTTTACTGACGAGCGTACGAAGGTCATCGCCGGGGACGTAATCCATGACCAAGTAGTCACGCTCCTCGATGGAAAAGTAATCGGAAACCTTGGGTAAGTTAGGGTGATCCAGGCGTGCCAAAACGGTAGCTTCCCGCTGGAATTGCTCACGAGATTCTTTTAGCAACTCTGGCGGGAGCGAAGGATCATAAGAAACTTCTTTTACCGCACAGTAGCGTCCACTCAGGCGCAAATCTTCTGCCAGGTAGATAAAACCATATCCTCCCTGACCAATAACACGGTCGATGCGGTAACGCTCGTGCAAAATTGTGCCCTGAGCATGATGTGCAGGCATCGGGTCTTCCTTCTCCTTATATTTAGATCACCCTGCCACCTGGAGGTTCGGCGTTCCCAGGAGGCAAAATCAAATATCGCGTGCGTTATAATAAAAGTTACTAAGCGCTAAATGTATTATATCTGATTCGCGGAGCAGATGGAAAACCTGATTGTACTTGCAGACAGTGGTCCTCTCAAAGGCTTACAGTGGCCGGTAAACAGCGAGCTGATCATCGGTCGGGAAGATAGCTGTGAAATTGTTATCCCAGACCGCCAAATCTCACGCCGGCACGCACGCATCTATCTTTCTACCGAAGGCGTATTCCTGGAGGACTTAGGCAGTAAGAACGGCACCTATCTTAATAGCCAGCGGATTGTTGGCTCCCAGCAGCTGCATGAGGGTGATGAAATTCGCATTGCTTTTACGCAAACCTTCTTATTCCTCAGTGCTGATGCGACCTTGCCGCTCACGGACTTGCCAGAGGAGTTCCAACAAGCCTTTGTGCTGCGGCTGGACGAAGCTTCTCGGCGGGTGTGGGTGCGGGGGGTTGAAATTGAACCACCGCTTTCTGCTCAACAGTTCAACCTTCTTGCTGCGCTTTATCAAAAGGCGGGCGAGGTCGTTTCGCGGGATGAGCTAATCCACGCCGTATGGGGTGAAGAAGGCAGCTGGGTCACCGAACAAGCATTAGACGCGCTTGTGCGTCGCCTTCGGGAGCGGATTAATCAACTTGACCCCGACTATGAATACATCGTCACAGTTCGGGGTCACGGTTTACGCTTAGAAAATCAGCCGCACTAAGCAGAAGCGCTCTGGTCTAAGTTTCGCTGCATCGAATAGCGCAGCGCTTCACGGTAAATTTCCTTTAATTGCTCTACCATTTCATGTTGATTGTTCGATTGCTCGATTTGGGCTGTCACTTGGTTAAGAATCTGCAGAAAATCTGCATTCACGGCATCGCCGGCTTTTTCGAAAATTGCGTGGCGTGCGGCTTCATCCTGTGCCTGTAAGAGCGTCTCGATCAGCTGAATGTAGCGTCCAGATTGACTGGAAGCTTGTAAAATGGCAATAATAATCGCTAACTTACGAAGCTTTTCCTCGTCATTGGCTTTCTCGGCTTGGTCGACGGCGTGGTTGAGTACGTCCACAAAAGCCTGATCCATTTGCGGGAGTGCTTGTTGCGTAGCTTGTTCAATATTCTCAGCCTGAAGCAGTTCATCAAGCAAAGCTTGAGCTGCTGCAGCCTGCGCCTCGCGCGCCTGATCCACTTCATCGATGAGCTTAAGCAGCTTATCACGCAACGCAACCAACTTAGGGCGTTCCTCCACGGTGGCTTGCTCGATGCGATCGGAAAGCAAGGTGAAGAAGGAGTAATCTAAGCCGTCGCGTACGAGGGTTACCAGCGCGGTCAGGCGCACGTCCGAATCCGCTGACTTGATCAGCAAATCGAGTAAAGATTCGCGCGTAATCCCACCCTTCTGGCTCAACTCCTGCAAGCTTTGGATCGCTGCTTGTGTCTCTTGAGCTTCTTCGGCAAGTTTTCTGCCATAAGTAGAATGTTCGAGCAAGGCGCGTTGCAGCCCAACCAACAATTGCGCTCCTTGCTGATCTCCGCCGGCAGCCGAAGCCTCGGCTAAGCGTGAAATAAGGACAAATAGTTCCTCATCGATTTTTCCGTCATTCTGCTTAATAATTTCTGGCAGCGCATCTTGTGAAGCCGCCGCCATGTCTTGAATCAGGCGAAGTTTTTCTTGCTGTGCTTTCATCATCTCTGGAGTAATACCATCCGCCTTGAGGATGGTTTCAAAGAGGTGCTGTTGGGTAAGCATGGTTTGCGGCTGGAAGAGGTAAGCCTTACGCTTAGTCGGCAAGAGATCATCAACCACTTTTTTGATTAGGGGTCCAATAATCTTTTCCTGTTCCGGCAAAGGCACGTTTAATTCCGGCGGGTAGTAGGTGAGCAGCAGTTCTTTTTCTGGGTCGTGATAGACGATGGGAGTGGGATAGATGCCTTCATAGTGGCACACCGGGCAAGAAATAAAATTAGCTGCTCCAGAAAGCAGTTTATCTTTCGCCTGGGGGTCGGTGTTCATATCGAAAA
>BAABOD010000092.1:0-3352 GCA_040371255.1 Anaerolineaceae bacterium | reverse complement strand
TTTGAGCCTGGCTGGGAGGCAGCTTTGCGCGAACGCTTGCACCGCGAAGGCAAACACCACCTGCGCGCCGGCAGCGACTACTTCATCTTCCCGCGCAACTGCTTCGAACATATTCCCAATTTCAGCATCGGGCGCGCCGGCTGGGATAACTGGATGATTTATGAAGCGCGCCGGCAAGGTTGGCCGGTGGTGGACGCCACACCAGATGTGGATATCATCCATCAGAACCACGATTACAGCCACTTGCCCAATGGTCAGCCGCACTACCGCCTGCCTGAGACGGGCGAGAACATCCGCTTAGCGGGTGGAAGGCGCACTATTTTCTTTTTAGATGATGCTTCCCACTGCCTGGTGGACGGAAAACTCAAGAAAATGCCATTCACCTGGAAACGTTTTTGGCGTGAGTTTCAAAATGCACCGCTTCTAAAGTTTGGCAATTATGCACTGACCCAAAAGCTTTTTCAGCTTTTCCATCCCCGCATTGCCAAAATTGAAAAGGCTAAACAAGCCGAGATGGACAGTAAACTTGCTAAATCCGGATTAGTCAAGAAGGAGTAAACTATGCGTGTTGGTCAAAACCCCGCAAAACAGTTAAAAGTGGTTTCCAAACCAAAGAGAATTACGGTAGCAGTGTTGAATTACATTCCTTTCTTGAGCGGATATTATGCTGATATGCTTGATGTTCTCAAAACGTGTTTGGGCAGCATCTGGGAAAATACTGATATGCCCTTCGATCTGTTAGTTTTTGATAATGCCTCCTGCCCAGAAGTACGCCAATATCTGGTAGAGAAACAATCCGAAGGCAAAATCCAATATCTAATTCTTTCGGAGACTAATCTTGGAAAAGGTGGTGCCTGGAACATTATTTTTGATGGTTCCCCTGGCGAGATAATTGCATACTCCGATAATGATTGCTTCTATTACCCTAACTGGCTCTCTGCTTCTCTCAAGATACTAGAATCTTTCCCCAGAGTCGGGATGGTAACGTCCCGGCCGGTTGCCCTGAATCATACTTATAATACACAAACGCTTAAATGGGCAGAAAACGAACCAGAGGCTCAAATAGAGCGCGGTCATTTCTTAGATTGGGAGACTTTTAAATCATTTGAAATGAGTTTGGGCATTTCAGAGAATGAAATAAACAGGCATTTCCTCGCTCATGAAGATATTATTGTGACCTATCGGGGGAATAAAGCATATGTCGGCGCATTACATTACCAATTCCTTGCATTTAAGAGTGTTTTAAAGGAATTTTTACCTTTTGAAATGGACAAACCTTTGGGTCAGGTACGTCAACTTGATATCCGTATGAACGATGCTGGTTACCTACGTCTGATGACCCCTGAGCCATTTATGAACAATATGAGTAACCAGGTACCCGAATGGGTGTCGCAAAAAGTATCACGCCAGCAATCCATTAAGTATCAAAAATTCCGTTTAAAAAACCTAAGGTTGATTAAATGGCCACTTATGCGGTTGTACGATTGGATTTTTAAAATTTATTGGAGAGAACAATAAGCTCTATGGAAACAAAACAAACTATTTTCATTGTCGCAGACCACGGATTAGCAATTATTTACTTCTTACAGAGCCAAATAGTCTCAAGGCTAATTGAAGCAGGCAAAAGAGTTGTTCTGCTTACCCAGGATGTTCTTGTTGACCAGTTACAGGAGAAGTTTGGTCAGCCTACATTAATCGTCGAAGGGTTACGTTATCATCGATGCGATCAATATGCCCGGTCCTACCAGTTTAGACAGCAATGGTGGCTAAATTTTCTACGGCGAGTTGGCACATCAGATAAAATCAACACCGAAGCGATGGATAGCTATATCCGGCAGGTTGAATTTGAGACTCGGGGAAAGCAGCGCCTGCTAATGGGGGCAGCAAAACAGATGGTTAAGCTTCTACGCAAGTCTGAAAGTGCGCGAAAAAGATTAATTCAAAAACAAATGCGTTATATTCCAGGCATCTATACCGACCTCTTTGAGAAATATAATCCAAGTTTATTGGTCTCATCTACCTATGGCTGGCGTTACGATCGGTACATTATGCGTGAAGCCATTCAGCGCGGAATTAAGACTGGCACTGTAATAGTCGGTTGGGATAATCCTTCCAGTTATGGAATCCCATGTGCCCCGCTTGATTTTGTTAACTGCTGGTCTGACATTCAAAAAAATGAGCTAGTAGATGGCTCCGATTGGGAGCCTTCATCTGTCAATGTGGGTGGTATTCCCTCTTATGACAATTATTTCAATGGATCTTGGCTAATTCCCCGGGAAGAATATTTTACGAAACACAGGCTTGACCCAGAACGTAAATTAATCAGCTATGCCTGCAGCTTTGTTACTTTCGCTCCTAATTTCCGCAATGTTGATACACTGGCAAAGTTAATCATTGAAGACAAACTTAAAGAACCCTCACAATTGCTAGTTCGCCTGCACCCAAATCATTATCTAGACGACCCCTTTTTCTCAGGTGAACGCGAAAAAATTACTGCGCTTGTCAACAGTCATCCCCATATCCATCTAGTTGAGCCAGCCGCCTTAGCTGGTGACCTAGGTAACTATTCCGGAGAAGATATGGACGAAAAAACTTCGATGATGGCTTATTCCGATGTTTTTACTACAGTTTACTCGACTATGTGTGTGGAATGTGCAATCCATGACAGACCGATCATCAGCGTAGTCTTAGATACTCCCGGTGGTTGGAATCACCCGAATAAGTTCTCATTAGCATTAACCGAAATCGACCGTTGGCCGACACATTCTCGTTTCATCAAATCGGGCGCAGGCAGAATCGCAGCAGATGAAATAACACTTTGCCAACATTTGGAAAACTACTTAAATGAACCCAGTTTGGATCGCGATGCTCGACGTCAATTTGTTCAGAATGAAATCACATATACTGACGGGACTGCAGGTGTTCATACCGCAAATTACTTGTTATCTCTATTGGAAGGAGGATTGGGATGAAATTCCTCATTTGTGGATTGGGTTCCATTGGCAGGCGGCACCTACGCAACCTGCGCGCCCTTGGTCAAAGCGATATTATCCTCTACCGTACGCATCACGCCACCCTGCCCGAGGAAGAACTGGCGGGCTTGCCAGTCTTCACCAGCCTGGATGAGGCTTTGGCGCAAAAGCCAGATGCCGTGATTATCTCTAACCCCACTGCCGCGCACATGAGCGTGGCGCTGCCGGCTTCAGCCGCCGGATGTGCCCTCTTCATCGAAAAGCCCGTCTCGCATACCCTGACCGGCATGCACGAGCTGCGCGCGAACTTAGCTCGCAGCGGTAAGCCTGTGCTCGTTGGGTATCATTTCCGCTTTCACCCGGTGCTGCAGCAAATCAAG
>BAABOD010000091.1:0-3355 GCA_040371255.1 Anaerolineaceae bacterium | reverse complement strand
ATGCTCACCGCCGATAAGCAGCTAATCGTAATCCACGATGACACTGTGGACCGCACCACAAATGGTCATGGCAAGGTGGCAGAAATGCCCTTAGCGGCTTTGCGCGAGCTGGACGCCGGCAGTTACTTTGGCGAAGCGTTCCGCGGTGAAAAGTTACCTACCTTGGCAGAGGTTTATGAAGCCTTAGGCGGCAAACTGCGTATCAACGTCGAGCTCAAAAACTATGCCCACCCACTGGACGCACTGACCTCGCATGTTATCCGCCTGACGGAAAAATTCCATTTAGAAGACTCAGTGCTGCTTTCTTCTTTTAACCCGCTCAACCTAAGCCGAGCGCACCTGCAAGACCCGCAAATCAAGCTTGGCCTGCTCATTAACCCGGGCAACCGCCGCATGCAAGGCAGTTTGGGCAGGATTTTCCCTTATGATGCTTTACATCCATACTATACAGACGTTAATGCAGAGATGGTTGCACGCCTGCACGCCAGTCACAAACAAGTGAACACCTATACCGTCGACGCGCCCGACGATCTCCTGCGCATGCGTGCATACGGCGTGGATGGCGTTTTTTGCAACAACCCAGCAGAGGCTCTTGCGGTCTTCGAGGGAGAAACGTGAAGCAGTTTAAAGTTTCTCTCCGCTTGGTCCTCGCGCTTATGTTACTCATTTGCGCCTTGCCGGCAGGTGCGCGGGCAAGTGCCCCTGCGCAAGCTGACCTAGCTGAAGTAATTCTTGCCCAAATGACCCCAGCAGAAAAAGTGGGGCAGCTTTTCCTGGTTACTTTCAAAGGAACAGATATCGATCCAGATTCAGAGCTCTATGACCTCATCACGAACTGGCATGTCGGTGGGTTTGTGTTGCGTGCTGATCAGGATAACTTTGTAGATGTGGACACTGCGCAAGCCGCGCAAAGCCTGATCACCTCCATGCAAAACACAGCTTGGGAAAAGACCCAGCCTTTGCCAGATACCACGCCGCCCCAGCCTACTCCCGTTTATATACCGCTTTATATCGGCATTGAGCAGGGTGGCAGCGGAAACGATCAAATCCTGAGCGGGCTCACACCTTTGCCTAACCAAATGAGCTTGGGTGCCACTTGGTCACCAGAGTTAGCTGAGGAGGTCGGGCAAGTGATGGGCAGTGAGTTGGCTGCTTTGGGCTTCAACCTCTACATTGGCCCCACATTAGACGTCGCTGATACTGCAAATTTAGAGGCTGCGCGTTACGCAGGTCCATCGCTTTTTGGGGGTGATCAATATTGGGTAGGGGAATTGGGGCAAGCTTATGTGGCTGGCTTACACAGCGGCAGCCAAGGCAGGCTTAGCGTGATCGCGCGTAACTTCCCTGGTTTGGGCAGCGCCGATCGCTCCCCAGAGGAAGAGGTTTCTACGGTGCGCAAATCCTTAGAGCAGCTCAAGCAGATCGAGCTGGCGCCTTTCTTCACAGTTACCTCTGCAGAAGACCCTGCCAGCCAAGTGGACGGCTTGATGATTGCGCATATTCGCTTTCAGGGCTTTCAGGGCAATATCCGCGCGACCACCCGCCCGGTCAGCTTTGATGCTACAGCTTTGGAGCAGCTGCTTGCGGTAGAACCGATTGCTAACTGGCGTGCTGCTGGTGGTCTAACTGTTACTAACAGCTTGGGCAGCCGCGCAGTGCGTAATTTTTTTGACCCAACCGGACAAACCTTTGATGCCTTCAACATTGCCCGGACGGCTTTTTTAGCCGGCAATGACTTGCTTTACGTGCATGATTTCAAAGCTCCTTTGGACCAAAGCGCATACGAAACGATCACGCGCACGCTGCAGCTCTTTGCCAGCAAATATGAAGAGGATTCCGTCTTTGCCAACCGTGTGGACGCCGCTGTGTTGCGCATCCTCAGGGCAAAGCTCGAACTTTATGGCAGCTTCAATCCAGAAACAATCGTCCCTAACCCAACAAGCTTAGCCAACCTTGGTCAGGCTGAGGAAATCAACTTTAACGTTGCCCGAGAAGCCGTAACACTGATTTCACCCAGCCCAGAAGACCTCAATGCACTCTTACCTAGCCCGCCCGAAACATACGACTCAATCATTATCTTTACCGACGAACGCGCTCAGCGGCAGTGCAGCAATTGCCAATTACTTTATGACCTGCCAAACTTCGCTTTTCAGAATTCTTTGCTCAGCCTTTATGGACCTTCCGGCAGCAATCTGATTTTAGCCAACCGGCTGAACTCCTATACATTCAAGCAGCTCATCGACTTCCTCGATGGCAATGCCACGGAAATTGATCCTTATCTTTCAACCAACCTAAACCGCGCTCAATGGGTAATTTTCAACATAAAAGATTTAGACCCCGATTTGCCAGAAACATACGCCTTGCGCCGCATGCTAGCAGAGCGCTTTGATTTGCTGCGCGAGAAAAAAATCGTTGTTTTTTCTTATGATGCCCCCTACTACCTGGATGCAACTGAAATCTCCAAATTAACTGCGTATTATGGACTATATTCCAGCAGCCAAGCTTTCATCGACGTCGCAACGCGGGTGCTCATGCAAGAGGTGCAACCAACAGGCTCGCTGCCAGTCTCTTTGCCTGCAGTGGGTTACGACCTAATGGTTGTAACTTCACCAGATCCGAACCAAGTCATCCCGATTACTTTGGTGAGCCCAAGAGAAGTTCAACAAAGCACGCCAAGCGGTACCGAAACTCCAACAGGGGGAGAAACAACGCCTGTTCCGCTATTTGTGGTTGGAGAAACGGTGAAAATTCAAGCCGGCGTGATCAATGACCATAATCAGCACATCGTGCCTGATGGCACTGTGGTGCAATTCACTATTCGCTTAGCCGGCGACCAGGCAATTATCGCTCAACCCCAAGCCACCACTGTGGATGGCTTAGCCACTATTGAATATCGTATCGAGAGGGACGGCATCTTTGAAGTGACCGCCAGCAGTGAACCTGCCAATACTTCTGGCATATTAATCCTCAATACACAGGGCGGTCTGGCGCAGTTGGTCATGCCCACTCCCACCCCAACCAGTACCCCTACGCCTATCCCAACACTGACCCCAACCTATGAAGTTAGCCCCATCACAACGGAAACATTACCCCCCAACCCCAGCGGCTATCCGGATATGATCGATTGGTTGATGACCCTCATTTTTATGGCTTTGGGCTTTGGCGCAACCTACGCCACTGGACGTTTCTGGTGGGGCACCCAGCAGTGGGGCATCCGTTCTGGGTTGTGCGCCCTGATTGGTGGTTTTAGCACTTATCTGCTGCTCACCTTAGGCATTGGAGGTTTGGAAGACTTAGTACGCGAAGGGGGCACTTGGTTTATCGTGGAAGTCACCTTGGTTGGAATGCTTATCGG
>BAABOD010000090.1:0-3400 GCA_040371255.1 Anaerolineaceae bacterium | reverse complement strand
CCTTCGTAAAGTTATACCCTTGGGAGACCATATCCGCAGCCACACCGCTGACATATATCAATATCAAACCATAAAGCGCTCTCTCCCAGCCAAACACAAAACCAGCTAGCAGCACCACAAGCGAATCGGTCATGAGGTATGCCATAGAGATGGAAATGCCAAAATTCCGATTAAGGATGCGCCCTAGGATATCCGTGCCGCCGCTCGTGCCGCGCCCAAGATACACAATGCCTAACCCCACACCTAAGGTGATTCCGCCATAGAGGGTGTTGAGCACGATGTCGTCCGTGATGGCGCTTGTGCCCGTAAGATAAATGAGCAAATCTGTAAACACTGAAAAGCTGATGATTGAGAGCATCGTACGAGCAGCAAAGCGGGGACCGCCCAGAAAGCGCCAACCTAAGAAAAACAGCGGGATGTTGCCAAGCACTACCACCAAACCGATAGGGGTGTTAAAAACATAGTTTAATAATTGCCCCGCACCGCTAATGCCGCCGCTAACCAGCTGTGCTGGCACCAAAAAAAGGCGCAGGCTCAAGGCTTGGATAAACGCGCCCACCAAAATAAGCACATACTCCTTGATTGAACGCGGAGAAAAATCGATTTGTTTAAAAAATTGGGTAATACTCACGGATGTATGCCTCACAACAATAAGCTGACGATGCATGATTATACGCTAAACCATAAAATCTAACGCTTTATTTTTTCATTATGCCCTTGACAGTGAACATTTGTTCTGATATTATTTATGCAATATTTAATCAAACAAACCAGAGAAAGCAGGGTATGATGGCTAGACGCAAAAGCGGATTAAGCCCGCGACACAAAAAAATCCTCACCTTTCTGGAAAGCTATCAACTCGAGAAGGGCTACCCACCTTCCATTCGCGAAATTTGCGATTACACCGAGATAAGCTCCACTTCCGTTGTGAACTATTATCTAAACCAGTTAGCCGAAATGGGCTATATCGAGCGCAGCAGCAACGTTTCGCGCGGCATCAATCTGATCAAGAATGCAAAAGGCATTCGGCTACAAGCGGCTAAATCCGCTGCAGAACGTCTACTCGAGCCAGTCATTAATATCCCGCTGGTAGGCAACATCGTTGCGGGCGAGCCGATGCCCGTTCCACCTTCGGATTTCAGCTACTATGACCCAGATTCCGGCGTGGAGATTGCCCGCGGTTTGCTCCCCGAGAACGACAGCACCGAGCAGCTCTATGCCCTGCGCGTTTTTGGGGACTCTATGATCGATGCTATGGTTAACGATGGCGACATTGTGGTGATGAAAAAGGTGGATCAAGCGCGCAACGGCGAGATGGTCGCGGTGTGGCTTTCCGATCGTGATGAAACCACATTGAAATATTTTTATTTAGAGAATGGCAAAGTACGCCTGCAGCCAGCCAACCCGCTGATGAAGCCCATTATCATCGAAGACCCAAGCATCGTGGAAATTCAGGGGAAGGTTGTGCTGGTCATCCGCCAGTTAGCATAATCCTGCAAGAGAGCTTAAATTAAAAAAGCCGTATCCTAAAATACGGCTTTTTTGGTCTAAAGAGGAATTACTCCAAGATAACTTCAGCGCCGGCTTCTTCCAGCTTGGCTTTAGCGTCGTTGGCGACTTCCTTGCTCACGCCCTCAAGCACCTTGCCGCCTTCGGTCTCGGCTAAAGTCTTGGCTTCAACCAAACCTAAGCTGGTAAGTTGGCGGATGACCTTGATGACGTCGATCTTCTTGGGACCGGTGGATTTGAGCACCACATTGAACTCGGTTTTCTCTTCTTCTTCTTCGGCGGGTGCAGCAACAGCCGGACCAGCAGCAACAGCTGCCACAGGTGCAGCGGCGGAAACGCCCCATTTCTCTTCGAGAAGTTTGACCAGTTCAGAGGCTTCCAACACAGAAAGTTGGCTCAATTCCTCTACAATTTTTTCTAAATCTGCCATTTTAATTTACTCCTAATTTTAGTTCTAGTTTTTATAATACGTTAGCCTTTCGAGAAGGCATGTAGACAACTATGCAGCCACAGGCTGCTTTTCCGAGTTAGCTCGGATGACGGCTGCCAACCCGCGGGCGGGCTCGGCAATCGTGCGGACAAGTTTGCTGGCTGGCGCCAAAATTGTTCCTAATAACATAGCGCGCATAACTGGCAAAGTAGGTAATTCGGCTAAGGCTGCGACGCGTTTGGCATCTAAGAAGGCTTTATCCAAATAGCCGCCTCGGATTGCAAAGGATGCATTTTCCTTTGCAATGTCGGCAACGATCTTCGCCGTTGCCGGCGCATCTTCCGGCGCAAACACAACGGCGTTATTGCCTTCCCAGAAGCTGTCATCGTAACTGTAACCATATTCATCCAACACACGCTTGAATAAACGGTTCTTGACGATATGTAACTCTGCACCAGCTTCACGTAGACGTGCTCGGGCTGCGTTCACCTCAGGCATGCGCATTTTTTCGTATGATAGTACGAAGATTGCTTCGCTTTTCGCCAACCTTTCACGGTACCGTTCAACAATTTGTTCTTTTTCTTGTTTTGTAAAAGCCAATGTTGCTTCACCTCCTTTCGGTGAAAATAAAAAATCTCTTTCCGTTTATCCTGCGGAAAGAGATTTAAGTACGCGTCTATTAATGACAGGGTTCTCAACCTCCACCTTGGCAGGATATTAAGCCGTAACGGCACCAGCTTTCTTCAGTGAAGACCAGTATTCAATTGTTTGGGGGCAAGTATATCACACCTTGCCAACTCTAAGCTTAAACTTGCTTAGACTCCATATTCAACGCCTCGTTTGGGTCCACTTTGAGACCAGGACCCATCGTGGAAGCGATGGTTACTTTACGCACAAAATTTCCCTTCGCCCCCGCCGGACGCGCTTTGCGGATTGCACTCATTAGGGCAGCCAAATTTTCTTCTAAGGCGTCGACAGAGAAGGAAACCTTCCCGATAGGAACGTGGATGTTTGCGGACTTATCCAGGCGGAACTCCACCCGGCCAGCTTTGGCGCTCTTAATCGCTTGGGTGATATCTTCCGGTTGCACTACTGTGCCAGCTTTGGGGTTAGGCATCAGGTTGCGCGGGCCTAAGATACGGCCTAAGCGCCCCACTTTGCCCATCATATCCACCGTGCCGACGGCTACATCGAAATCGGTATAGCCCTGAGCGATGCGGTTCATCTCCTCGTCAGTTTCGGCGACGAAATCTGCGCCGGCTTCGCGAGCCTCAGCTGCAGCCTGCCCTTGCGCAAAGACCAAGACACGGATTTGCTTGCCCAATCCGTTCGGTAAAACCACCACATCACGGATCTGCTGATCCGCTTGCCGTGGGTCAAGGTTTGTTCGCAAGTGCACTTCGACCGTTTCATCAAATTTGGCAAAGGCAGCCTCTTTTACAAGTTCCAAGGCTTCTCTTG
>BAABOD010000089.1:2191-3444 GCA_040371255.1 Anaerolineaceae bacterium | reverse complement strand
GGGGAAGGCGTGCCTTCAGCCACTTGGTCGAGGAAGCTCTCCTCAGGTTGCGGCGCTTCCATCATTTGTTCCATTTGGAAGGAGAATAAGCGGTTATCGAGCAGCTGCTCCAGGTCAAAATCCTCCACCTGCAAATACCAACCCGCGGCATTCACCAAGGCTTGGTTGGGTACCAAACCCACAATTTCTGAGTGATGAATGGAAGTGCCATAGCGCTCTGCTTCGCGCCGCACAGTTTCGGTGACCAATGCCATCGGCGTGCGGTGGTAATTGGTAAGGTTCATCGAAACTTGCGCCCTGCCTTCCACCAGCAAACCGATTGCCTTAACGAAACGGAACCCGCCCGAAGAATGCCGTACCCGCCGTGCGATTTTTTCAGCAATGCTCACATCGGTCGTATTCAGGTAAATGTTATAAGCAATCAGTGCTTCGCGTGCGCCAATGATTGTGGCACCAGCCGGCCCCAACACCTTTGGACCCAGATCCGGTTCACGGGTCGGGTCAGTGGCGATCAGCTCCTTTAAGCCTTCATACTCACCACGGCGGATATCTTCCAGGTTTTTACGTTCAGGCCGCAAGGCGGCTTCTTCGTAAAAGTAAACCGGAATGCCGAGCTCCTCAGCTACACGTTTGCCCAGGCGGTGCGCCATCTCGACGCATTCCACCATGGTCACGCCTGAAATAGGCACAAAAGGCACCACATCAGCAGCACCAATGCGCGGATGCTGCCCTTCATGCACGTTCAGGTCAATGAGCTCGGCAGCTTTTGCGATGCCGGCGAAAGCCGCCTCTTCCACAGCTGCCGGCTCCCCCACAAAGGTTAGTACGGTGCGATTGTGATCCAGATCCGAATGCTGATCAAGGAGCTGCACGCCCTTGACTGAGCGGATCGCTTCCATAATCTGCTCCACCACAGCACTGCGCCGAGCCTCAGAAAAATTGGGGATACACTCTACGATTTTTATAGGCATGCACGCCTCCTTGATAGTTCTAAGCATATTATACCAACCAAGTTCTCCTGCTCACAGAAGCATTTTGGCAACCAAAACTGAATATCTTAATAATTATTATTACGTGATGATTGTCTTTATTGAAGTCTTTTTAAAATAACATTAATATTCTTAATTTGCCTATTGACATTATTGATTTTATATGCTATACTTCTACTATGATAGGAAAGGAGGAGAAATGCCGGAAGCACCCGAACTTTGCCCAATTTGTCAATCCGAAATGGTCATCACCCGCTTTTACTG
>BAABOD010000089.1:0-2091 GCA_040371255.1 Anaerolineaceae bacterium | reverse complement strand
CACAAACAAAAGCAACCGGAAAACCACGCCATTTGCATATCAAGGTTACCCGCTTAGCCGACAACAAACCCGTTGCCGATATCAAAGTGCCAATCGCTCTGGTCAACGCCGGCATCCGCTTAGGGGCTAAATTCGGGGCTGATTCTTACGGTATTGACCCAGATGCATTGCGCGAAATGCTGGATTCTCCGGAGCCGCAACAAATCATTGATGTTACCGACGAAGAAGACGGAGAGCATGTGCAAATTTCATTAGAATAAACCCACCGGATCAAACACACCCTGCGCCGAGCCCAATGACAAACTTTTGGGCTCGGCGCAATTTTCTCCCCCAGTTATCAGCATGATCAAGGCGCTTTGCCATCTAAAGATGTCTAGGAAACAACCAATTTGCTACTCTTCGCTTTCAACGAGTCTTATTCCAAGATCCAGATTATTAACTACGGGTAAAATGTGGATTAAATCCCCCTCCAAATCGCAAAAAGTATAAGCCCCAGGCTATGCAATCATTGACGCACAACTTATTCGTAGTATGATTGCGTCCGTTAAATTTCATAACATCAACCCAATCAACGTATAATAAGATATCTATGGATTCATTAAATTTTCCTATTGACCCTGATTTCCTTGCCAAGATTCATGAGAAGACTCCAGAGGAACTTTATGCTGGTTTGCATTCTCGACCCGATGGATTAACCCAAGAGGAAGCCCAGCAACGCTTAGCCGTTTTTGGGCCAAACCTACTCAAAGAAGCCAAGGGTAAACCCTTAATCGTTAAATTCCTGGCTAACTTCACGCATCTCATGGCAATTATGCTGTGGGTGGCAGGCATCGGTGCCTTTTTGGCACAAATGCCGCAGTTAGGCATTGCAGTTTGGGCAGTCAATATCATCAATGGCGTCTTTAGCTTCTTCCAAGAATACCGCGCAGAGAAAGCCACCGAGGCGCTAAAAAAGATCCTCCCACAAACTTGCCGCGTCATGCGTGATGGTGAGGAAAAGCGCATCCTTGCTGAAGAGCTGGTTCCCGGTGATGTCATCTTCCTTCAAGAAGGCGATAATATCCCCGCCGATTGCCGGCTGATCTCGAGTGCTGATCTGCGTGTTAACCAATCTACCCTCACAGGCGAATCACACCCGGTGAACCGCTCTGCCTTACCTGTCAGCGGCGAGGGATTGACCGAGACCGAAATCCCTAACCTCATTTTTGCCAGCACCTATGTGGCTGCCGGCTCTGGTAAAGCCATTGTTTACCGCACGGGGATGAACACCGCCTTTGGGCACATTGCCCAATTAACGCAAGAGGTTGGCGAAGATCTGAGTCCTTTACAAAAGGAGATGCAGAACGTCACTAAGGTGATTACGATAATCTGCTTGGGCTTCGGCGTTATTTTCTTTATTATCGCCATCACACTGGCAAATACCCCGATCCTCACGGGTTTGATTATCGCCTTGGGTCTAATCGTTGCCTTCGTCCCAGAAGGCTTAATGCCAATTATGACGTTGGCATTAGCTATGGGCACCCAACGCATGGCAAAGAGGAATGCTTTGGTCAAAAAGCTTTCTGCTGTGGAGACCTTAGGTTGCACCAATGTAATCTGCACCGATAAAACCGGTACGCTCACTCAAAATGAGATGACCGTGCGCTCAGTTTGGGTGCCATTTTCTCATGACGGTCAGGTTCATTCTGGCCGTGAAATTAGTGTTTCAGGCATCGGCTACGAACCTGTCGGCGAATTTAGTGAAGACGGCAATCGTCTAGACCCCAAGCAAGACCCCGCGCTCAGGGCAGTAATCCTCACACAAGCCAAGTGCAACACCTCTCGCATTATCCCGCCGGAAGAAAAATCCGATGGCACCAAGTCCAAATGGAAAGTTTTAGGTGACCCCACCGAGGCGGCTTTGATCGTGCTTGCCCAAAAAGCTGGTTACAACCAAGAAAACCTAAATTACGCCCAAAATATAGCTGAACTCCCCTTCGACTCCCGCCGTAAGCGCATGAGCGTCATCCAAATGGTACGTAACGAGGATGGCTTCCAGCGCGTAGCGTATGTTAAAGGTGGCATCCGGGAGATTTTAGATGTGTGTACCAC
>BAABOD010000088.1:0-3492 GCA_040371255.1 Anaerolineaceae bacterium | reverse complement strand
GTGGTGCTGGACCCCTTCTTCGGCACGGGCACAACCGGCGCCATGGCGAAGAAGCTGCAACGGCACTTCATCGGGATCGAGATTGATGAACATTACGTCCAACGCGCCCGCGAACGCGTTGCGCAATATGTGCAGTTAGAATTCAACCCGCCTTTGTACTTCACACCCAACCCACGCAAATTAACCCGCATTCCCTTCGGAACTTTAGTCGAGCAGGGGTACCTGCAACCCGGCGATTGGCTCTTTTTTGGTCCTGATGGAGAAACCAAAGCCATCGTGCAAGCCGATGGTTCGCTCCTATGCAATGAGCAGCGCGGCTCTATTCATCAAATCGCACGTGTTTTGCGCGGGGGTCCAGCCAATGGATGGACACTCTGGTATTATTGGGACGCGGAAACTCAGTCGCGACAGCCTATTGACCGTCTGCGCGCAAAATATCGTGACGAGCTCAAGAATCAAGATTCTTGAAGAAAATTATCAATCGAAATAAAATGAAAGGACTGTATGAACACTAAACTAACCTATTCGCAATCCCCATGGAGCTTGGACGACCTGTTTAAGGGTTTCGACGACCCCGCTATCGAGGCGACTTACCAGAAGCTGGAAGCCCAGGTTGCAGAGTTTGAGAAATATCGCAGCACACTGACGTCTGATATAAGCGAGCAGAAATTCATGGAGATGGTCAAGAGCTTGGAAGCGATGGAGAAACTCGGCTACAAGATTTACGGCTTTGCCCAGCTTTCTTTTGCTGCCGACACCCAGAACCAGAAGGCACTGATTGCCTTAGCGCGCATCCAGCAGTTCGCAGCCGAGATATCCAACCGCACGCTGTTCTTCAGCCTATGGTGGAAAGGATTGGATGACGCTAACGCTGAGCGCTTGCTGGCTGCCAGTGGAGATTACCGCTATTGGTTAGAGCAAATGCGCAACTTCAAGCCTTATACCCTCAGCGAGCCAGAAGAAAAGGTCATCAATATCAAGAACGTCACGGGTTGGAATGCGCTCAACACGCTTTACGACTCAATCACCAACCGTTATGTCTTTCACCTCGAGGTGGATGGGGAGACCAAAGAACTCACCCGCGGCGAGCTGATGACCTACGTGCACAGCGCTGACCCCGACCTGCGTGCCCGTGCGTATCAGGAACTCTATCGCGTCTATGGGAACGAGGCACCCATCTTGGGGCAGATCTACCAAAACCTGGTGCGCGACTGGCACAACGAGAACCTTGGCTTGCGCGGTTTTTCCAGCCCTATCTCCGTGCGCAACCTGGACAATGACATCCCCGACGAAGTGGTGGATACGCTTATCGAGGTCACACGTAAAAACTTAGACGTCTTCCAACGCTACTTCAAGCACAAAGCTAAGAAGTTAGGCTTGGAGAAGCTGCGCCGCTATGATATTTACGCACCGGTTTCCAGCTCCAGCAAGGAATATAGCTTTGCACAAGCTGCTGAGCTGACCTTTGAGGCTTATGAGCGCTTTGATCACGAATTTGCAGCCAAAGCCCAGCTTGTGTTCGCTGACCAGCATATCGACAGCGAAGTGCGCAAAGGCAAACGCGGCGGCGCCTTCTGCTCCACCATCTTGCCTGAACTGACTCCTTGGGTGCTGCTCAACTTCCAAGGCCGCTCGGAGGACGTCTCGACCATGGCGCACGAGCTGGGTCACGCGGTGCATTCTATGATGGCAGAACACCACCCGCTCTATACCCAGCACGCCTGTCTGCCGTTGGCTGAGACAGCTTCGACCTTTGGTGAGATGATCCTCACAGATTTGCTCCTCGAGCGCGAAACTGACCCTCGAGAAATCGAGGGGATTCTCTTCCGCCAGTTGGATGATGCCTTTGCCACCATCTTGCGCCAGGTGTATTTTGCCATCTTCGAACGCGATGCGCATGAAAAGATCGTCAAAGACGCCTCGGTGGACGAGCTTTCGGAGCTTTACTTGGCGAACCTCAAGGAGGAATTTGGCGATGCAGTCGAGCTTTCGGATGAGTTCAAGTACGAATGGGTCTCCATCCCGCATATTTACGGCACGCCGTTTTATGTGTACGCCTATGCTTTTGGGCAGCTACTAGTCTTTGCGCTTTACAAGCGCTACCAAGAAGAAGGCGAGAGCTTCAAGCCCAAGTATATGCGCATCCTCTCGGCTGGCGGGTCGGTGGCGCCGGTCAAGCTCTTAGCCGAGGCTGGCATCGATGTGACCCAAGCGGAATTTTGGCAGGGCGGGTATGATATTATCGCTGACATGGTCAGCCGGCTGGAGAGCCTGTAAGCCAAACTATAAAAAGATCTCGAGGCGCTCATTGCAGCGCCTCTTTTTTCGTTCGGCCCATTTTAGCGATTAAGAAGGACCAATGCTGCGAGCCATCAGGCTTTAGTGCCCTTCTGATGAGCTTAATCTCGGACAAATTGCCAAACCGGTTATAATAAAAATTAATGTTACCTAAGATATATCAATGGGATCGAAGCCGAATAAATTTTTGAATTTCAAAATAATTAATCATCTCTTTTCGAGGACTGAACTTTTTGACAGTTAGCAACGTCATAGATCAAGCAACTATAAATAAATGGCTGAGAAACTTTTAAAATCTACTTGTCCAGCTTGTGGAGCTCCTGTTTCGCGCAAAGATAGGCAGCATGGATTTATCTGTCCGTATTGCGGCACAGAATTTTACTTCAACGTTACAGATAACGTCCCTATCTTCAATCAATTATCAAGTTCACAGACTGATAATGACACCACAAACAAATCCCAGAAAGCAAGTAACACATCCAATCAAAGCAAGAAAACTCCTATTTGGTCTTACATACTTATAGTAGCGTTCATTCTCTTTTTTATCAGCGCACCAAGGTGGTTTTTCCCAACGCCATTTTTTGGCAGTCCATTTTTACCTGGTATTGATAAAGAAATTGAATTGTTTTTAGATGTACCCTCTCCTGAGCCGGAGGGAAAATTATTCACATCCAAAGAATTTGAGATTTCGTCTGATACTAGCTTCAGAATCGAAAATGATTTAATGTTTTTTGATTTCACTTTCCAAAATTGGGGCGATCAAACCTTTGTTTTGCACTATCAAGCCAATACTTTTGAGGTTTATGACGATCTTGGGAATGATTATCCAATCAATCTCGGAAGTTGCAACGCTGATTCAGTCAACGAAGATAGGCAAATTGAGATCAAGCCAAATGATAAAATCGAGTTTACCTCGAGCAGCTCTTGGTGTACCTCGGTAAAAAGCATTCCTGCCTTTTCTGGCGTGATCCCACCTCAAGCTAAACAAATTTATTTTCACATTAAAGAATTCGGCGAATTTAAGGACATCACCTTTTCTTTCGATTTGTGAAGCTCGTAATTATACGGCGTTCTTGGGGGTGTTTTCCGCCTCGAGCACGTTCTGGATAGCGTCGCTGATGCGTGTGGCGGTCTCCACGTTGTTCATGGTGTAGAGGTGGATGCCGCGCACATCGTGGTCGATCAGGTCCATAA
>BAABOD010000087.1:0-3502 GCA_040371255.1 Anaerolineaceae bacterium | reverse complement strand
CATCGAGGATCTCTCACTCTCCACTGTCTAAAATATGGACATTTGAAACAGTTACCCAGCCAATTTTTGCTTGACAAAAGTCCGGATTCTTATGATATACTAACCCTTCGCACCGTCCGGCATGCCGGAGTGTGTGCCATGGAAATTAGTATAAAATAGGAAGCTATAATGAACGATACCGAATTACTTAAATCTGTTGAAGCCGAGAAGAA
This sequence comes from Anaerolineaceae bacterium, assembly GCA_040371255.1. GTDB lineage: Bacteria > Chloroflexota > Anaerolineae > Anaerolineales > Anaerolineaceae > Mesolinea. The sequence continues at coordinate 3,290 of BAABOD010000087.1, read as the reverse complement.
CCCGGAGATCCCTAATCTCTTCCCTGGGGACTCGGTCAGCGTGCACTACAAAATTAAGGAAGGCGACCGCGAACGTATTCAGGAGTTCAAGGGTATTGTGCTCTACACGCGCGGCTCTGGCAATAACGCCAGCTTCACGGTCCGCCGCGTGGCTAGCAACGGTATCGGCGTGGAACGCACCTTCCTGTATAACTCCCCACGCATCGCCAAGGTGGTGGTAGAACGCCACAACAAGGTCCGCCGCGCCCGCTTGTACTACCTGCGCGAACGCACCGGCAAGAGCGCCCGCCTCAAACAGCGCTTCTAAACCGCTGCTTTCCCATTTCGGGATGATATCCCAAGCCTTTTCTGACGAGCTCACAAGCTCACCTATCCAGAAAAGGCTTTTTCTTGTCCATTGCTAACTGACGCTTATGCCCGCTCAACCGCTCATTGCTCTCATCGCCACCCGCCAAACGCATCTCAAGCGCGCACCGACCTACGAAATCCCGCAGGCTTACCTTGATGCCATCCTCACCGCCGGCGGGCTGCCAATCCTGCTGCCTACCAGTTTGCACATAACCGCTCTACCCGAGCTTGTGAATCGCTTTGACGGTTTTGTGCTCAGCGGTGGCGGAGATGTGGACCCGGCGCTCTATGGCGGCCATCTGGATGCGACGGTTCATAGCATTGACCCCGAACGCGATGCTTTCGAGTGCGCGCTCATCCCGCTCGTTTTGCAGGCGGATAAGCCTTTGCTCGCGATCTGCCGCGGCGCGCAGATCCTGAACGTGGCATTGGGCGGCAGCTTGTATGAAGATATCCCCAGCGCCTTGCCCGCAGCCCTGCGGCACGACTGGTACCCCGATATCCCGCGGGATTATCTTGCCCACACGGTCGAGATTGAGCCGGGCAGCCGCTTAGCCGAGATTCTGGGCACGCGCAAGCTGCACATCAATAGCTTGCATCACCAAGCCATCCGGCAGCCTGCCCCCGCCCTGGAGGTGGTAGCCCGCGCCGAGGATGACGTCATCGAGGCGGTGGAGCTGCCCGGGAAGCGTTTTGCCATTGGTGTGCAATGGCACCCAGAGTGCCTGCCCAATGAACCCGCGATGCAGCGGCTGTTTTCAGAATTTGTCAAAGCTGCCCGCGAATTATAGATTTTCTAAGCATAACGTGTGTATAATAATTAAATTAACTTAGCAAGCTCTCTTCAAATTTAATCAGTGTGTGAATCATGATCAACGCTTATATTGCCGTAACTGACGAAAAATCGTTTGAGATTCGTCGAGCTCAGCCGAGCCTGGATGAAGTCAATTTTTGGCGGCCAAGCGGGCGGAGTTTTAAAGCCCTCCAGCCAGGCGAGCTATTTCTGTTCAAATTGCATAAAAAACCCTTTATTGTAGGAGGGGGAATATTCTGCCATTATAGTAGAATCCCAGTATGGATGGCTTGGGAAGCTTTCGGGGTTAAAAATGGGGCTGAGAGTCTCGAGGAATTAAAGGAAAAAATTGCTCATTATCGTCAAGGTGAGAATGCGCATCAAGATGATTTTTACATAGGCAGCATCATCCTGGAACAACCCTTCTTCTTAACAGAAGAAAAATGGATTCTTATTCCTCCAGACTGGAGCCCTAGCATTCAATCTGGCAAACGTTATGATCTTTCAGTAGAACCTGGCCTAACAATCCTCAGGCAATTACAAGAGCGGACGAATATTTCCCCACAACTCATCCGCGAAAGACCTGCCAGATATGGCGAACCTACTACAGTACTACCCAGATTAGGGCAAGGTGCCTTTAGAGTATTGGTCACAGATGCTTATGAACGTCAATGTGCAATCTCCGGCGAGAAGATTCTCCCCGTATTAGATGCTGCGCATATTAAAAGTTATAAAGAAGGCGGAGAGCATCTTATAACGAACGGCGTATTGCTGCGTCAAGATATTCACACACTCTTTGATAAAGGATATCTCACCATCACCCCAGAATACCGCGTCGAGGTTAGCCGCAGGCTCAAGGATGAGTTTGATAACGGCAAGGAATATTTTCGTTTTCAGGGTCAACCAATCAGTTTGCCCCGTAAACCGGAATACCGACCCGATCGGGACTTCCTTGCCTGGCATAACCAAAATATCTATGAGAAGGGGTGATCCCTCCGCAAAGTCGTTCTAGCTCATCAAGATTGGCGCAAGCCCATGCTACAATAACCCGCATGCAAACCGCATCCAATCCTTACCAACCCATCGGCATCTACGACTCCGGCGTCGGGGGGCTCTCGGTGCTGCGCGCCATCCGCGCCACGCTGCCGCACGAAGACCTGCTCTACCTGGGCGACCAAGCCAACGTCCCCTACGGCGAGCGCTCGCTTGAGGAGCTGCGGGAACTTGCCCGCGCCGTCACGCGCTTTATGCTCCCGCAAGGTGCCAAGCTAATCGTTATCGCCTGCAATACCGCCTCCGCTGCGGCGCTGAAAGCATTGCGCCAGGAATACCCAGAGGTACCTTTCGTGGGCATGGAGCCAGCGGTCAAACCCGCTGCCGAGCAGACCAACAGCGGTAAGGTCGGGGTTTTGGCTACGCCTTCAACCTTCCAGGGGGAGCTGTATGCCTCTGTGGTGGAGCGCTTTGCCAGTGGTGTGGAGATTTACCAGGAGACCTGCCCCGGCTTGGTCAGCCAAATCGAACAAGGCCGGCTGGAAACGCCCAAAACCCGACGGATTTTGGAGGCAGCTCTGCTGCCGCTCATGGCGCACGGCGTGGATACCCTCGTGATGGGCTGTACGCATTTTCCTTTCGTTATCCCGCTCATCGAGCAGATTACGGAGGGCAAAGCCCGCGTGATCGACCCGGCGCCGGCGGTGGCACGCCAAACGCAGCGTGTGCTTGAGGAGCGCGGCTTGCTGAACCCCAAGCCAGAGGCGGGCTTAACGCGCTACTTCACCACAGGTGACCCAGCCAGGTTTTCCCGCGTGCTGCCACGCTTGATTGGCTTGCAGGCACAAGCCCAAGCCTTACGTTGGCAGGGTAAAGACCTGACCCCCATCAATTAGTGCCTTAGAGATAAAAAAGCCGCAGCAGCGCCATGGAAATGGCAGCCTGCCAGCTCAGCTCACGAATTTGACCATCAGCAACGGCATCCTCCACTTGCTGGCGGGTCTGCAGGTGCACGCTAGGGGCAGGCTCACTGCCGGCGAGTTTGGCTTGACGTGCGAGGAAGTAATAGCGCCGTCCAAAGCCGCGGTCCACATCGTTGACGAAGTCACCAAGAAAAACCCAATCGGGCGAGGTGTAGCCAGCCTCCTGCAGCAGG
>BAABOD010000086.1:0-3570 GCA_040371255.1 Anaerolineaceae bacterium | reverse complement strand
ATATACCTTCTAAGGTTTTTCTTACGGCTACATGGTAAACTTAGCTTTGAGGAAAAGAAATAGATGAATCAACGCATTGTTTATCCGTTTACGGCTATCGTTGGGCAGGAACGTATGTGCCGTGCCTTAGTGCTCAATGCAGTCGACCCGCGCATAGGCGGCGTGCTTATCCGCGGTGAACGCGGTACAGCTAAGTCTACTGCCGCGCGTGCCTTGGCTGCCCTCCTGCCGGAGGAAGAAGCCATTGAAGGCTGCCGTTTTGGCTGTGACCCGCACGACCCAACCCATTGGTGCACCGAGTGCATCGAGCGCGCCGCGGCTTCCAAGGAGCCTTTACCTGTTATCCGCCGCCCAACGCCTTTCATCAACCTGCCCGTTTCTGCCACAGAGGACCGTGTGGTCGGGACGCTCGATATCGAGCGTGCCATCCAAAAAGGCGAACGCCACTTTGAGCCCGGCGTCTTAGCTGCAGCAAACCGTGGGCTGCTTTATATCGACGAGGTTAACCTGCTGGATGACCATGTCGTGGATATTTTGCTGGATTCTGCTGCGATGGGGATGAACATCGTAGAGCGCGAAGGCATCTCATTTAGCCATCCCGCCCGCTTTATCTTAGTGGGTACCATGAACCCAGAGGAAGGTGATCTGCGCCCACAGCTGCTGGATCGGTTTGCACTCTCGGTGGATATCCGCGGCATCCTGGATGCCCGCGCGCGCGTGGAAATTATGGAGCGCAATATTGCTTTCGAGCAAGATCCGGTCAAATTCCGCGAGACTTGGTTGTCCCGAGAACAAGCGCTTTCCAACCGCATCCAAAAAGCCCGCGCGTTGGTCGATGAAGTTACTTACACCACCCGAGACTTACTAATTATCGCCGACTTGACTGCCTCGCTGGAGGTGGATGGCCACCGATCAGACCTGGTGATCCTCAAGGCTGCCCGCGCACAAGCTGCCTTTGACGGCCGCACGCGCATTGTACCCAACGATATCGCTCTGGCTGCTGAGCTCGCTTTGCCGCATCGCGTCAAAGCCGGGCCTTTCCGTAAATCTGATGTCGGGATTGAGGCGTTAGAAGAGCGCATCGAACAGCTCAAAGAACAGGCTGCGGTAGAAGCCGAGCAAACGCCCTCTGATGAGGACGATACAGGTAAAAAAAAAAACGGGCAGTGAGCAGGAGCGCATCAGCTTAGAGCCAGATGACCTGCAAGTGCCGGTAGGGGAAGCGCAGCAACAAGTTTTTACCGAGCTGGATGCTCATTGGTGGGATGGTGGCAAGGTAGTCAAACCCGGCGAGCCTTTTGATACCCGCCAATTGGACACTCCGCTGGATGACATGGTGCGCAAGCATGGCGGCAGGCGCTCTGAGACTTATACCGACCGCAAACGCGGGCGCTACATCAAAGCCCGCCCCTCTCCGCATAAAGCCGATGATCTCGCCTTTGATGCGACCATCCGTGCGGCAGCGCCCTTTCAGCGGCAGCGAAAAGCCATCCGCCAGAAGGAAAACGTGGCGTTTGCCGTGCGCCCGGAAGACTTCCAGAAAAAGGTGCGCGTCAAAAAAACGGGCAACCTGATCCTCTTTCTGGTAGATGGGTCTTGGTCTATGGCAGTTGCCGAACGCATGCAAGCCACCAAAAGCGCCATCTTTTCCCTGCTCAAGGACGCATACCAACGCCGCGATCGGGTCGGCTTGATTGTTTTCCAGAAAGACCGGGCTACGCTCGTGCTTGCTCCTACCAACTCCGTGCTTTTAGCCCAACGCGCTTTAGCGGATATCCCCGTGGGCGGTAAAACACCTTTAGCTGCAGGCTTGAAAATGGCTTATGAGGTCATCACCCGCGAAAAAATCCTTCACCCGGATGTACAGCCGCTGCTCATCGTTCTCACAGATGGTGCTGGGAACGTGCCAATGGGGAATAAACCGGTGAAAGAAGAAATCAAGGAAATGGCGAGCTTATTTGCTAAAGAAGACATTCACAGCGTGGTAATTAATATGGAAGCCAAAGCTTTCGACACAGGTTTGGCGCAGGAGTTAGCCGATATGATGGGCGGGACGTGCTACACCCTGGATGAAATCAAAGGGGAGACGCTCTATAACACCGTGCAGAAGGAAATGCAAGCTACAGCAGCTTAGTGTTTCCTCCAAATTAATCCACTGACCTAACGGTTACTTCAGGGAAGAATTGACGCAATGTGCCAGCAACCCAACCCTGTAAAGTTGCAGGCAGCAGGGGACAGCCTTCACAAGCCCCGCCCAAGTGCACCTTAACCTCATCCCCCTCAATTGCAACGAGCTCGACTGTGCCGCCGTGATATTGTTCGATGTAAGCGCTGAGCTGCTCAATAAGCGCTGAGATCTTTTCTTCTTTGCTGAAATGCGGAAACTGAATATCACTCATGGCTGCCTCCTTTCAGGGTATGATCACTTCTATTATACCCATAAAGGATCAGCTTTTTTGGGTATTAGGATCGTTGGATTTCTTGCGGAGTATGGTTTTTTGCACCAGGTTTTCTACGCCCTCTCCTAATGAAGAACGTAATATTTTCTGGCTTTCGGTAAAGAAGCTTTCCACCACTTTTTTTAGGATAGTCTGGGTCTCCTCTTCCAATTGGGTAAAGGTGGTGATCATCGCGCGAGCCGCAGCCAATTTATCGTCCGAGAGTTCGCTCAAAGTTTTGGCACCGGTTGCTTCGATCACCTGGAACAACGCTTCTACAAAATGCGCTCTTTGCTCTAAGGGGATTTCATCCAACCAAGCCCGGATAGCCTGACTGAGCACCAAGCTGCTTTTAGAAAGCTCTTGTTCATAAACGAAATGCTTGCCCAACACTTCCCAGGAGAAGGCGTTATGCTGCAGTAAGCCTGTTTCGTTGCTTCTGACGATCCGGTATTCCTCCCCATGCTCCAGCAATATGCCTGCCACAGAAGATTGGGGGATAAAAGTGGTCACTTTGTGAATAATGCGCTGGTAGCCTTCCTTTTCAATAATGTTGGCGAGAAAACCCGGTCCATCATTGTTGTAAACTGCAATAATACGTTGCTGTTCTTCCGACGTTAGGTGCGCAGCTGCGTAAACCGCCAGATTACCACCTTTGGAATGCCCGCCAAGGTAGAAATCCCCGCTCAGGTTTGCCATTACGGCTTGAGCATAGCGCGTCGCATCCCTCTGAGCCGGAACCGCGTCTCGGAAGCTCATTTCGAGGTCTTCCTTCCAACCTGCCAAGGTATCATCCGTGCCGCTAAAGGCGATGAAATGCAAGTTTTCTTCTAAGGAGAAGACGATGGCAGAGAACTGCTCAGCTTTAGCAAATTCGATACGATCGATATAATGCGAGAGCTGCAGATTGGCAAAACGTTCGGTTTGAGCGCATTTCTCCAAGAGCAAAGGCAGCGCAGAGAAAAATGAACGCGTCAGGTTGGTGGTGACTTCGTGAGGGGCGGGTCCGATACGGTCTGCAGCCTCCTGCAAGGTGACTGAGCCGGGTTTATCTAATCCTGGGACCACGCCGCTAAAGTCACTATAGGATAAAACCGAGAAAATCAGGTTATCCACTTCGTTGAGCGGATCG
>BAABOD010000085.1:0-3592 GCA_040371255.1 Anaerolineaceae bacterium | reverse complement strand
GGTTTCCAAAAACAATACCACCCATGAATAATCCAGCGGCTACGACGATAGCCAATATAGCGAATAAGATTGTTTTCAGGACTTTATTTTGTTGCATAATTGCTCCCGTTTATTTCTTTAGAATATAAGTGTACCTTAAGCAGATTAACTTTTTATTTAATTGTATATCGCTGCAGAATTCCACAGGAATTTCTAAGAATTATCGTACCAAATCTCAATAGTGTGCTCTAGAAAAGGTTGGGCAGGTCGGCTAAGCGGTGGATAGTTTGGTAACCGTTTTGGGGCTGGTCTGCAATCAGTACGGTATGGAGCCCTAAGTTGGCTGCGACGTCCAGGTTTTCCTTGCGGTCATCCACCATTAAAACTTCTTCCGGTGCAAGGCTGCCAGCCAGCTGCAGGGCAATCTGGTAGGCGGCTGGGTCGGGCTTGCAATAGGGCTGTACATCGCGGATATCGATAATGCCGCTAAAGCACTCAACTACTTGAATTACGGAAAGGACGTTTTGGGCATGCTCGCGGGTTGCATTCGTGAAGATCCATTTGGGCTGCTCGAAGCGTGCTAAGGCTTCTTTAAGCTCTGGGTCGGGTTGCAGCAGGTTACGCAGGTCAAGGTCGTGAACGTAAGCTAAGTAGTCTTCGCTATCGATGCCGTATTCTAACTGTAAGCCGCGCAGAGTGGTGCCATAAGTATGGAAGAGGCGCTCACGGATTTTAGGGGCTTCCGCCAAAGGAATGCCCAGCACCTCGTGCATATAAGTGACCATGCGTTCACCAGTCAGTGGCCAAACCCCGGAGGAGGCTGGGTAGACGGTGTCGTCCAGGTCGATGAAAAAGGCGCGGATCGGGGAGGAGGTCATGAAGGGCGCTCCACCCAGCGGCTGAGGTTTTGGGGTGGCTGGTAAGTTTGCATCATATCTATCAACTTGTCGGCATCATTGGCGCAGACGAACAATTCGCGGTGCTCTGGGTAGATAAAGTGCTCATGAATGCTATGGTCAATCAATCCAAGAAGTGGATCAAAATAATGCTGTAGATTGAGTAAGCCGATGGGCTTGTGGTGCACACCCAGCTGTGCTAAAGTAAGGGCTTCGAAGAGCTCATCGAAAGTGCCAAAGCCGCCTGGCAAGCAGATGAAGCCTTCGGCAAGGCTAAGCAAGCGTGCTTTGCGTTGAGCTAAGTCCGGGAAGACTTCTAATCGCGTTAAACCGGCATGGGCAAGCTCTGGAGTGTTCAACCCGTCGTTGATGACGCCGATGACTTCACCTTTACAGGCTAAGGCTCCATCTGCTACAGCTCCCATCAAGCCGGTTTTGCCAGCCCCATAAACGAGTGTGATACCACGGAGAGCCAGGCAGGCGCCACACTGCCAAGCGCCTTGGATATAACCCTCGTCAAGTGAGTCCGCAGAGCCGGAAAAGACGGTGATGACTCGCAGTGGTGTGGTATCGCCAGAATTCATAGGGCTATTATACCTTGCGAAGTTTTTAACCAGCGACCATTGGTATCACTCACAAAAGCGCTTATCAAGCCATCGGGCGTTGGAGAAATTCTGCCTATGCGTGACGCATATTTTTGATTTCGCGGAATTTGTCCTTCTCCGCGCTGGTTAGGTGCTGCGGAATGTGGATCTCGACCGTGGCGTAAAGGTCGCCTTTCTTTTGCGGATCTTTGAGATTAGGCATCCCCAAGCCCTTTAGGCGGAAGGTCTTGCCTGTATCGGTACCTTCTGGAATAGTTAGGCGCACGGGCTTGCCCAAGGTGGGCACGCTCACCTCGCCGCCCAAGACGGCGGTGTAGATGTCAATGGGGACGCGTACATACAGGTCGTCACCCTTGCGCGTGAAGCTTGGATGCGGCAGCACTTTGATTCGCAGGTACAGGTCTGCCCCGTCGGCTTGACCGCTGAGGCGCACGCGTGAACCGGTATCCACACCCGGTGGAATTTTGGCTTCGATGCGCCTGCCGCCTTCAAATTGGAGCAAGCGCGTGGTGCCGTTGTGAGCTTCCTCCAGCGTAATTTCGACTTCGTGCTGCACGTCTTGCGAGCGGGTAGGGCGTTGCGTGCGGCGGGAACTGGTGCGTGTGGTGCGCTGCCTAGGTTGCCCGCTAAAGCCAGCTCCGCCCATGCCGCTGCCAAAGAGGGTCTCGAAGAAATCAGAGAAACCTCCTAACCCTCCCATGCCGCCCAAACCGCCGAACATTTCCTCGAACTCTTCAGGAGACACGGTGCGGTAACTTGTGCCGCTGCCAGGTTGATATTGCCAGTCGCCCCAGTTGAAGTCTTCCGGTCTGCCGCCGGCGGATTGATATTGCTGCCATTGGGAGCCAAATTGATCGTACTTGCGGCGTTTTTCAGGGTCAGAGAGCACCTGATAGGCTTCGTTGACCTCCTTGAACATCTCCTCAGCCTGAGGGTTATCCGGGTTTTTATCCGGATGGTATTGCAAAGCTAACTTGCGGAAAGCCGATTTGATTTCCGCATCGGTAGCATTTTTATTAACACCTAATATTTTGTAGTAATCCTTATATTCCATAATGCCAACACTTCATTAATAATATTTAAACTGCTTTATCGTATCAGATAAATATTTAAATTGTGTAAATAAGCGAGGCTTTTTTGGCTTAGGCAAAAGTTTCTTCTTGGGGTTGCGCATAGATTCCGCGAGCATGATGAGGAAGTAATTCGGCAATGTGGCTCATGATCTCCCAGCCAGCAGCTTTGACCTCTTCGCGCAGCGGCACTTTGCTGAGAGAACCATTGGCTAAGGGACCGAAAGGCTTGCCGATACGACTGATAACGCGTGCGCGGCGCTTCTTCTTGCGCAAGGTACCGAAGAGATCCCAACTATCCTCACTATAGGTGCTAATGGGTAAGATTGGAGCGCCAGATCGCAAGGCTAAGTAAGCGGCGCCTGGCAATGGTTTGCCTAAGGGTGCTGGGTGCACGTGACCTTCAGGGAAGATACCTAAAACGCCGCCTTGGGTTAATATGGCTTCGGCGGCGCGCATGGATTCCAGATTCGGTGAACCTTGTAAAATTTTAAGCGTACCCCACAGGCTAGGCAAGAAGCGCATTGATGGCGGTGCGTTAGGCATTTCCAAATCATTGATAAATTCTAGTAAGTAGTTCGTGCTGCGGACCGGACCAATGCTATCTAAAAAATGAAAGTGGTTGCTGACGATCAAAAGCGGTCCATCTTTGGGGAGGTTCTCTTTACCCTCGATGTGATATTCTGTGAGTGCTACAGAAGACACGATGACTATCCCTTGTAATATTCTACGAATGAGGCGCCTGCGGGGATAGGGATATTTTTTTATGTATGCATCGGTAAGGTCTTTGCGGCTCATTGCGTGATAATTGATCCTCTAGAATTAAATTATACCGCCAGATAGTGCTGAAATAAGCTTAAAAGGTTACATAAAAAAAGGGGTATAACTGCCTAAATTGTGCCCTGTATCATTGTGCCCAGTTATAATATGGGCAATTAATGCCTGTTGTAACCTTAGCGGAAAAAAGAAGGTGAAATCATGGACCAACCTAGTGCGGAAAAACCTAAGACAACAGACCGCAAATGGCTGCGGAATTACTTAC
>BAABOD010000084.1:0-3898 GCA_040371255.1 Anaerolineaceae bacterium | reverse complement strand
TAATGGAACAGCCTATCCTAGAAATGAAATCTATCACCAAAGAATTCCCCGGGGTTAAGGCGCTTGACGAGGTCACTTTTAGCGTCGCAAAAGGTGAAATTCACTGTTTAGTCGGTGAAAACGGTGCGGGGAAATCTACTTTGATGAAAGTTCTCAGCGGGGTTCATCCTTACGGCACGTACAGTGGTGAGATCTTTATTAATGGTGAACCACAAAAGTTTTCAGGCATACGCGATAGCGAAAGTGCTGGTATTGCCATTATCTATCAGGAACTTGCCCTTGTGCCTGAATTATCTGTGTACGATAACATCTTTTTAGGCAACGAAATTACCAATGGTCTTACCATTGATTCCTATGAAACCATTAAGCAAGCGGCTGATATTCTCAAAAAAGTAGGCTTAGACGTCAACCCGGAAACCAAAGTCAAGACACTTGGCGTCGGTAAGCAGCAGCTGATCGAAATCGCAAAAGCGCTTAAAAAGGATGTAAAAATTCTCATCTTGGATGAGCCTACAGCTGCACTTAATGAAACTGATAGTGACAACTTGCTCGAATTAATCAAAGGCCTCAAAAAGCAGGGGGTAACTTGCATCTTGATTTCGCACAAATTACGTGAGGTTTTAGCTGTAGCGGATACCATCACCGTGTTGCGGGACGGAAAAACAATTTGCACCTTGGATAATAGAGAGCATCAGGTGAGGGAAAGCACCTTGATCAGGCATATGGTGGGCCGTTCGATTGATAACGTTTTTCCTAAGCGAAAAAAAATCGAAATTGGAGAAGAGGTTTTACGTCTCGAAAACTGGTCGGCTTATTCCCCTGCTTTAGGTCGGCAAATCCTCAAAGATATCAACATTAACGTGCACGCAGGCGAAATTGTCGGCATCGCAGGCTTAATGGGCTCTGGGCGCACTGAGCTTGCGAAGAGCATTTTTGGTAATCCGGATCGTTACCATGTGAGTGGGAAGATTTTTATTAAGGGAAAAGAGCAAAAATTCCGCAATCCGCATGATGCCATCATTTCCCAATTAGCATACGTCACCGAGGATCGCAAAGGGAACGGTCTGATTCTAATTCAGGATGTTAAGACGAATATCACTTTATCAAACCTACGCGAAATTACCGAGCGGGGCATCATCAATGAAAATGAGGAAATTGTCGTTGCCAATAATTACAAAGAGAGCCTCAACATCAAGACCCCCACAATTGAACAAAAGGTGCTTAACCTCAGTGGTGGTAATCAGCAAAAAGTCTCACTCGGCAAGTGGTTGTTCGTCAAGCCGGGTGTGATGATCTTGGATGAACCAACACGCGGAATTGACGTAGGCGCAAAGTATGAAATTTACACGATCATGAATTCTCTGGTCGAAAGAGGGATGAGCATCATCATGATTTCTTCGGAGCTGCCTGAAATCTTGGGGATGAGTGATCGTGTTTATGTGATGTCTGGTGGTCAAATCAAAGGTGAGCTCACCGGTGAAGAAGCCACACAGGAAAAAATCATGGAAATTGCAGTGGAATATTAAGGAGAGACGCCATGTTTGACGAAAAATCTGATCCCCCAAAGCCAAATTTTTTCTCTGAAATCTTATCACTTCTATCGGCAAATTTCAGTCAATATTTTATGTTTATTGCGCTGATCGTAATCATGCTCATTTTCACGATCGCTACAGATGGCGGTTTCATTTCCTCTAGGAACATCAGCAACCTCCTCAACCAAATGGGTTACATCGCCGTTCTAGCCGTCGGTATGACGTTGGTGATTATCATTCGGCACATCGACCTTTCGGTCGGCTATCTGGCAGGCTTTTTAGGCGCCTTTGCCGCTATTGCGATGACCTCTTGGGGATGGCCTGTCTACGTTGTCATTCCAGTGGTGCTCATCTTGGGCGCACTTTCTGGGCTGCTCACCTCCCTGCCAATTGCTAAATTAGGCGTACCAGCTTTCGTCTCGACGATGGCAGCCGGCTTGATTTTCCGCGGTGCACTGCTGCTTGTGACCATGGGGACAGGTACCATCATCATCCGAGATCCCGTATTCAATGCGATCGGCAACGGTTTTATTCCCGATATCCCTGATTTTGGTTTTTTGGATGACCGCCACAAAGTCACGCTGATCATTGGCGTGATTGCGATTATCTTTTCCATTATTTCAGCCATCCGCAGCCGCCAGAAAAAAATTTCTTATAACTTTGAGGTTTCATCCCCTTCGATGTTCATCTTACAGATGATCCTGACTTCTGCTATCATCGGATACGTCGCATGGTTGCTCTCGGGTTATAACGGACTTTCTTGGAGCTTGGTCGTCGTGCTGATTGTGGTTGCTTTGTTTACCTTTATCACCACCAAGACGCCTTTAGGACGGCACATCTACGCGGTGGGCGGCAACCCAGAAGCTGCCGAGCTTAGCGGTATTAGCGTTGCCCGTATCACCCAGCTCGTGTTTGCCTTCATGGGTGTCCTCTCAGCCCTCTCTGGCATTCTCTATGCCTCCCGCTTGCAATCAGCCACCACCACTGCTGGACTTGGCTTCGAGACTGATGCTATTGCGGCAGCCTTCGTTGGGGGCGTCTCTGCAGCTGGCGGCGTGGGCACGATCATTGGCTCCTTCATTGGCGCTCTGGTGATGATGTCCCTTACCTCCGGGATGAACCTAATGGGGATTGATATTTCTATACAATACATCGTGCGCGGTGCTGTGCTGGTTGGTGCTGTCATCGTTGACCGCGCCACCCGCAAAGGCAGATAAGATTAGGTTTTCAAATTAATCCTAAATAGCAGCCAGATGATCTGGCTGCTATTTTTTTACGCAACCCCAAAGTGCCTGGCTTCCAGAGCTTCAGGTATAATAGATTTTCTGAAGATACACTTAGGAATCACTACGCAAAAGGTGAAAGTTGCCACAACCAGCTTGCTCAGTCATCATCCGCTCCTATAATGAAGAAAAACACCTTGGCCGCCTGCTCGAAGGCATCGCCCAGCAGACGGTCAAAGACGTTGAGATCATCCTCGTCGATTCGGGCTCGACGGATGGCACGCTGACGGTGGCGGCACGCTACCCGGTGCGGGTGGTGCACATCGCACCCGAGGAGTTTACCTTTGGTCGCTCGCTTAACCTGGGCATTCAAGCTGCCAGTGCCGAGCTGCTCGTATTCGCCAGTGCGCACGTCTACCCAGTTTACCCCGATTGGTTGGAGAAAATGTTGGCTCCTTTTGCTGACCCGCAAATTGCCTTGGTTTACGGCAAACAGCGCGGCGGGCAGAGCTCGAAGTATTCCGAGCGCCAAATCTTCGCCAGTTGGTACCCGGATGACGCCCAGCAATACCAGGAGAGCCCATTTTGCAATAACGCCAATGCCGCGGTGCGGCGCAGTTTGGCGCTTGAGCACCCCTATAATGAGACCTTGCCCGGCTTGGAGGATTTGGAGTGGGCTACGCGCATGATGAACGTTGGTTACAAGATCCACTATGCGCCTGAAGCCGAGATCATCCATGTGCATAACGAAACGCCGCGAGCGGTCTTCAACCGCTACAAGCGCGAAGCTATCGCCTTCAAGCACATTTACATTCATGAGCGTTTTGGCTTTCTGGATTTCGTGCGCCTTTCGGCGCGCAACATCGTGCGCGATATGCAAAACGCCGCGCATGATGGCGAACTCCTGCACAGCTTCGGGAGCATTATCTGGTTCCGCCTGTGCCAGTTTTGGGGCACCTATCAGGGCTATCGCTATAGTGGACCCCTCACCTGGCAGCTGCGCCAACGCTTCTACTACCCCAATGGTGTCTCCCAGGGCAATCAACCTATTGAACGTCCGGTAAAACCAATCGACTACCATGCAATCGAATAAGCTGCTTTTCGCATCACCTTCCTATAAAGCGTAAAACCTGTCTAGACTAA
>BAABOD010000083.1:0-3954 GCA_040371255.1 Anaerolineaceae bacterium | reverse complement strand
CCTCTGGACCTAAGCACCTCGTAACGACCTTGACGCGCGCAAAAGTCGAACAACTAACTGAGGACTTGGTGGAGAAAACCATGAAGCCTGTTGCCCAAGCTTTAGCTGATGCCAACCTGAAAAGCAGCGAAATCAACGAGGTAGTTATGGTTGGCGGCATGACGCGCATGCCTATTGTGCAGGAAGCGGTGCGTAAGCAGTTCGGCAAAGAGCCGCATAAAGGCGTAAATCCTGATGAGGTGGTGGCAGTGGGGGCTGCTATCCAAGCAGGCGTGCTCGGTGGTGAGGTAAAGGACATCTTATTACTGGATGTGACCCCGTTGACGCTCTCCATCGAAACTTTAGGTGGGATTGCCACCCCGTTGATTAAGCGCAATACTACCATCCCGACCCGGGAGAGCCAGGTGTTTTCCACCGCTTCGGATAACCAAACCCAGGTGGAAATCCACGTGCTGCAGGGCGAGCGCCCTATGGCAGCCGATAACAAATCTCTGGGCAAGTTCACTTTGGACGGTATTCCACCTGCTCCACGCGGTGTGCCCCAAATTGAAGTTACTTTTGATATTAACGCCAATGGCATCCTCGAGGTGACCGCCAAAGATAAAGCCACCGGCAGATCCCAAAACATTACGATTACGGCTTCTTCCGGGCTTAGCGAGGAAGAAGTAGAAGAAATGCGGCGCCAAGCCGAGGCTCATGCAGAGGAAGATCAACGCCGACGTGACCTGATTGAAGCGCGCAACACGGCTGATAATGCCATTTACAGTGCTGAGAAAACTCTGCGGGATCTGGGTGATAAAGTCCCAGAGGATGTGAAAGCCAATGTTGAAACAGCTATCGCACGGGTACAATCCGTCCACGACCATGACGATCCAGCTGAGATCAACCGCGAAGTGGAAGCGCTCATGCAGGCACTTCAAGCCGTTGGTCAGGCGGCTTATTCACAGCCACAAGACCAGCAGCCCGAACAAAACCCCGGCAGCGATCAGACCTCGCCTGATGATGACGTTGTGGATGGCGACTTTCAACAGGATTAAGGATAAAAAGGAGTTCAACATCAACTTGGAGTTAACCAAGGATGTTGAACTCTTTGTTCGATTTTAGGAATTATGGCAACAAAACGAGATTATTATGAAGTCCTGGGGATCCCAAAATCCGCTAACCAGGATGAAATTAAAAATGCTTTTCGCACCCTTGCACGGAAATATCATCCGGACGTCAATAAAGAACCGGATGCCGAAGAGAGGTTCAAGGAAATCAACGAAGCGTATGGCGTGCTCAGCGACCCCGAAAAACGGGCTGCTTATGACCGCTACGGTCCCGAGGGGGTCAACTTTCAGGGTATGCCAGACTTTACCAGTATGGACCTCTCCGATATACTCGAGGGCTTATTTGGTCTTGGCGGTTTTGGAGGTATGGGAGGCTACAGCCGGCGAACGCGGAATGCGCCCCGACGTGGCGCCGACCTAAGCTCCAAAATTCGGATTAGCTTTGAAGAAGCTGCCTTTGGCACTGAAAAAGAAATTGATATTACCCGGGATGAAAAGTGCCCCACCTGCGGTGGCAGTGGCGCTGAGCCTGGCACACGCCCGGTTACCTGCCCCACTTGCAAGGGCAGCGGAGAAGTACGTCGCGTACAACAAACCTTCTTAGGTTCAATGGTGCAGGTACAAACATGCCCCACTTGCAACGGTCGCGGAGAAGTAATCGAGAACCCTTGCCATACCTGCCGCGGAAGCGGGTTAGTCCGCCGCACGAGCAAGCGTAAAGTCAGCATCCCAGCTGGCGTGGATAACGGTAACCAGATCCGAATTATGGGCGAAGGACAGCCCGGCGTTAATGGCGGACCAAGCGGTAATTTTTACCTTGAGTTGGAAGTGGAACCGCATCCATACTTTCGGCGGAGCGGTAATGACGTCTTGTTAGACGTCGATATCAACGTTGCCCAGGCAGCCCTCGGTGACGAGATCACTGTTCCGACTTTAGATGGCGAGGAAAAATTACGCATTCCTCCGGGCACTCAACCCGGGAAAGTGTTCAAACTACGCAACAAAGGCATTCCCGTGTTGAATCGCAACAGCAGAGGCGACCAATTAGTCACCGTTAATGTGCAAATCCCTACCCAACTGACCGAGGAGCAAAAAGCTTTGTTGGAAAATCTAGGGAAGACCATGGGAACCGAAATTAAGATCCAAGAACGCAGCTTCTTGGATAAACTCAAGGACATGCTTGGTGGCTGAAGCCATGCACGCCTGGCTGGAAGTCTCACTCACCTGCAATGGTGAGTTAGCCGAAGCGGCTGCGGAAGTTTTTGCGCGTTTTGCGCCTGATGGCGTGGTGATCGAGGCTGTTACCCGATATGACCCAGAGCAGCACGAGCAGGTGCCAACGGGCGATGTGCGCGTTGCAGCCTATCTGCCCCAAGATGAAGCGTTAGAGCGCACGCGCTTGCAGCTCGAAGAGGCTTTTTGGCATCTGCAGCAAATTGAGAGTTTTCCAGAACTTCAATTCAAGTCTATTGAAGATCAGGATTGGATGGCGGTATGGAAGCAGCATTACCAGCCGCTCAAGATTGGCAAAAAATGGCTGGTGCTGCCTGCCTGGATAAACTCAGATCCATCCGAAACCCGCACGATTGTGCGCATTGATCCGGCTATGGCTTTCGGGACAGGCACACACCCAACCACCCAACTCTGTTTGCTTGCTATTGAGGACCATCTTGCACCCCATCAAGCTGTCATCGACTTGGGGTGCGGATCGGGCATTTTAGCCATTGCAGCGCTCAAAGCGGGTGCCTCGTTTGCTTTGGCGCTGGATACAGACCCCCTGGCGGTGCAAGCTACCCAGCGGAATGCCCAACTGAATAACGTCCAAGCCAACCTCCAGGTTGCACAAGGATCGCTAGTGGATATCCTTGCTGGAAACTTTGCCTTAAAACAGGCACCGCTTGTTCTTGCGAACATCTTAGCGCCTGTACTTGTGAGCCTTTTCCAGCAGGGATTAGCCCAACTGCTTCAACCAGGCGGAGGATTAGTCCTCTCTGGGATTTTGGAAAGCCAAGCCGATGAAGTTCTTTCCGCAGGGCGAGAAGCCGGCTTAGGGTTGATTCAGCGTTACCAAATGGAGGACTGGATCGCCCTCGTTATGGGGTAAGCTCAACAGCATGTACATGAGACCTCGTAAGCCTATCAATCTGAGGAAAGATAGGCTTTTTTATTCTGTTTTCTAAGCAAATAGAGTCTCTATTTCACCCTTCAGGTATAATAAAGGTAAAGGATAGAAAGGAGGTAGCAATGGCTATCATCACTATTTCCCGCGAGCTGGGTAGCGGCGGTGGCTTGATAACCCAAATGATCGTCAACACGCTCAACTACCGTCAGGCAGATAAAGAGCTCATCGGAAAAATCATGCTCAAATATGGGGTGCTCACCTTCCATGAGGTTTATGACTCGGTGCATACACTTTGGTCGCGCTTAGATAGCCGCGATAAACAAGTCGTCAACTTACTTAACGAAACGATTAAAGCGTTCGCCAAACGGGATAACACGCTGATCATCGGCCGCGGCGGTTTTGTGGTCCTCAAGGATTATCAAAATGTGCTCAATGTATTACTGCGCGCGCCTTTCGAATATCGCGTGCGCAATGCCATGCAAACTGAGCAGATCAATGACATCCTCGAAGCCGAAAAAGCTGTGCGGCAAAGCGATGAAGTGCGTCAGAGTTTCCTGCAAACTTTTTATAATGTTGACCCCAATGATGCGCGAGGTTTTAACTTGGTGATCGATACCAGCCGCGTTCCGCTCAACATGGCAGGTCGCTGGATCATGGAAGGAGCGAAGGCGATCGACGCCCGCAGCATCAAACCAGAATTAAGCTCGCTTCAAGCTGAGGTTGACCCTGTCTTGCTCAAGACGATTGAAGAAGTGCTGGCGGAAACGAAGAGATAAAACCACT
>BAABOD010000082.1:0-4082 GCA_040371255.1 Anaerolineaceae bacterium | reverse complement strand
TGCCTTTTATACGGTATACTTGAGCGGTAAAAAATTAATTATCGGAGGAAAATGTGGATCCCATCTTAACTGGTTTGCTCAAACCTAAAAGTATCGCAATTATCGGCGCTTCGACCAATCCAACCAAAATTGGATACAAGGTCGTGCTAAATCTTATTGAAAGTCAATATAAAGGCGGAATATATCCAGTGAACCCGTCAGCCACTGAAATTCTTGGTTTAAAGTGTTACCCTACTGTGAATGACATTCCCTACGTCGTGGATGCAGCCGTCATCACCGTTCCCGCCAAGGGCGTGCTCGAAGTTACCAAGCAATGCGGCGAAAAAGGTGTGAAAGGCTTGATCATCATTACCTCAGGCTTCGGTGAAGTAGGAGAAGTCGAGCTCGAGCGCGAAATCGTCAGAGTGGCAAGGTCCTATGGAATGCGCGTTCTCGGTCCAAATATCGTGGGCACGCTCTCGAACTCCGATCACATGAACGCTTCCTTTGCGCCATTCTTGCCTTTACCTGGTAAGGCATCGCTCGTCTCGCAAAGTGGTGCTTTGCTCATTGCTATGGATGCAGCTACCTACACCCGCCGTGTCGGCTTTGATAAGATGATTTCCATCGGGAATATGTCCGATGTTGATTTCGCCGAGCTCATTCGTTATTTATCAGAAGACCCCGATACCAGCTGCATTACGCTTTACGTAGAAGGATTACATGACGGTCGCGAATTTATCAACGCAGCCCGTGCCTGCAAGAAGCCCATTATCATGCTAAAAGCCGGCGTTTCGGAGCATGGTGCGGCTGCAGCTGCTTCCCATACTGGCTCCTTAGCCGGTGCAGCCAAAGTCTATAGCGCTGCAATGGAACAAGCTGGCATCACTCAAGCCACTGATTTGAACGACCTTTTCGATAGCACTTTAGCGCTCTCTCTCCAGCCAACAATGAAAGGCGACAACCTCTTGATCCTGACTAACGGTGGTGGTGTTGGCGTCTTGGCAACTGATGCAGCTGAAAAATACGGTTTACCGCTCAAGTTTGCGCCAGCCGAAGTGCAGGAAGAAATGAAAAAGCACATGCCTGATTTTGGCTCCGCCAAAAACCCAGTAGATATGACCGGTATGGCTGGCAACGACTGGTATTACGAGACCACTAAGAGTGCTTTTGCCCACCCTTGGGTCGATGGCTTGGTTGTGCTCTACTGCCAGACCGCCATTACCAATCCCGCCGAGATCGCTGAAGCCATCCACCGCGGAATCAAAGACGCTGGCGTGACCGATAAACCGGTAACGATTTCCTTCGTCGGTGGCGAAGAGTGTGATAAGGCTATGGAATGGTTAGTTGAACAAGGTCTGCCGGCTTATAATGCACCTGATTTAGCTGTAAAATCCATAATCAACCTTCGTAAACAGCAACAGATTTCTGAAATCAATAATAATGGTTCTTACGACCCCGGCAAAATCGATTCGGAAAAAGCACGTGCCATCATTGCCGCAACGCGTAAAGCCGGACGGGACGCATTAACCGAGATCGAAGCCAAACAGGTTTTCAAGTGTTATGGTTTGCCAGTAACTGCAACTGACCTTGCCACTTCCGAAGAGGAAGCAGTGGAACTTGCCGAGAAGATCGGCTTCCCAATCGTGATGAAAATTGTATCTGCAGATATTTTGCACAAATCTGATGCTGGCGGCGTGAAAGTCAACATCAAAAACACTGATCAGGTACGCGAAGCTTATCGTACCATTCTCGAAAATGCCCGTAATTACAAACCCGATGCCCTGATCGAAGGTATCGCCGTGCAGGAGATGGCACCTTGGGCGACCGAAGTTATTATCGGCTCGATCAACGATAAAACTTTCGGACCAACGGTCATGTTTGGTTTAGGCGGCATCTTTGTGGAGGTTCTGAAAGACGTGGTCTTCCGCGTCGCCCCGATTTCGGTTGAAGAAGCCATGCGCATGCAAAATGAGATTCGCAGTGCAGCCATTTTGGATGGTACACGCGGCGAACTGCCTCGCGATAAAGCTGCTTTGGCAAAAGCTTTAGCAGCTTATGCCTACATGGTTGATGATCTCAAAGATGAAGTGGCTGAATCAGACGCTAACCCTGTCATTTTGTACGAAGCCGGAAAGGGTGTAAAAGTCGTTGATGCCCGCATCATATTGACGAAGAAATAAGTTCCAACAGTATAAGACAAAATCGGCCACTGTTGGTAAAATCAAGAGTGGCCGTTTTTTTATGCAATTATTTGCAAGGAAGTTGAGGTATTTTATGGCTAAAATAAAAAAGAGTTTTTTAATTGATATGGATGGCGTCCTGGTCCACGGATCAGTCATGGTGCCAGGAGCCGATGCATTCATCAATCGGCTTATTGAGGATAAGAGAAAGTTTTTAATCCTGACTAATAATTCACGCTATACCACACGGGACTTAGCCCACCGCTTGCAGCTTACGGGCTTAAATATCCAAGAGGAAAATATATATACATCCGCACTTGCAACAGCAACGTTCCTTGAAAAACAACACCCTAATGGAACTGCTTTTGTCATTGGTGAGCTGGGTTTAAGCGAAGCACTTCACAAAATTGGTTATGTCCAAACAACAATCAACCCAGAATTTGTGGTGCTGGGAGAAACTTTTGCCTATAACATTGAACAGATTACCAAAGCTATCCGCTTGGTTAAAGCCGGTGCACGTTTTGTGGCTACCAATCCAGACCCTATCGGCAATACTGCAGAAGGGATCGAGCCGGCTTGTGGTGCAATGGCAGCATTAATTGAGAGGGCAACCGAAATCTCGCCGTTCTTTGTTGGCAAACCGAACCCGCTGATGATGCGCTCAGCTTTGAATTACTTAGATGTCCACTCCGAAGATACCATCATGATTGGCGATCGGATGGATACTGATGTCCTTTCGGGTATCTCAACAGGTTTAGACACTGCCTTAGTGCTTTCTGGAGTAACCGCGCGGGAAGATGTAGGGCGTTATCCTTACCGTCCACGTTGGATATTTGAGTCCGTCGCCGAAATTATCCCGAAAGAATTGGATTAGCCTATCCACTTGATGAAAAAAGAGAAATATACCCGCAGAGAGTTTTTTAAGTTAGGTGCACTCGGTTTGGGCGCAGTCTTTCTGCGCTCACCGAGGCTCGTCTTAAGTAACGCTCTGGCTTCGCCTTCCCCAAATCCGGGGGTTAAAGCTCCTCGTACTTTTTTGGTAGGCAGCCAAAAAGGGGTCAGCGTGCATAAATTACCGGATGACTCGAGCCTCATTATGTATCAGCTTGGTTACAATGACATCATCAATGTCTATGATCAAGTGGAGGGTCCCGCTGGTCCTTACTGGAACCCGATTTGGTATCGCGTGTGGGGCGGCTACGTGCACAGTGGTCACCTATTTGAGGTCAAATACATCCTCAATTCGCTCAATCCGAACATTCGTCCAACGGGTCAGTTAGCTGAAATCACCGTTCCCTATACGCAGTCCTACTTATATAACAATGCTCAGGGCTGGATACCTGTGTATCGGCTCTATTATGGCTCCACCCATTGGATTATGGACGTCAATACTGGCCCTGACGGCAAACCTTGGTATAAGATCAAAGACGAACTGAACAGTGCAGAGTTAGCGGTTCCCTCAGAGCATTTGCGCTTTATCCCTGATGAGGATTTTGAGCCTATTTCCTCCAATGTCCCTCCTGGCAATAAACACATTGAGATCTCCATCACCTATCAGAATTTGAAAGCCTTTGAGGGCGACACACTGGTTTTCCAAACAAAAATATCCACTGGGAGAATTACGGTTCCTGGGGATTTCCATATCCAAACGAAAATGCCATCCAAGCACATGGGCGATGGCGACTTATCCGATGATATTTACGCATACCGTTTTGTGGGCGTTCCATGGACTTGCTTTTTCCAATTAGAGGACGGCTTAGCGACACATGGTGTTTACTGGCATTCTAACTTTGGGACGCCTATGAGCGCTGGCTGTATAAACATGTCCATTGCAGATGCCAAATGGGTTTACCGCTGGTCTACACCCGTCGCCTCACCAGAAGATTGGACCAAAAACGGCTACGGAACAGCGATACGCAT
>BAABOD010000081.1:0-4113 GCA_040371255.1 Anaerolineaceae bacterium | reverse complement strand
TTCGTCATGATTTTATCGTTCCTTTGAAAAAACTCGGAATAATGAGCGACGATTTTATAGCTCCGAATCTTGATTAGGACATTTCTATTTTGCTACATTAGGACATTATTCTGTTGCTCTTGCAGGTTTTTAATGGCGCCTGTCATTTTTGCGTCCGCCGCTTTGATCAGTTAGGGCAAAGACGCGTAGTAAAGCTCATTCCCAAATGCTAAAAAGACTAAGCGGTTAGTGGAAACATTAAACGCTGTAGCCACCTTTTTGGGCAGGCTGCCGCTTTCAACATCCGCGCGCAAAATGCGATTGAGGTTAAGGCGCAGGCTAAATTGATACAGCTCAGCTTTATCTGCTTCCAGGTAGTAAAGCGAGGGATCCGGCGGAGGGGAATAAGCCAGCTGAGAAAAGTGCAAGCTGCCAAAATCGAGCTGAGAAGCAGCACTTGTGCGCCCATCGATGTAAGGGTAGGGGTCATCACAGCTGACCAAGCCAGTTACATTGGAAGCTAAGCAGTGCATGGTGTGTCCATCATTAAAAAGCAGAAACAGCTCGTCGCCGCTTCCCGCAGCTGCCACTGCGGTAGAAAGATCTATGGTCATATCCTCAAAGTACGAATCCGGCGGTTCAGTGTAGTTCATGCTTGCTCCGCGGTAAATCCACAGTGCATTTTTAGCTGAGTCGAGCACAAACAGACGACCAGAATCGTAAAACGCGCTCTGCACCTTTCCCCAGCCAGAATCCGGCGGGAGTAGGCTGATAGCTACGGGGTCTTTCTTGGGTTGGCAAAACAAGCCGTTGCCTTCTGCATCCAGAGCAAATAAAGGTGCCTTGGCGGGATTATTGATTGGTACAGACATAACCTCGACTAATTTGCCAACCTGAATGCCATCCACCACGCCGGGGGCACATTTAAATTCCAAAACTAAGTTATATACCGAGCCTGATGGCGACATGTGCAGCACGGCGCCAGAAGCCTGATCGAGCAAGTACAGCTCGTTTCCAACGCTTACCAGGCGGCTTATTTGTAAACTGGGCAGCTGAGAAGCCGCATAAGCAGCTGTGTAATGCAAGCGCACAGCCCCATCCAAGCGGTCCAGCGCGTTCTGTGCTTGCACGCGCAAGGCGCGCAACTCATTAGTTTGGCGGTAATCCTCAGCTTGATCCAGCCAATTCATCACCTGGTTCCAACCTTCCCGCTGCTGGGTGCTGTCGCTCATCAGGGCTGCGTTTTCCGCGGCAGCTTGTGCTTGCGCCATCAGGTATTGGTATTGATTCTCTTTGCCCTGGGTAATGTAGATGATAGAGGCAATTGCGACTACCAGCAGTGGTATGACGATCGCTAAGAGCAGCTTAGTGCCTGAGGAAAGGCTCTCGCGTTTAGGCTCCACGCCTTCTCGTGGAGTCTTTTTCCCACCAAATAATTTACCCAGGCTGTCGCCTGCTTGGTTTATTTTTGCGGCACCTTCGGCTAACTTAGTGTAAGCTGCTTGCTCGCGCACTTTTCGTGCATCCCTATTTTCCTTACGCTTACGTGGTGAGCTTTCTGGGATCTGCTCGCTGTAAGTCAAGCCCTGCGGCATGGAAACCTGCTCTTCTGCTGAATATTCCCCAGGCGCAGTCAGTGGAATCTCTGCTGTCACTTCTGGTTCTTCGCGCAAGGGGGTTGACTCTGCAGCTTCTGGAATCTCTGGTGGTTCTTCGGGTTGTTCTGCTTGGGGCTCGGCTTCAAGAACTTCCACCGATGCTGCTTTCGAAGAGACTTCCACTTCACTTTCCGCGAATTCCTGCGGTGCTGATTCAGCTGCTTTGGCTTGTTCTTCGGTAAGCGACTCATTAAGCCGGGAGGTTAATTCCAGACGGCGCAGCACACCCGCTCCAGGTCTAGCTTCCACCAAGGCAAGCGCTGCTGGCGGGTTTTCTTCAGCTATAATGCGCTCCTGGATAGCCCTAACATCCGTTCCAAGGCTAGCAAGCGCGCCTTCCTGCCAGGCAGCTAGAGACTCCGTAGAAAAGAGTATCAGAGCATGTTCTCCGATGGCTTCTTGAAAAAAGCGAAGCTGTGGTATTTGCGTAAGCCCCATGCCGCGCAGGTCGAGATCCGGATCAAAAAAAAGCCGCGAGTTGCCATCTTGCAGCAAAAGCACTTGACTAAGCCCCGACTGAGCCACAAAAAGGGTATCATGATGAATCACAGCAAGCGAAAGCGCCGCGGAGTGAGGCTCAGCTTCCTCGGGGAGCTTAAGATTGGCTTCGCTGAGGCTGCTATTGAGCGCGTTGATCACGGCACGCATGGCTGCGGTGACCGATCCAGAGGTTTTATAAAATATACTCGTGACACGTTCTAACCAAGTTTGAAGCGTTTCTGGGGTTATCGGCGCGCCGCTTTTTTGGGTGATCAGGAGCATCACACTATCATCTTCCCGCCCTCGGGCACAGCGCTTCGCTGAGGCTGCAGCGTGAAAGCCAGGGATGAGTTCGCCATGGAGAAGATAAAGGTCTAAATCATGTTTCATAAATGCGCCTCGGGTAAAAATAACAGTGATCTTGCCAAAAATTTCTCATGGGATTTTTCCCTGTGGGTATTATACAATACATAACGATACTAAAAAGGTATAATCTTGCCCGATGGATTTTTCATTGATACAAGACACAACAGGCTGGGACGCCCTTGCCTCTGAATGGAATGAACTCTACGACAAAAGCTACGCGAAGGTTCCCTTTCTACGCTGGGGCTATCTGCGTAGCTGGTGGCAAACGCTCGGCGGCGGCGAGTGGAAGCCCGATAAAACTCAGTTAGCCATTATTACTGCCCGCGAGGCAGATCAGTTAGTTGGGCTTGCTCCACTTTTTCTCTCCTCCAAAGAAGGTTTTGAACCGGCTCTGCGCTTCTTGGGCTCAGTCGAGGTCTCCGATTATTTGGATTTCATAACTTTACCCGAACGTCTGGAAGCATTCCTCGTCGGGCTGCTCGATTTTGTCTCCACATGCCAAGCCCTGCCAGAGAAAGCTTTGGATCTCTATAACCTAATGGAAAGCTCACCTACCCAAAGTGCGCTCAAGGGAGCATGCGCCCAAACTGGCTGGTCTTTTAGCACAACGCATTTGATGCCCGCCCCGTATATTCCTCTGGCAGAGAGCTTCGAAATGTATTTAGGCACGTTGGATAAAAAGCAGCGCCACGAGATCCGCCGTAAACTGCGCAATGCCGAAGCCCGCCACCAAACTGGCTGGTACACTGTGAATGAAAAAGACGCCTTAACTGCAGAGATGGATGCCTTCATCGCTATGATGCACAATGACCATCGTAAAGTTGAATTTCTGCAGAACCCTGCCATGCTGCAATACCTGCACGATTTTGCCAAAGCTGCCTTCGAAGACAAGTTACTACGTCTCTCCTTTTTAACCTTTGATAACCACAAGGCGGCTGCTTTTCTCAGCCTTGTGACCCAACAAAAATTATGGGTATACAATTCCGCATGGGAGCCAACTTTCGCTTCTTCTTCCCCCGGTTGGGTACTTTTAGCTAAGGAAATTGAATGGGCTATCGCCCAAGGCATCCGCGAGGTGGATATGATGCGTGGGGATGAGGATTACAAGTACAAGTTTGGCGCCAAAGACCGCTATATTATGCACACACGCTGTTCCCCACAGGCGGGGAATTAGCTTCCTAAAAACAAACCTCTTATACTCCCCGGTCTCCCGAGTGTGCACCCTACTCGTAAGGTACCATGCCAGAACAAAATATACTTTTATCGAAAAAATTAATACACTTCCTATAATTTCTAATTGAAAATTAACCATCCGCATGGTATCATTATTGCGTGGAAATTAGCACTCTCAGCTCGAGAGTGCTAATTAGAAACGGAACTATGGAAGAATTAACTGAACGCCAAAAAATATTACTCTCGTTGATCGTGCATGAGCACACGCAAACGGCTAAGCCAGTTGGCTCTGCCACGCTGGTTAGGCAATATAGCCTGCCGATCAGCTCTGCCACCATTCGCAACGAGATGACGGCGATGGAAGAGATGGGCTACTTGCGCCAACCGCATACTTCCGCTGGGCGCGTTCCAACGGAAAAAGGGTACCGTTTTTTTGTGAGTAACCTTTTGCAGCAGC
>BAABOD010000080.1:0-4144 GCA_040371255.1 Anaerolineaceae bacterium | reverse complement strand
TCTCTGGATGAGATATTCCATAGATTTCAAAGCTCCAAGTACGTTTTCTGGGTATACCTTTAACCTTATCAGCAATAAGTCGAATTTGCACCGTGAGGGTTTGACGCGTATACGTTTGTACTATCTCAGTTTCATTAAATTCACCTCGCAAGTAAGCCTGGCTCTCCCCATCATCTTCGTACAGTCTGAAGGTATTATCAGCACAAGCGAAAATTTTGAGGATAAATTCTTGGGGTAATGCTGTACCGTTGGCAATTTTTTCTGCATCCAAAGGAATAATCGCGCCGGCTTTGGCAAAAACAGGAATTTGCTCCTTTGTACAATATAACGGATACCAAGCATTGCCTTCGAAGTATTCGCCGGTAAAGAAATCATACCAATCGCCAGCAGGAAGCCAGACGACCTGCCGGGCAAGGCGCGTATCGGGATCAGTCTTATGGGTAATGGGCGCGGCGAGGAGCTGCTGGCAAAAGAGATACTCTTGCGGGGATTGATAAACCTCTGGGTTTTCTGGCCAACCGTAATACAGCGGCAAAATCAAAGGCTCACCACTAGTCGCGTTGTGATAATTGGCAGAATAGAGCAAAGGAATCAATTGGCGGCGCAGCTGCATAGCCCGGCGCACAATTTCGAGCGTATCCAATCCATAACCCCAAGGACGGCGTTCGCAGTATGGGTTATTAGTCGAATGCAAGCGCAAAATAGGACTGAACACGCCTAACTGTACCCAGCGGAGGTATAGCTCAGCTTCTTCGATGCCTTCAAAATGCCCGCCAATATCATGGCTCCACCAACCAAAGGCTACGTTTGCAGCTGTTGCGGTGAACTCTGGTTGGAAGGCAAGGGATTCCCACGAGACAATCGTATCCCCAGAAAAACCGATGGGGTAACGCTGCCCACCTAACCCAGGCCAGCGAGAGAAAATAAAGGGTCGCTTTTCTGGCGTTCTGCCCAAATCATAATAGTGCAAATGGTTTAGCATAAAAAGCGGGTCTAAGCCAGTAATTTTACTGCGTGTGCCTTGCTGCCAATCGATCCACCAGAAATCAACGCCTTGGGCTTCTAAAGGGTGATGCAATATTTCAAAGTAGGCGTGGCGGAATGTTTCCGAAGTGAGATCAAAGGGAACAGGTGTATTGCTGGCAGGGTCAACGCCCATTGCTTCTGCCATTTGTGGGTAACATTTTTCGTGAGGATGAATTCCCTCTGCAGGATGCAGATTAAGTGCTGTTTTTAGCGCATTTTGATGTAAGAACTGTAAGAACTGTTTTGGATCTGGAAAAAGTTGCTTATTCCAAGTGTAGCCTGTCCAACCAGAACAGCTATTGCCTGTATTTGTAATATGCCAATCCATATCAATAATGCAAACAGAAAGCGGAATATCATGGCGTTTGAATTCCAAGATGAGTTCAGTTAACTCTTCTTGAGTGTAAGCCCAATAACGGCTCCACCAGTTCCCTAAAGCCCAACGGGGTATCAATCCAGGCTTGCCAGAAATATCTTGAAAATCCTGGATAGCAGCTAAATAGTCATGTCCATAGCCGAAAAAGTACCAATCCCGCGTATCTGGGTCAGTCCCGCGCGGCTCAAGGGTTGCATCGCTGGTGAAAACGAGGGAATTGCTGTCATCGATCAAACTCCAGCCAGAGCGGGAAACTAAGCCTTTTTCTAAAGGAATGCGCCCATTGGCGCGGTCGAGGGTACGGGCAGTACCGCGCAAGTTAGTTTGGTCGCGATCACCATAGGTCCAAGTAACGCCATTCGCTTTAAGCCGAATTTGTATAAAACGCGCGATTGGTTGCTCACCTAAGCGGTAAGTTAGCTCCAAGTCGGCTGTCTCGATGATCAATTTGCCGTCTTTCTCGTAGGTTTGGAATTCGGGTACGGGTTGGTTGCGATACCAAAACACTTGGCTAGGGCGGTCCTCAAAACTTTGCTCAGGTGAAAATTCAATGCGGATGAGCCGGCTTTTCAGCATGGTAAAACGCATTGGACCGGCTAAAACAATCGCTTGAGGGTTAGCAATTGGATCAAATACAGGTTTAGCGGGAGAAAACATGGCGCCTCATGACGATAAAAATTTCCTTTATTTTAAACGCTAATCCCATTTTCAGGATGGTTAAGTGTGGAAATAATGGGATTTTCGGGTGATTATTGGATGAACGGAGGTGATCGCGTTGTTTTCTTATCGATTTCTAAAAGAGGATAAGGCTAACCAAACAAAAATCGCTAGGATGCCAATCATACAAATCCCGATAGGGATAAAGACTAAGGCATTGTTCAATGCGATGGGCAGCAGCATAGCGATGGCAAGTACAAGGCTAGCGATGAGGATACTGAAGGAAAGCTGGTTTAGACTGCGAACAACTTCCTTTTTTTCTTTCTCTCGACCAATCAGGTTTATATCCAAAGGCTTATTCTGGTCAATGCGTTCAACTAGTCGTCGAGTTGTACGGGGAAGTAACCTAGCCACCTCTTCCCAATCCATCGATTGGCGCACGAGATATCGCATCCATTCTTTTTTAGGCAAGAGCATCTCTCTGCGCAATTTGCGCACTATGGGTTCAGAGATTGCAAAAATATCTAATTCCGGATAGAGAAGCAACCCAATGCCTTCCATCATTCCTAAAGTTTTACCAAGCATCCAGAAATCAGGTGAGAGTGTAAGGCTATAGCGGGTAACGAGCTTGGTGAAGTCTTGCAAGATAGTCTGAAAATGCATTTCCTTGAGCGGCAAACCGGCATATTTCTGCAGCATGTGTTCCATGTCCCGTTCTAAGCTCTCTCTATCTACATCTGGAGGCACAGCATTCATCCGAAAGAGTTCATCTACGATACCTACGGCATCCATGGCAATAGCATTGATGTACAAACGTGTAAGGCTTTGGCGGTCCCGTGAGGTTAACTCGCCCACCATACCAAAATCCATTACACCAATTGAACCATCCTGGAGAACAAAAAAATTGCCTCCATGGGGGTCAGCATGATAAAAGCCATCCTCGAGGATTTCCTTGACAATCATTGAGACTGCGTTATGAGCTACTTTTTTACGGTTGATTCCCGCTTCTTTAATGGCAGCAATATCAGTAATTTTGATACCGTGCAATTCTTCCATCACTAAAACACGGCGGGTTGTATGTTCCCAATAAATCGTGGGGATGTAAATGCGCTCATCACCGGTGAAATTCTCGCGAAAACGGTCAGCATTGCGACCTTCGCGGTAGTAATCAAGTTCGTTACGCAAGGTATGAGCGAATGCATCGATTATCTCAACCGGGTGGTTGCGCTCACCCCACGGGGTCCGTTCTGCCAAACTAGCTAAATCTCCTAAAATGGAGAGATCTACTTCGATGATGCTTTCGATGTTTGGCCGTTGTATTTTAATAACAATGCTTCTGCCATTCTTTAGGCGAGCAGAATGCACTTGCCCTAAAGAGGCAGAAGCAAGCGGAATCGGATTGATTTCGGGAAATACCTGCTCAAGTTCTTCACCTATCTCTTCGATGAGGACAGCATGAATCACTTCCCAGCTCTCAGGACGAACGGAATCTTCTAATTTGGTTAATTCCTGAATAAACTCTGGGGGAAGCAAATCCGGACGTGTAGAAAGAATCTGTCCGACTTTAATAAAAGTGGGACCAAGCTCTTCTAAAGCTAAGCGGAAATGGACTGCACGAGATTTCAAATCTTCTTCGGTTTTGAGGGTTTCCTCTGGAGGAATAGGAAAGAAGGAGCGTTTCAGTTGTAGCTTGGCTAAGGCATAACCAAAACCATGCTTAATGAAAGTTGAAAGGATCTGCTGATATCTCTTTCGATGTGAAATCTTTGAAGGGGAAGATTTCAATGGAATCTCACTCATCGGTTTTGTCCTGGTTTTTCCAATAAAACTAAACGCTTGAATATCTCTCTAGTTTTAAAAATTGTCATTTTAAAAGTGTCAAACTAAGCCTGAACGTTGTTTCAAGGCAATTAACATTATACCCAGCAAACATTTATTCGAGTTAAGCTTGCTGGGTTTCATATCCCAGAGGTAATCCTGGATCTCGGGCAGTAAACCATCTCTTCTAATAAATAGTACTTAAAGTAATCTATTCGTTGTTATTGATGCGGTTTGCAAAAAACTTGCCTACCTCGACAACACCCA
>BAABOD010000079.1:0-4211 GCA_040371255.1 Anaerolineaceae bacterium | reverse complement strand
TCCTCACAGAAGGGAAACAGCGCTTGTTTGAAGAAACGCTACAAAAGGTTCAGGCTGGCCTAATCCGCACCACGCCATATTAATAAATCTTGTTCTCGCCGGTCTCCGAGTTCGCAGCCTGCCCGTAGGTGCTATGCAAGGCCACAAAAAGGTCTCATTTTCGTGCATCCCTCAAATCTATGAATTTTGAAGCAGTAACTTAGCAAGATTTTGCTTGACGAATAAGGCTTGGTCTGATAGACTCACGGCTTGCTGTATAGTCTGGAAAATAAAATCAGGCTTGCAGATTGGTTCGGCTTTTGATATACTTTTTTAGATACAGAGGAGCCGATATTTAATAATTTAATAACAAGGGCGCCGGCGTAGCTCAATGGCAGAGCAACCGCCTTGTAAGCGGTAGGTTATGGGTTCGATTCCCATCGTCGGCTCAGGTTAGCCGTTAGCGATTGGGATTGACAAGGTCAACCTCAATCTCCAGCGGGTAAAGAGCTAGCGCCCAAGGAAACATGGACGGTTACCCAAGTGGACAACGGGGACTGACTGTAAATCAGTTGGCAGAGGCCTTCGGAGGTTCGAATCCTTCACCGTCCATCTGGATCTTGATAAGATCCCGTTTGCGGCTGCCCTCATAGCTCAGTCGGTAGAGCGCGTTCTTGGTAAGAACGAGGTCATGGGTTCGAATCCCATTGAGGGCTTTTTGCCGAAATATATTGTAAAAATGTAATTATGTTAAGGAGATAAGTATGGCTAAACAAAAATTTGATCGGTCAAAACCCCATATGAATGTGGGTACCATGGGCCATATCGACCATGGAAAGACAACTCTAACTGCAGCGATTACTAAAGTTTCTGCTCTGCGCGGCTTTGGCGATTTTCGTGCGTTTGAGAGTATTGATAATGCCCCAGAAGAGAAGGCGCGTGGCATTACCATCAACATTTCCCATGTGGAATACTCAACGCCGAAACGTCACTATGCGCACGTCGATATGCCCGGTCACCGTGACTATATCAAGAACATGATCACCGGTGCGGCCCAAGTTGATGGTGCAATCCTCGTGGTTTCTGCACCTGATGGCCCCATGCCCCAAACGTATGAACACGTCCTACTGGCACGCCAGGTTGAGGTTCCTTCCATCGTTGTCTTCCTCAATAAGGTTGACATGATGGATGACCCCGAGCTGCTTGAGCTGGTCGAAATGGAAATCCGTGAACTTTTGACTAAAAATGGATTCCCAGGCGATGAAACCCCCATTATTCGCGGGTCAGCGAAGTTAGCTTTGGAAAGCACTTCTACGGATATCAACGCGCCGGAATATAAGCCGATTATCGAGCTGCTTGATACCATCGATAACTACTTCCCAGAGCCTGTTCGCGAGCTGGATAAGCCCTTTATGATGCCGATTGAAGATGTGTTCACCATCAAGGGACGCGGTACTGTGGTGACTGGCCGTATCGAACGCGGTCAAATCAAAGTCAACGACCCTGTGGATATCGTCGGTTTGCGCGATGACATTCTGAAATCGGTTGTTACTGGCGTAGAAATGTTCCACAAGACCTTGGATTATGGTATGGCTGGTGATAACGTTGGTTTGCTCCTGCGCGGTATTGATCGCGACCAGGTGGAACGCGGTATGGTTGTGGCAAAACCGGGCAGCATTACGCCCCACACCACTTTTGAAGCCAGCGTTTACATCCTTAAGCGCGAAGAAGGCGGCCGCCATAGTGCATTCTTCACCGGTTATCGCCCACAGTTCTACATCCGCACGATGGATGTAACTGGCGATGTGACCCTGCCTGAAGGTGTTGAAATGGTTTTGCCAGGCGATAACGTGAACGGACTGAAAGTCAAGCTGATTACCCCAGTAGCTCTGGAACAAGGTTCTGATTTCGCTATCCGCGAAGGCGGCTTGACCGTGGGCGCTGGCAAGATCACGAAGATTATTGAATAAATTTGAGAACGGAGGAAACATGGCTGCTCCGGAAATGAAGCAGCCATGTGGATGAAATATGGCATCGAAAAAGAAAGATATTAGACCAGTGATTTATTTAGCCTGCACAGAGTGTAAGGAACGCAATTACACAACTGAAAAGAATCGGCGCAATGATCCTGGTCGCTTGGAATTAATGAAATATTGCCCACGATGCCGTCAGCATCGTTTGCACCGCGAGGTGAAATAACCTTCGTCAGCCCAAAGCTGGCTGAGGTTGCCTAGGTCAGTAGCTCAATTGGCAGAGCACCGCTCTCCAAAAGCGGGGGTTGTGGGTTCAAGTCCTACCTGACCTGTTGAGAAAAGAACTTAACGCCGTGCCAGCCGCGGCGTTGAGTTATCAACCAGGAGTATTGTGATGGCAAAGAGTAAGAAAAAGAACAATATTTTTCAGGGAATTTCACGCTTTTGGCGTGAGACGGTGGGCGAATTGCGCAAGGTGACTTGGCCAACCCCTAAGGAAGCTTGGGCTCTCACCAAGATTGTTTTAATCGTTACGGTGATTATGGCTGCAATTTTAGGCATTTTGGACTTTGCCTTCAGTCAACTCATCGGGCTGCTGGTTGGATAGTTTAGAAAAGGGGCCAGAAAATGGCCGGTGCTATGGATAACGAAGAATTAATGGATAACGAAGAACCTAAAGTGGAAATCGAAGGCGAAAAGCTGGAAGATTCCTCTCTGGTTTCTGTGCCTGCCTCTGATGAAGAGGCGCCAGGCGATGCGCATAAAGGCGAACGCCAGTGGTTCGTTATCCATTGCTATTCTGGGTACGAAAATAAGGTGCGCAAAAACTTAGAACAGCGCATCGAAACGATGAATATGAAGGATAAGATCTTCGACGTTTTCATCCCGACTCAAGATGAAATCGAAGTTCGGGATGGTAAGCGCCGCACAGTGGAGCGCCACGTGTTCCCTGGATATGTGCTCGTCGAGATGATCTTGGAAGAAGATTCTTGGTTTGTAGTGCGCAATACCCCAGGCGTAACGGGGTTTGTGGGCATGGGCGATGAACCTACGCCGCTTCGTCCTGAGGAAGTGGCAGCAATTATGCGCCGCGCTGAGGACGAGTCGCCTACCTTTAAGGTAACTTACCATGAGGGTGATCGTGTGCGCATTGTCGACGGTCCATTTAACGACTTCCGTGGCACGGTCGCAGAGGTTGATATGGAGCGCTCCAAGATCCGCGTGATGGTGAACTTCTTCGGGCGTGAAACGCCTGTAGAATTAGACTTCTTACAGGTAGAAAAGGCATAAACCGGAGGAATCCGGAAATTCGTGGGAGGGACAAATATCGTCCCGTTAGCACCACAGAGGAGATGTGTTGTGGCAAAGAAAGTTAAAGCAGTTGTAAAACTTCAAATTCAAGCTGGGAAGGCGAATCCTGCTCCGCCGATTGGGCCCGCGTTAGCTCCGCATGGCGTCAATATTATGGCGTTTTGTAAGGAATATAACGCGCGCACGGCTAATCGCATGGGCGAGATTATCCCAGCCGAGATCACCATCTTTGCAGATGGCTCATTCAAGTTCGAACTGAAATCTCCCCCTGCTTCGGTGCTGCTAAAAAAAGCCGCTGGGGTTGAGAAAGGTTCTGCTAATCCGAGAAGCGAAAAGGTGGGCACTATCACCCGGGCTCAGTTACGTGAGATTGCAGAAGTTAAAATGAAAGATTTGAACGCTGTCGACATTGAAGGTGCAATGAAGCAAATTGAAGGTACTGCCCGCAATATGGGGATTACCATCGTCGATAAATAATTTGAATCAGTTGTGGGAGGGTAGGCTCTACCCGTTAAAAC
Source organism: Anaerolineaceae bacterium (assembly GCA_040371255.1). Lineage (GTDB taxonomy): Bacteria > Chloroflexota > Anaerolineae > Anaerolineales > Anaerolineaceae > Mesolinea. The sequence goes on along the minus strand of BAABOD010000079.1, from coordinate 430 downwards.
CACGAAGGAGTTATGATGCCCAAACATGGCAAGAAGTATGAAAACGCACTAAAACAGCTGGATCTGAATAAGGTTTACAGCCCAAGAGAAGCCTTGGAACTTGTAAAAGAGGCTGCCTTTGCCAAATTTGATGAAACAGTCGAAGTGCACTTGCGAACGAACCTTGACCCACGGCAAGCGGATCAACAGATCCGTGATGTGGTGGTTTTACCGAACGGATTGGGCAAGCAAATCCGCGTCTTGGTCTTTGCGCAAGGGCAGGCAGCAGCTGAAGCTCGTGAAGCCGGCGCAGATTTCGTCGCCGAAACTGACGAGGAGATGAATCGCATCGCTCAGGGCTATACCGATTTCGATGTAGCCGTGGGTACTGTGGACATGATGGGCAAAGTGGGGCGCTTAGGCCGTATCTTAGGCCCGCGCAACCTGATGC
>BAABOD010000078.1:0-4294 GCA_040371255.1 Anaerolineaceae bacterium | reverse complement strand
GAGGGGAAAGGCTCTATTTCGCTGTTCGTCATGATTTTATCGTTCCTTTGAAAAACTCGGAATAATGAGCGACGATTTCATAGCTCCGAATCTTGATTAGGACATTTCTATTTTGCTACATTAGGACATTATTATGTTGCTCTTACAAACAAAGAGGTGAACTCTCGGTACCGTAAGCTTATCGTATAATTGCTGCAACCATTCACATCTGTCGAAAGGATTAGCATGGACGAAGAAAAATACCGCATTCCCCCTAAATCAAAAATTAACCTGAAGGATTTTGACCCGAACGATACAAGCTTATTTGACGGCGGGAAAAAAGAAGCCAAGGCTGCTATGGTCGAGCTCAATCAAAAGCTCAGTGAGCTGCAGGAACTGCTTTACGCGGAAGGAAAGCATAAATTGCTGATCATCTTGCAAGCAATGGATACCGGCGGAAAAGACGGAACCATTCGCTCAGTTTTCGAAGGTGTTAATCCCCAAGGTGTAAAGGTGGCATCATTCAAGACCCCCACAGCGTTGGAGCTTTCGCATGATTACCTTTGGCGCATTCACCAACATACTCCCGCTCGTGGTGAAGTGGTTATCTTCAACCGCTCGCAATATGAGGATGTACTGGTGGTGAGGGTGCATTCGCTGGTACCCGAGGAGGTTTGGTCCAAGCGTTATGAACATATCAACGCGTTCGAACGCATGCTATGCGATGAAGGCACAACGATCCTCAAGTTTTATTTGCACATCGACCTCAAGGAACAGGCTAAGCGCTTTTTAGCCCGTGTGGAAGACCCCACCAAGCAGTGGAAGTTTAATCCGGGTGACCTAAGCGAGCGCGAACGGTGGAATGAATACATGCAAGCTTATGAAGATATGCTCAACCGTACCAGTACAGCTTGGGCACCTTGGTATGTAATCCCCGCAAATAAAAAATGGTATCGTAATTGGTTGATTGCCAAAATTGTGATCAAGACGCTCAAAGACCTGGATATGCACTATCCGCAACCGGCTGAAGACCTGGAGCATTATCATAAGCGCCTGTTAGAGATGACCCTTTCAGAAGAATAAGCATGAGTGAAACAGATCTTGCCCCGCTGAATGCCGTTTTTGGAGGCAGGCTCCAGCGCGATTTTATCCTGCCTTTTGAAGGCAAACCCCAACTGAATGTTTTAGGTGGTAATTTGCCCTACGCAGCGGCTGGATTTGCCTTATGGGGCGGGAAGGCGGGCTTAGTCGCTCGCGCCAATAGCGAATTCCCACAAGCCTGGCTGGACCAGCTGGCAGCGGCAGGAGGTGATACGAGCGGCATCAAGAGGGTCAATGAACCCCTAGATGACCGCCGTTTTATTGTTTATCTCGACCCGCTCACCCCAAGGATGGACAGTCCGCTGACCTACTTTGTTGAAAGAGGCATTCCCTTCCCGCGCGATTTAATCGGTTACGAAACAGCTGAACCGCGTTTTTGCAGTAAGGTCGAGTACGAGCCCTACTCGTTGCATGTCAACGATGTTCCGCATGTTTATTTGGACGTGCCGGCAGCGCATGTCTGCCCCATTGACTTTATGTCGCATAAGATTATGCCCTCAGTGCTCAAAACTGGATTGGTAGATACCTTGAGCATGCGCTCTACAGCTTGTTACATGGACCCGACCTATTGGGAAGATATACGCGGCTTGATTGCCGACCTGACCATTTTTATGACCACAGAAGCCGAAGCCAAGCGCTTGTTCCAAGGGCGCAGTGTGGATGTGTGGGAAATTGCCGCGGGGCTGGCAGATTACGGTCCCCAAATCATTGTGGTGAACATGCCGGATGGCTCCGCCTGGGTTTATAGCCGGCTGCAAGCTAAACGCTGGATCGTGCCTGCTTACCCTACCCGCATTGTAGACCCTACCGGTATGTTGGATGCCTTTGATGGGGCTTTTCTCTTTGCCTATCGCCAAGACTTTGACCCAGTTGAAGCCGCGCTTTGCGGCAGTATCACCGCGGCGTTGTGTCTGGAAGGCTCAGGTCCCTTCTATATCCTCGATACGCTGCCTGGCTTAAAGGAAGCCCGCCTGGAAGCGTTGCGCCCACGCGTGAGGGCTATCTGAGACCCTTAGTCCACATTCACTAAGGCAATTTCATAAACATAAGGCCAATTTTTACCCGTAACGAACAACCTGCTCTCTTTGGCATCGTAAGCAATGCCATTGAGAACGTCCGCTGGATTAGGCGCATGCTCACCTTCTCGCAAGCTGCTTAGGTCGATCTGACCCAGCACTTGCCCGCTGCTTGGGTCGATGCGCACGATGACGTCCTGATACCAAATATTGGCATACACTTCACCTTGGATGTATTCCAGCTCGTTAAGCTGTTCTACAGGCTGACCCGCTTGGGTAACCTGGACCGTTCGGGTGGTTTGCAGGGTTTGTGGGTCGAGGAAATACAGCTTGGCGCTGCCATCCGAAAGAATCAGGCTGCTGCCGTCGGTTGTCAGCCCCCAGCCTTCTGTTTGGTAGCTGAAGCTTCCAAGTAAAGCAAAAGCCTTATCGTAGATGAAGCCGGTGTGTTCTTTCCAGGTGAGCTGGTAAAGCTGGTCCTCGTAAAGCGCTAACCCTTCGGCAAAGTATTGGTCCGCGAGCTTCAGCTCTTGCACCACTTTACCTGTAGCAGGCTCTACTTTACGCAAGGTGGACTTGCCATAAAGCCCGGTGCTTTCATAAAAGTATCCATCCGCATAAACCAAACCTTGCGTAAAGGCGTCCGTATCATGCGGGTAGGTTGCTAATACGCTGATTCGAGCGTTGCTGCCCAAATCTGCGGGGATAGATCCTGCATGTGGCAAACGAAAATACATGATCAACAGAAATATGGCGAGCGCAATCAAAGCGAAAGCGATGTTGCTGCGTTTGCTCTGTGAACTTGGTTTCTCTTTGGGAAGCATAGCTAACTCCTTTGTGTTGGTATTATTTTAATCTACACTTCCCAAAGCCCCAAAATAGTTGCACCGAATAAGCAAAATTTACCGAAAACCCACTGATCGATCACCTGCGTGATAAAATCTTCTGGAAATAAGAAACAAGCTAATCAGCAGCTTCGCAAAGGAGGACCATGTCCGAAGTCTTAGACCGTTTTATCCGCTATGTGCAGATTGACACCCAATCGGCTCGCGATTCCGAAACCTACCCCAGTACTGCCAAGCAATTGGACTTTTTACGCCTGCTTGCAGAAGAACTCAAGCAAATCGGGATGCAAGACGTGCGTACGGACCGCTATGGCTATGTGACCGCCACGCTCCCAGCCAATAACGGCAAAGCCTCTCCTGTGGTGGGCTTTTTAGCACACGTGGATACCAGCCCGGATGCGAGTGGTGCGAATGTACACCCGCGCGTGATTGAGCATTACGACGGCGGCGAGATAGTTCTCAATGCTGAAGAGAATATCCGCCTCTCGCCCGAGCGCTTCCCGGATTTACGCAAGTATGTGGGGCAGACCCTGGTAACAACTGATGGCACCACGCTGCTTGGCGCGGATGACAAAGCCGGCGTCGCGGAGATCATGACAGCTATGGCTACCCTGATTGCCCACCCGGAAATTCCGCATTGCACGCTCAAGGTCGCTTTCACACCCGATGAGGAAGTGGGGCGCGGGGTGGACTACTTTGACGTGGAAGCTTTTGGCGCAGATTTCGCTTTTACGGTTGACGGCGGGGGAATGGGTGAGCTGGAGTACGAAACCTTCAACGCCGCGAGTGCCAAAGTGCGCGTGCACGGCCGTAATGTGCACCCAGGAACTGCCAAGGGCATCATGCTCAATGCTATTCTAATTGGCATGGAATATAATGACCTGCTGCCCGTCTTCGAGCGCCCTGAGTTTACCGAGGGCTACGAAGGTTTTTACCACTTAATGGGGATGGAAGGCACTGTGGAAGCGGCTAAACTCGAATATATTATCCGCGATCACAGCGATGAGCGTTTTGCCCAAAAGAAGGCTCTGATGCAAGCGGCGGCAGATTTCATTAACCAGCGCTATGGCGAGCTTGTAGTTGAGGTGGAGGTCAAGGACCAATATTACAACATGCGCAAGATGATTGAGCCGCATCCTGAAATCATTGAGGTGGCGAAGGCTGCGTATGCCGCGGTTGGGCTGGAGCCGCACATTATCGCGGTGCGCGGCGGTACAGATGGCAGCAAGCTCTCGTATATGGGTTTGCCCACGCCGAATATCTTTGCCGGGGGGCATGCCATGCACGGGCGCTATGAATTTGTGCCTCTGGTGGCGATGGAAAAAGCTGTGGAAGTTATTCTCAAGATCGCCG
>BAABOD010000077.1:0-4426 GCA_040371255.1 Anaerolineaceae bacterium | reverse complement strand
TAATTTTGATCTTATAATGGCTATTTTCTGAGCAGCTGCATAAACTCAGCAGTGGTAATGCCCTGAGCTAACGCCTGGCTGAAATCCTGATGGGCGTCGACAGCATTCTGGGCTAGGACCGCCAGGCTGGTATCCCCCAAGAGGATCGCGCCCACCAGCTTGCCTTCGTGGAAAACGAAGCTGGCATAATTCCCGTTCGTCTGCTGCGCCAGGACTTTATCGCCCTCTTGTGCTGTAATCTGACCAACGCTCAAGAGGTCAATCCCCAGCACTTTCAACCTTGCAGAGGGCGGATCCTCAGTAAAGGTCTTTTCGTGGTTGACAGCGTTGTAACCCGCGATGGCACCTTCCTTTTTGGAAGGGATCCACAAACCATACAGCCTGCCGTTGAACTCAGCATTATCGCCGGCAGCGTAAATCTGTGGGTCTGAGGTGCGCATGTGCTCATCCACAATAATGCCGCGATTAATTGCTACCCCGGCTTGGCGGGCTAAATCCAAATTAGGGGTTACACCGGCACTGATCACCACCAAATCCGCGGGCAGTTCGCGCCCACCCTCTAGCTGCACGCTGCGGACATGTCCATCGCCCACAAACGCTTTAGTGCGCGCCCCAATGATGACGTGAATGCCCATGGCTTCGATCTTTTCTTGCAGGATATGGCTGGCAGGCTCGTCTAATTGACGCGGGAGCAGCCAAGCCAAACTTTCCACCACGGTGACCTTGGCGCCGCGCCGCGAGATCGCACCGGCGACCTCCAGCCCGAGCAAACCACCGCCGATGCAGACCACGTTGACCGGTTGTGCAACAGCTGCCAGGATGGCGTTTGCATCTTCTAAGGTGCGTAAGGTCTGCACGCCCGGGATCTGTGCGCCTGTGATCGGCGGAACAAAGGGGCGCGCACCATTGGTTAGGAGCAGTGTGTCATAAGCGAACTCGCGCCCGTCCGCAAGGCGTACTATCTTTTGCTTTGGGTCAAGTTCAGTGACGGGACTGTTGAGGTAGAGGTCGATTTGGTTTTCTTGATACCAGGATTGGGGATGCAAGTCGAGTTTATCGAGGCTAACTTCGCCAGCCAAGTAACGCGTCAGGTTCATACGAGAATAAGGCAAACGAACTTCATCAGAAAGCAATGTAACGGTAGCGCTCGAATTTACCTCGCGGATGGCTTCTGCTGCGCTCACCCCAGCAATCCCTGCGCCTACAATGACGATACGCTGAGCTGGAGAAGTGTTGCTTTTAAACTGTGAGCGGCTTGCACCGCACTGCGGACACACTTCTGGTGGTTCGCTGCCGCGATATTCATATCCACAAACATCACATTTCCAGACTTTGGCATGCTCTAAATTGCTCATAATAACCTTATAAGAATTAAATTTACTTATGAGAGTTTACTCTTCTCATCCGATGTTTTCCACAGCCAGTAGAAGCTTAGGAAAAAAATTACCCCCTATATCAACTGATATAATTTCTTCGCCTGAGGAATCAGTGATGGTTTTGTTTTGAGGAGATCGTTATGCCACGAGAGGCAATTAGTACGCTATGGTTGATGGGTGGATACCTTGTGCTCATCCTGCTGATGGGGATTTTTGTGACACGGATCCAAAAAATGCGTGGCATCCAAACGAAGCCAGCAATCTTAGGCGCGCTCTATTGGACGATCGGGATGATCGCCTTTGCTATATTAGGCAACAATGAGATGTACGACCCGCTCATGTTTATTACCCTCAGCGTTATCATTCCGCTGATTTACCTCGTGATGGTTTTAGTGGCGCTGCTCTCACGCAAATATCATTGGAAGAATGATTCAGATCCTAAAATTGCCTTGCGTTACTTGGCAGCATTTCTTGTTCTTCTCGTCGTTTACACTATTGGGCTGTTATTGGTATAAGTATAGGCTAACCTGTGTTTCCCTGTAAATTTCCTTCATGATTGCTTCAGGCAGCCTAATAAAAGAGGAAGTTTGCGCAGCCGAATTATTCCACAAGAGTATAATGGAGCCCTGAAATTATGATTTTGGAGAACATTAATGGCAACTGAAGAAATTGCGCAGCCAAAAAGTACCGTTGTTGATTGGCTCTTGCGCGTAGTAAAAGGCGTTTTAGTTGGGGTTGGGTTTATCACGCCAGGGCTCTCGGGCGGCGTGTTAGCTGTAGTCTTTGGCATTTACGAGCCGTTGATGCGCTGGTTGGGTAACCTGCGTGAGAAATTCCTGCAAAACTTAGTCTACTTTATCCCCGTAGGCATCGGCGGCGCGCTAGGTGTGGTGGCTTTTTCCGCAGTGGTGGATTGGGCTTTCGCAAATTACGCCGCGCAATTCACTTGGCTGTTTATCGGCTTCATCAGCGGTACTTTTCCCTCACTGCTAAAGACTTCTGGAAAGGAGGGCCGCAAACCCTGGCACTGGGCGCTTTTGTTGGTAATGGCAGCCCTGACAGTATTTGCCATGCGCACTCTAGAAAACAGCAGCTTTTCGCAGCTTACGCCCAGCTTCACCAACTGGCTGCTCAGCGGCTTCCTCATGGGCTTGGGTGCTGTGGTGCCGGGGATGAGCCCTTCTAACTTCCTAATTTACTTTGGCTTGTATGACAAAATGGCGGCTGGTATCAGCCATCTGGATTTCGGCGTCATCATCCCGATTTTGATTGGCGGCGTGTTGTGTGTCTTGATATTTGCGCGTTTGATCTCTTTGCTCTTCAAGAAGCACTATGCTGTCATGTATCATCTCATCTTGGGCATTGTGGTAGGCTCGACGATTGCGATCATCCCACGGGGCGTTACGGGTGCAGGTGTGATAGCGATGTGTGCGTTACTCTTTGTGGTAGGTGCAGTGATCTCTTACCTATTGGCTAAGCTGGACGAGAAATACGCTCGCGAGCCAGCTTTCTAATAACAATGGGTGAGCCGAAAAGTTATAAAGATGACTGTGAGTATCTTTGGATTTGAAAGCCTGTTCAAGGCAAGGTAAATTGTTTGGAAGGAGAAAATATGGGTAAAAAAGGGCTTTTGCTATGTGTTTGTCAGGGGACCTGCCCCTCGTTTCAGGGGATGAATATTTTTGAAGTGATCAATGCTATTCGTCGCGAAAAGTTGGTGGATTTCGTCGCCATCCACCCACAGCTTTGTGCGGATGATGGCGATATATATCTCAAAACCATCGCTGCTGATAAGAGCATCGAGCAGTTGATCATCGCCGGCTGTGATCCCGTCATGCAGTCGAAAATGTTCCGGGATGCCTTCCGTGAGGCTGGTTTCGACACCTCTCATCATTTTGCGGCAGATATCAGGAACATGCAGACTGAGCAGGCTATTGATGCTATAAAAAATCTCATCACGGTAAACTCTTAACTATTGTCAGGGTTAATGCATGTCTAAGAATTGGTATCCCATCATTGATTATGAAAAATGTACGAGCTGCCTCTCGTGCATCAGCTTTTGCCATCATGGAGTGTTCGTCGAGAGAGAGGGTAGGCCTGTGGTGGTCTCTCCTGAAAAGTGTGTCGAGTTCTGCCGCGGCTGCCAGCACGGGGCATGCGATTCAGGAGCGATATCCTACTTTGGAGACAAGATCATAACCATACAATTCTCATAGGCGAAAACAACTCTATTTTTGGAAACCACTTCAGACGAGAAAAATTTCTGCGAACCGGTTTTTGATCGTGTCTCAGTCCTGAGTAAGTAGCTTGACTTTTATCGAGGATTGGTTTGCAAAAGAAGGCACTCCTTAAACAGTCGAGTGCCTTTAAGCATGCAAATAGGGGTTAATTCCGGACCAATTTTTCTTAATCCGGCCCAATTTGGGCAATTATCCATTAAAATTAGGTTATGTTGAAAAGAGGTATATGATGCAGCGAGATTTAGAAAAAGCCGATTGGGCTGTTGGGCTGATGCAAAACCGTCAGTCTGTACGCCGATTTAAAGATGACCCGATTCCAGAAGAAATTTTATATGAAATTCTTGCTGCAGGCATCAATAGCGCCACTGGTGGCAATTTACAGCCTTACTCCATCATTGTAGAACGCAGCCGCATCCAGAGCCATCAGCTTAGCAAGCTCTGCGGGGACCAGCCTTTTATCGCCCAAGCCCCTGTGAACCTGATCTTCTGTTTGGATTGGCACAAGTTAGCTGTTTACAGCCGTGCTAACGATGCACCCTTCACCTGCAATAAAAGCTTCCGGCACTATTCCATCGCTATGGACGACCTGGTGTGTGCGGCACAGACTATCGAGACCGCCGCTTGGCTGTATGGCATCGGCTCATGCTATGTGGGCACGATTATCGACAACATCCCCGCAGCCGCGCGTATGTACAAGCTGCCGAAATTGGTTGCGCCTATGTTGCTGCTTAGTTTGGGGTACCCCAAGAGCCTGAGCACGCCACGCAAAAAGTTGGACTATGACATGGTGGTCTTCAACAACAGCTACCC
>BAABOD010000076.1:2600-4448 GCA_040371255.1 Anaerolineaceae bacterium | reverse complement strand
CGTGCCTTATGCCAGATTGTACAGTAACAGGAAGGGGAGCTAGAGGGGAAAGGCTCTATTTCGCTGTTCGTCATGATTTTATCGTTCGTTTTAAGAAACTCGGAATAATGAGCGACGATTTTATAGCTCCGAATCTTGATTAGGACATTTCTATTTTGCTACATTAGGACATTATTATGTTGCTCTTACAATCACCCAGCCATAGCCCGAAAAACAGGGATAAGGTTATAATGAGGTTAACTCTGACTGAAATGGAAGGATTGCCATGGATTACCTCACCAATCCAAGCGCAAGGCGGTATCAGCGGTATCAAAAGAAGGGAAAAGACACGCATGCGTTGCAAGGATTTCAGCCAGCGACGCAGAAATCTCTTTTATCAATTGAAATGGGGGAAAGATTCTTACCACGGTTGAAGAAGATTGCGCGTGGTGCTGAAAGGCGCCCCGCTGAGAGGCACAATACCGCACAAGAGGAGATCCTTGATGTCTGAAAATCTCAAAATCATCGTTCCGATGGCTGGGCTGGGCAGCCGCTTGCGTCCGCTCACCTGGAGCCGGCCCAAGCCGTTGGTTTCGTTAGCGGGCAGCACGGTGCTCGATCATATGCTGGCGATGTTCAAGACCATCCCAGACCCTGAGAGCACGGAATATGTGTTCATCATGTCGCCCGGTCAGCGAGAGATGATTCAAGCCCACATGCAAAAGTTTCATCCGGGGATGAAAGTGCATTACATTGAGCAGCCCGAGAAAAAGGGTCAGTCGGATGCGCTCTGGCATGCACGCGAATTCCTCCAAGGGCAAGTTTTGGTGGTTTTTTCGGATACGTTGATTGAAAACTCATTTGCCGCCCTGGACCAAGAAAAGATGGATGCAGTGGCATGGGTGAAAGCTGTGCCGGATCCACGCCGCTTTGGTGTGGCAGAAGTTGATTCGTTGGGCTTGGTGCGGCGCTTGATAGAAAAACCGCGTGATATGAACAACAACTTGGCAGTGGTGGGCTGTTACTACTTCAAGGAAGGGGAGCGCCTGACCGAGGCAATTGAAGAGCAATTCAAGCGCAATATCTCACTTAAAGGCGAGTACTTCTTGGTGGATGCGATCAACATCCTGCTCGAGAAGAAGCTCCTGATGCGCACTGAACAAGTCCAAGTTTGGTTGGACGCAGGTACCTCAGAAGCCCTTCTGGATACGAACCGCTATCTGCTCGAACACGGGCGCAGTAACGTATCCCAGCCGGTGTTCCAGGAGGATAACGTGATTGTACCTCCTGTCTTTATCCACCCAGAGGCGCGCGTCTCGACTTCAATCATTGGTCCCTTCGCCTCAGTGGGGGCAGGCGCTGTGATCCAAAACAGCCAAATCCGCGATTCGATCCTTAGCCCGGGCGTGCATATTACCAATACGCACCTGGAAGGTTCAATCTTGGGGCATGACGTGGTGATTAATGGACTGATGGGCAAGTTCAACTTGGGAGATAACTCCTGGGCAAATTGGTAGGTTAGGAGCAGGCAATGGTAAAGGTGATGGGTATGCGTGAATCTTGGATTTTGAACAGCTCTCAACGTTTGATTTCTAATCTCAAGGTTGACCCTACCCTGCCTTCTCCTTGCTCCGAGTCACACTTGTCATTACGAGGAGGGTACTCTTTGCCCGACGAAGCAATCTTACCCACCGTGTCAGAAGATTGCTTCACCCCTGTGGGGTTCGCAATGACAAAATGGCCTCTGTTCTTGCATGGTACCCTGCGGACAGGCTACACACTCGGGAGACCGGCAAGAACATAGAGGCAAGTTCAACTTGGGAGATAACTCCTGGGCGAATTGGTAGCAAATAATATTGTCACAATATG
>BAABOD010000076.1:0-2500 GCA_040371255.1 Anaerolineaceae bacterium | reverse complement strand
AACTTGGGAGATAACTCCTGGGCGAATTGGTAGCAAATAATATTGTCACAATATGAAAACTTATTTTAAAGGAGAATGCATGACCAAAGAAGTACTGGCAAGACGTGTTTTAGAGCTGAAACCCTCGGGTATTCGTAAGTTTTTTGACATCGCCGCCACCATGGAGGATGTGATCTCCCTGGGGATTGGGGAGCCGGATTTCACCACTCCGGAACCGATCATTCGAGCCGGCGTCGCTTCCTTACAGCGCGGAGATACTCACTACACCTCCAATCATGGCATCCTTGCTCTGCGGGAAGCTGTCGCTGAGCACTTGCAGGCGCTTTATGGGGTCACTTACAACCCTGCCAATGAAATTATCATGACGGTGGGCGTCTCGGAAGCGTTGTACCTGACTTTCACCGCGCTGCTCAACCCGGGTGATGAGGTCATCATCCCGACACCTTGCTTTGTCTCTTATCAAGCTGAGGTGAGCTTGGCGGGCGGCGTGCCTGTGGAGATCCCCACACGGATGGAAGATGACTTCGAGCCGCGCCTCGAAGATATTGAAAGCGCTATCACACCGCGCACCAAAGCCATCTTTATTGGTTACCCCAATAATCCCACTGGTGCAGTCGCCTCGCGGGAGACTCTGCTGGCGATCGCAAACTTAGCCGAGAAGCATGACCTGTTGGTCATATCCGATGAAATTTACGACCGCTTGGTTTATGACCGCGAGCATGTCTGCTTTGCCTCCTTGCCGGGAATGGCGCCGCGTACTATTCTCATGGGCGGGTTTTCTAAAGCCTATGCCATGACCGGCTGGAGAATTGGCTACGTGGCGGCGCCTAAAGAATTTGTGGACGCCATGGTGCGCATCCACCAGTACACCATCATGTCTGCGCCGACCATCTCGCAATATGCTGCACTGGAAGCCTTGCGTATTGGCGAACCTTATGTGCAGGAGATGCTGGCTGAGTATGACCGCCGGCGCCAATTAGTTTGCAGACGGTTCAATGAGATGGGGCTGAAAACGAATACACCGCACGGGGCTTTTTACGTCTTCCCGGATATTCGCGTGAGTGGGATGGACGATGAGGAGTTTGCCGAGAAACTGCTGCACGAAGAGCGCGTGGCTGTGGTACCTGGGCGCTCGTTTGGCGATGCCGGCATCGGGTTTGTACGCTGCTCTTACGCCACTGACTATCACAGCTTGGAAATTGCTCTGGACCGCATCGAAGCCTTCCTCAAGCGGCATGCAGGATGAGGAGAGGGTACAGGCTAAGCATTGGGCAGCGCGTGCACCCCTTGACGTATAGGTTGCGTTGCATTAACTTTAACCTTGAGGTCATGTCAGAGGAAGTTATGCCAAATTCACAAAAGGGAGCAAATATGCGGGCACCAGGCGCAAGCCGGACTGCCCGTATTTTACGGTTCGCTTGATAAACACAACAATTCAATTCTAAGGAGAGAACATGGCAGGTCAAATCAATGCGTTTGAAATAGCTCAGCAGCAATTCGATAAGGTGGCTGACCAGTTAGGGCTCGACGAGCAAGTGCGTCAGATCCTGCGCTGGCCAGCACGTGAATTCCACATGCACATTCCGGTGCGCATGGATGACGGCACCATCCGCGTTTTCGAGGCTTTCCGTGTGCAGCATAACGATGCGCGCGGACCGAATAAGGGCGGCTTGCGCTTCCATCCAGCCGAGACCATTGACACGGTACGTGCCCTGGCGATGTGGATGACCTGGAAGTGCGCTGTCGCTGATATTCCCTTGGGCGGCGGAAAGGGCGGCGTGGTCGTTGACCCCGCGACCCTCTCGGTGGGGGAGAAAGAACGCCTGTGCCGGGCTTATGTGCGCACCATGTGGCGCAACATTGGTCCCCGCCAAGACGTCCCCGCGCCGGATGTGGGCAGCACCCCGCAAATGATGGGCTGGATGATGGACGAGTACTCCCGCATCACCGGGCAGTATACGCCCGGCGTCATCACAGGTAAGCCCGTGGGCGGCGGCGGGTCGCTTGGGCGGACAGAAGCCACAGGCTTTGGAGTCATCTACACTGTGCGCGAGGCGATGAAGCACCTCGGCTTGGAACCGGCAAAATGCACCGCTGCCATCCAAGGCTTTGGCAATGTGGCGCAATACGCCTCTATTGGCTTCACGGACACATTAGGCGGAAAGGTTATGTGCGTCTCCTGCTGGGACCGCGATGACAAAGTTTCGTATACCTTCAGCAAACCCGATGGCATCGACCCGCACTTCCTCAAGAGCATTACCGACCAATATGGCACTATCAATAAGGATAAGGCGCGCGAGGCTGGCTATCAAATTGAGGATGGCGGTGCTTGGATTACTAAATCTGTAGACGTGCTCATCCCGGCAGCGCTGGAAGGGCAGGTGAACGCTGAGACCGTCAAATTGATTGATCCACGGGTCAAGATTTTGGCTGAAGCTGCCAACGGACCGACCACGCCCGAAGCGGATGTGGTGCTCAACGAACGCGGCATGTTTATTAT
>BAABOD010000075.1:0-4486 GCA_040371255.1 Anaerolineaceae bacterium | reverse complement strand
AAAATAAATGGATTTGGATCACCTTATCCGTGATTCTACTGTTAGGTCTAATTGCTGGAGCAGGAGCGCTCGGCTATCAGATGGGTTTACGCAATGCAAATGCGCTGGCACTGCGAGGCGATGATAATCTCTCTTCTCCCCGTCAGCAAATCCCAGGCATGCGCGATGGATTGATCATTCGCCGACCAGCAGGTTTTATCGGCTACTTCTTCCTCTTCCCATTGCGCTTGCTATTGGGGTTAGCCGCGCTGCTCTTAGTGGTCTGGCTGGTTGTAAAGGTAGCCAAAGCTGCCTGGAACGGCGGGGATCACAACCCCAAGCCGGCTGAAGCAGCCGTTTCTCCGGCAGCTACTGAAACGGTCATCACCGAGGCACCGGTAAGTTCTTCCGAGCCTCTAAGCACTCTGGAAAGTGACCAAAAGTAATTCCATTCTCCTATTTTCTCCACATCGAACCAGCTTGCTCCTCTCTTGAGGGGCAAGTGCTTTAATTCCATCCAAGCCAAGATGAGCTTACTTGAGCGGGTATAATTTTGCTATGGATATTGGCATTATTGGCGCAGGTGCCTCCGGCATTTTTGCCACCCTCACTGCTGCCCAGGGCGGGGCGCACGTTACCCTCTTTGACCACAACGCCGATATCGGCAAAAAGCTGCTGGTAACGGGCAGCGGGCGCTGTAACCTGACCAATGCTGCCCTCTCCCCAGAAAAATACACCTGCGCCGACCAAAGCTGGATGCAGACTTTTTTGCAAGCTTTTCCGCTCCAGGCGCTCTTGGCAGAACTGGACGCGCTCGGCATCCCCACGCACCATAGCGACGACGGCTGGTACTACCCACTTTCTGATTCAGCCCACTCGGTGGTGGATATCCTGAGGCAGGCGCTCCTCGCACGCGGTGTGGAGCTGCGCCTCTCCACCCAGGTTGTGGACTTTTGGCAACAGGGCTCGGGCTTCACCGTGCGCTTACCCTCGGGCGAGCCTGCCCGCACGCAGAGCTTCGACCGGCTGGTGGTGGCAGCCGGCGGCAAGGCTTACCCGGCGCTCGGCTCGCGCGGGGAGCTATTCCCCACCCTGGCGCGCCTCGGGCATAGCGTGGTGCCGCTCGTGCCGGCTTTGGGACCGCTCACGCTCTCGCTCGGCGCATGGAAGGCACTGCAAGGGCTGCGCTTCGATGTGAAAACCGGCATCTGGGCTGGCGACGAGCTTTTGGGGGAGAGCTTTGGCAACGTCATCTTCACGGCTTGGGGGATGAACGGACCGGGCGTGATGAACCTCTCACACCTCGCTGCGCGGCGGCAAGGGGAGAAGCTTAGCCTGAGCTTGGATTTTGGTTCTGCTTTTGGGCAGGAATGGGAGCGGGGCTTGGCAAAAGATAACCCGGCGCCATTGAAAGCAGTGCTGGAAGCCTTCTTCCCGCCCAAAGCTGCCGAATTTTTCCTGGCGCAAGCGCATGTCCCGCCAGAGGCACGGTTGCGTGAGCTTTCGCGTGCGCAGGCGCAGCAGCTGAGCAGCACCCTGCGCGCAACCCGCCTGCCCATCACGGGCACCAAGGGCTTTGAACACAGCCAAGTGAGCGCCGGCGGCGTGCCGGTGGGGGAGGTGGACGCGCGCACGTGCCAATCCCGCCTCATCCCTGGGCTCTACTTGGTGGGAGAGACACTGGACGTGGTTGGTCCTTGCGGCGGGTTTAACCTACACTTTGCCTTTGGCTCGGGGTGCTTAGCAGGCAGGCACCTAGCCAGCCTCTCTGCCGGCTGAGCCCGCTCTACCCTCTGTGTGACTACGGCAATAGGCTAACCGTCAAGAACTCTCCGCTGAAACCATTCAGTTCATATTTGAAGGCAGCAGGCTTAGATTCCTCTGGAATGCGGAAGGTAACCCAACCCTGGACCTTTCTCCCTTGGGCTAAGTCGGTAGCTTCTAAACCATCATCCCGACCAAAAGGTTCAGCAGCGTACACATAACCTTGGTCATCCACAAGATAGCAGTAGAGCGAATTAACACTTAATTCAGCGGCGGATTGATTCTCAAAGACAACCTGGACTGATACAAATCTTGTGCCTGGAATATCTGAGGTTAGCAAGCCTGGTGCACTAGGGTCCTCTACTGTCAACACGGTAAGGGCTGCCCCGCCTGCAGTCGCTGTCTCGCCTAAGCGTACCTCTGGTGGTTCTGGGGTGGCGGCAAGTAAAGTTGTATCTGCCACATGCCCGGCTGGGGCAGGAAGCAAGCTAGCCTCAAGCGAAACTTCGCTAGAAAATTCTGGCTTGTAGATCACAAGCGCTGGGATTGCCTCCAGAGGAATCTCAAATGCAATCCAGCCCTTTGCCTTTTCTCCCTTGAATAGCGTAACAGTATCCAACTCTATGTCTGAATCCAGAACCAGAATGCCCGGTTGATAAACAAAGCCATCTGCGTCTACGAGCTCGGCATAATACGAGTTTACGCTAATCGGTGCACTACCCGAGTTACCTATGACTACCTCTATTGCCACGAGTTTATTGCCCTCACCAATCGACGCAAACATTCCAGGGGTAGCTGGGTCTTGCACAGTTAAGGCTGTGAGCCAAACACCGCCATGCTCCACAACATCTCCTAAGTACCTTTCGGTAGGAGTTGGTGTAAGGCTTGGAGCTTGCGTTGGCTCTGGCGTAAGGCTTGGGGCTTGCGTTGGTTCTGGTTCTGTCGCCGTTGCAACGACCTCAACGGATGTCTCACTCGCAGTAGCGATAGCAGGGGTATCACTTGCGCCTGCAGGTGAGCTTTCTTGAGTGGGAGATGCGGTGCCACAAGCTGCCAAAGTGAGTGCTAAAATTAACAGCCCGGCGAAGATAGATTTCTTTGAATGCATAAGTTTCATGCGCTTCATCTCTTTAGAACCTCCTCATCAGGATTAAAGGAAAAATAGACCCGTAGTCATGTGATCTATCAATATTATAAACTGAATTCAATTAAGTCAGATTCAATACGTGGGTAGAGCGCGTCGATTTCCTTTTGAACCTCCATCGTCTTGGCTAAGGCAGTAGCGACGCGCAGGATGTGGCGCGGATCTTCTAAGCTGCGGCCCTTGCGCGCTTTGAGGTACTTATCCAGCACCTGATAGCCGCCAATTTGGTATTGCCACACCTCAGGCGTAATGCCCTCGAAGTAGTACGTGGCGTTGATCCACACACGTTTGGTTTTCGGGTCGTATTTGGGCGTGGTGATAGTTCGGTCTTCGCCTTTGCCTTCGAAGCGTGCGATAGGCTGCTCCAACTCTGGGCTGCGCAGCAGGTGCAGGTCGATCAATTGCTGCCCGAGCGCGGCCATCCGGCGGAAGAGATCCGGGTCAGCAGTGAAGGGCACGCGGGGGAAATCGATGCGCAGCTCGGCGGTGTAGCGGGAGCGGTAGGAGGGGCTGTAGAAGACGGCGTAGATGTAGGCCAGCACTTCCTCCGGCGCAGGGGTGAAGCCGTAGGAGGCGGTCAGGCTGGGCAGCAGCCCTTCGGCCAGGTTGGGCTGCTTCGCGGTGTGGAACAGGTCCGGCGATTTGGCGGAAGAGTAAAGGTAGAGGGGACCAAGATAAGAGATTCCAGCACCGGCTGATTTGTTACCAACAACACACTGATCAACAATCCACGAAGAGCATAAAACTGAAAATTCGTATTTTGGACTCATGGGACGAATCCATAGCAAACCGACATTTTCCCCGGCCAGCATATGGCGCATTAGTTCATATCTGCCCCAATCGACCATTGTCGGTGTGTAATAAATATACCGGCAATCAAAAGGACGGTATAAGATTTTTTGATAATAATTATCCCACTCTGGATCGTCAGCCAATTCCTTCCTTGCAAAGGATAATTTCCATCCCCTTGTATCTTTTAATCCGTATGTCTTAATGAGAATTTCATCCGGCAATGAGAGATTTCGGAACTGCATCATCCGCGTACGGAGATCATTGAGATTAAAATCGATGACAAATTTGTCTCTTGCCGTTACTATGCCTGTTACATTCTCAGGAAAAATGTCCGTAATTTTGGGCCAATTTGAATAATACTGAATTTGACCTGTATCATGTGGGATATAAAAGTAGAAAGGGCTGGCAGGAGCAATTTGGCTGTACTCAAAAGGAGAAAATTCATTCTCTTTTAGCCAAGTATATTTGCTTTGCCTACTACCAAATAAGTCTTTGTGAAAAACCGCATGCATTTTCTTACTGTTTGTTTTCACAAAAATTGAAATTGCTACCCCTTGGCGGATATCGAACACATTCTCATCAAGGCTGCCGTCGGGCGCGGTCTCTTTCTTCAGGCTGTTGCCATGCAAATCTAGCACATAAATTTCATCAAAGGTCTGCATCAGGCTCTGGCGCATGCCGCGGAAGGTGGGGTTATCTAAGTAACTGTGGTTGGTAATCATCGCCACAATCCCCTTCCCAGCCTTGTGGATTTTCCACTGGGCAAAGCGCAAAAACTTGACATAATCATCCTGCAGCCACAATTTC
>BAABOD010000074.1:0-4611 GCA_040371255.1 Anaerolineaceae bacterium | reverse complement strand
AATAAGCTGCTTTTCGCATCACCTTCCTATAAAGCGTAAAACCTGTCTAGACTAAATAGAAATATCCTAATGTTGACAACTTAGAAAGGTAATATTGTCATTTGCCCCTTTTGTCATTGCGAGCCTCTTAGGCGAGCCCCGGAAGGGCGAAGCAATCTTCAGCCATGTTAGAAAAGATTGCTTCATCGGGCATAGAGCGCCCTCTTCGCAATGACAGTGTGGCTAGTGACCATGTTTTGATACCCTTATAAACTAAGCGATTTAACAGAGGTTAATCTGGGTATTCTAAACGTCCTCTTTCGGACTCATTCCTTACCTTCACTTCGATTACGCAGTACACTTCGTGTGTCCATTTCATCGTTCCTAATCTCAACAGGACATTTCAATTTTGCTACTTTATGACAATACCACTTTGCCTTTCCTATAAAGCGTAAATCCATTTCCCCGATCTTACCTGTGATACAATCACGGTAATAACAACCTAACCTGAGGAGGTATTGTTCAATGCCGAAAGAATCTTCTTTCAAACTCACCTATGCCACCATGTTCAATCCCCCTGAAGAACTGCACATCAATTTTGAAGCTGCACTCCAAAAGATTAAAAGCAATTTGGGTCAGGAATACCCATTGCTCATCAATGGCGAGGAACGCTTTACCGCCGAAAAGAATTACGAGCACTCCCCCATCAACACCGACTGGCACTTAGCCACCTTCCAAAAAGGCACAGCCCAGGATGCCGCCGATGCGATTGCTGCTGCCAAAGCCGCCTTCCCCGCTTGGAGCCATACTCCATGGGAAGAACGCGTTGCCCTGCTGCGTAAGGCAGCTGATATCCTCGACGAGCGCGTCTACGAGGTCGCAGCAGCCATGGTTTTAGAGGTCGGCAAAAACCGCAGCGAAGCCTTAGGCGAAGTGGCAGAGGCTATCGCGCTCATCCGTTATGCCTGCAGCCAAATGGAAGCCAACGGCGGCTACGTGCGCGATATGGGCTCGGACCCCTTGCCGGGCTTCATCTCCACCAACCAATCCGTGCTGCGCCCCTATGGCGTTTGGCTGGTCATCAGCCCATTCAACTTCCCGGCTGCACTCACCGCCGGGCCAACGGGTTCTGCCCTCGTAACGGGCAACACCGTCGTGATCAAACCCTCCAGCGATACCTGCTGGACGGTTTCGCTGCTGGTGGATTGCCTACGCCAAGCTGGTTTACCAGATGGCGTTGTCAATTTAGCCACTGGTCCTGGTTCCACATTGGGCAATGCATTAGTTGAGAGCCCGGATGTGAGCGGCATCACTTTCACAGGTTCTTATGATGTGGGCATGAACCTTTACTATAATCACACCAACCTCAAGTATGTGCGCCCTACCATTCTGGAATTGGGCGGAAAGAACCCCACGATTATCTCGCGCCATGCGGACGTGGAAGATGCTGCCTTAGGCACTGTGCGCTCGGCTTTTGGTCTGCAAGGGCAAAAATGCTCCGCTGCCTCACGGGTTTACATCGAGGAACCGCTTTATGATAAGGTCGTACAGCGGATGGTTGAGCTCACGGAAAAGTTAGCGGTGGGTGACCCCACCGAACGGCAGGTCTACTTAGGACCTGTCATCAACAAGAAAGCTTATGCGGACTATCAAAGCTATGTAACTGACCTGGCTGCGGCTGGCACCATCCTCACCGGAGGCAAGCAGCTCAAGGGCGGCATCTATGATAAAGGCTATTTCTGCGCGCCCACCATCGTAGCTGACGTCCCCCGCGATCATCCTCTTTGGAAGAAGGAAATGTTCCTGCCTATTACCATGGTCGAGCGGGTCAAGGATCTGGATGAAGCTATGCAATTGGCTAATGACACAATTTATGGCTTAACCGCGGGTTTCTATGGCGACCCATCTGAGATCGATTGGTTCTACGACCACATCCAAGCAGGTGTGGTGTATGCCAACCGTCCGCAGGGGTCCACCACAGGCGCCTGGCCCGGTTTCCAACCCTTTGGAGGATGGAAAGGTTCTGGCTCCAGCGGCAAGAATGCTGGCGGGTTGTATTATCTGCCGCTTTACCTGCACGAGCAGATTCGCAATACGGTGCGCCGTTCCTAATTTTTACCTAAAATGGATGCGTTCCTAAAGAAAGTCGGCAGAGTACTCACCATTTTGGGCTTGGCAAACCTCATTTGGTTGGCTTGGTCCTGGGTGCGCCAATTGCCAATTGCATCCTACCAAATATTAGGATTGTTAGTCTTAATTTTTGGGTTGGCATTACTCAGCCGCCCAAGCAAAACAACGGATGAGGGCGAATCAATTTCGCCCTCCCGCCGTGAAGAGCAGAAACACCAACACAAATCCTGGATCGAAAGCGGAAAGAAATAACATGTCTAAACTGGTCAGTCTCAATGAGGCGATACAAAGTTATGTGCATGATGGTGATACTATCTATGCCGCCGGCTTCACCCACCTCATCCCCTTCGCCGCTGGGCATGAGATCATCCGCCAAGGGCGCAAGGACCTCACTTTAGCACGCGCTACCCCCGATCTGATTTATGACCTGATGGTCGCCGCCGGCTGTGCGCGTAAGGTGATCTTCTCCTACTCCGGCAACCCCGGGGTCGGCTCGCTCAAGTGGCTGCGCGAAGGCATCCAAAACGGTACCTTAGAGTGGGAGGAATACTCCCACTTTGGCATGATCAGCCGGCTGCAAGCTGGTGCCAGCGGTTTGCCCTTTATGCCCATGCGCCAAACTGGCGCCGTGGATTTGGAGCGCGTGAACCCGCAATACCGGCGCGTGAAAGACCCTTATGGTGGGGACGATGTAATTGTGGTGCCGGCGCTTAACCCTGATGTTGCCATTGTGCATGTTCAGCGCGCTGATTCCGAGGGTAATGCGCATATTTGGGGCATCTTAGGCGAGCAGCGTGAAGCCGCCTTTGCTGCCAAGCACGTGATCCTCACCGCCGAGGAGATTGTAGATGAAAGCGTGATCCGCTCCGACCCAAACCGCACGCTGATCCCCGCCATGATTGTAGATGCCGTCTGCCACGTGCCTTATTGCGCTCACCCTTCCTACACCCAGGGTTACTATGACCGCGACAACGCGTTATATTTAGCTTGGGAAGAAATCAGTAAGGATGAAGCGAGTGTGAGCGCGTACTTGGACGAATGGGTATTTGGCGTACGCGACCGTGCGGAGTATTGGCAGAAATTGGGCGCAGAGACGCACAGCCGCCTGCACGTTGGGCAGCGCCTGAGTGCCCCGGTTAACTATGGGAGCTTTACCAATGAGTGAAGCAGCTTATAACGCCACAGAATTGATGATTATCAACGCTGCCCGCCTCCTCCAGGATGGTGACCAGGTATTTGTGGGCGTAGGCATTCCTAACCTGGCTTGCAATCTTGCCCGGCGCACACACGCTCCACATCTGCAGATGATCTACGAAGCCGGCGTGATTGGCGCCCAGCCCGAACGCCTGCCGCTTTCCATCGGTGACCCCACCCTCGTGAGTGGCGCGTTAGCTGTCTGCTCGATGTTTGATATCTTTTCGTTTTATCTGCAGCGCGGCAATATTGACGTCGGCTTCTTAGGCGGCGCGCAGATTGATCAGTTTGGCAATATCAATGCTACTGTCATTGGTGATTACTTCCACCCCAAGGTGCGCCTGCCTGGTTCCGGCGGGTCGATGGAGATCGCAGCCTGGGCAAACCGCTGCTATATCATCACCCCGCACCAAAAGCGGCGCTTCCCAGCTCGGGTTGACTTTCATACATCGATTGGATTTTTGGAAGGCGGCGATGCTCGCGCTAAAACTGGTGTGCGCGGTGCCGGTCCGCAAGCTGTGGTCACCAATTTATGCATTCTCAAGCCGAATGCGCAAGGCGAGTTGATCTTAGCTGCGCTACATCCCGGCTGTACCTTTGAAGAGGTACAAGCTAACACTGGCTGGCAGCTCAAACAAGCCCCCCAGGTGGAAGTGACCCCAGCGCCAACGCCTGAGGAATTACGCATATTGAGAGAGGAATTAGACCCTCAGAGGATTTATATATAGATGAGTGAGAATAAACCTGTGGAAGTGCTGAGCACGATTGATCTTAGCGAAGCTCAGCAGGAATACATCAAAAATAAAGTAAAAAATATCCATTTGACCGTGGTGAACGCTAAAGATGCCGCAAACCTGCCAAAAGAAATCTGGGAAAAGGCTGAGGTATTGCTCACCAGCGGGCGCAATTTGCCTACGCGAGAGCAAGCCCCAGCGCTCAAATGGATTCAGGTTTCCTTCGCTGGTGTGGAGCATGCACTAGAATATCCCATTAGCTCTGCGGCAGGCATAATGCTTACTTCCGCAAGCGGCGTTCGCGTGAGCCAATTAGGCGAATATGCCCTGATGGCACTATTAGCGCTTTCGCATAAGCTGCCCAAAGCCATCCAAGCCCAACACGAGAAAAAGTGGCTGCCCAATTATGGCGATGCGCTGATGCCTCAGGAACTGCGTGAGAGCACTGTTGGCATCGTTGGTTATGGTTCCATTGGACGCGAAGTAGCCCGCTTGCTTTATGCCTTTGGCGCTACTGTACTGGCAGCCAAGCGCAATGTGATGCAGCCGGAAGATAACGGCTATAACGCCCAAG
>BAABOD010000073.1:0-4642 GCA_040371255.1 Anaerolineaceae bacterium | reverse complement strand
CCCAGAGCGGAGCGGCGCAAGAGGTGCTAGAAGCAGCCTTGGCAAAGTTTGGCAGAGTGGATATTCTATTCAACTTCATCGGCGGGTGGATCGCCGGTAAGCCTGTCTCAGAAGTTGCACCGCAGGAGGTCGGAAACATGCTCGCGCAGCACTTTTGGACGAGCTTCAACTTGGCTCAAGCTTTCATCCCACACATGCTCGAAAATCATTGGGGGCGCTACGTGGTCATCTCGACGCCTGGCGTGGGCGCACCACCAGCCAACAGCCTGCCTTATACCGTTGGCAAAGCAGCCGAGGAGACGCTGATGCTGACGCTTGCTGAAGAGCTTAAGCACACAGGCGTGACCGCTAACGTCCTGCGGGTGCGCAGCATCGACGTGGAGCACAAGCGTGAGCACGAACCCTCGCCCAAGAATGCTTCCTGGACTACACCTGAGGAAATCGCAGCTGCTTTGCTTTATCTCTGCTCAGATGAGGCGAATAGAGTAAGTGGTGCCCGCATTCCGCTCTATGGCGCACCGTAAAGGTGCACGATGCAGGCATTGACAATCCATCACTAAAAGAGTCCCCTTGCGATTAGGTGAATAATCGCAGCATATGCGCTTATGCAAAGATGACCGTCTTCCACATTTTGCGCTGATTGTGTCCTTCCACGAAGGAAATTATGATAATTTGAATTAAATATTGTTGCTAAAAAAGTATGAAGTTATAAAGAAACCTTAACAAGCTTTATAAGAAATTCCCATGAAAAGTAAATCAAATCACGGTCAACCTTAATAATAATGTATTTACTTAACATTTCATAGAAAAATTGAAAAATTCTTGCATTCCATATCCTAAAACGGTATATTAATAAATTAGTGTAACGAATGAAGGATACATGTATACGTTACATAAATTAACGAAAAGGAAATTAATGGGAAGAAAGCATCAGCCAAGGATTGGCCTTCGAGAAATCAATAGGGTAGCCTGCGAAAGAGTTAATTCATTCTCCTCTTGCCCTCTCACAAGAGATCAGGAGACACACAGGTGAAACCGGTTATTGGGCGTTTTCAACTATTAGACGGTTTAAAATATTGCACCATATCGGTTAGTGAATAATGCGATGGATGAGTTTATGCAGTCGATGATAATAAGGAGCTTTGTAGTTTTCAAAGACCTACATCCACATTTCAAAATCGACGAAATGTATTATAGGGTCATTTGGAAAAGTGTATGAAATACATATTTGGGCCAGTCCCCTCGCGTCGCTTGGGCCAATCCCTTGGCATCGACACAATTCCGCTCAAAACATGCAACTGGAACTGTGTATATTGCCAGCTTGGCCGCACACAACCGATTGTTAATCAGCGCAGAGAATACTACCCATCCGATGAAATTTTGGCAGAGGTGCAGGAAGCCTTGAAAGCTCATCGACCAGGTGAGATCGACTGGGTAACCTTCGTCGGTTCAGGTGAACCACTTCTTCATGACAGGATGGGTTATTTAATCCGCCAGGTGAAGAGTATGACTGACCTGCCGGTAGCGGTTATTACTAACGGGTCGCTGTTGTATTTACCTGAAGTACGCCAGGAATTATCCGCTGCTGATGCAATATTACCTACCCTGGATGCCGGTACAGCAAAACTATACCGCAAAATCAACCGTCCCCACCCGGAACTCTCCTTCGATCGGCTGGTTAACGGGCTGGAGACTTTCGGTGAAGGTTATAGCGGCAAACTTTGGGTTGAGGTCATGTTGGTTCGAGGAATGAATGACACTCCGCAGGCATTAATGGACATTGCGAAAATTTTACAGAGGATTGAACCAGATGCTGTACACATTAATCTCCCCACTCGGCCTCCGGTCGAAACTTGGGTGCAGCCGCCAACTGAGGAGAATCTGATGCAAGCCATAGCCATTCTGGGCAATATCGCTGAAGTGGTGCACCCAGCGGAGGGCAGCTTTGACCTGAGCGGATATGATAACGTTGTTGATGCAGTCATCGGTATTATCACGCGTCATCCCATGCGCCAGGAAGAATTGGAGCGGGCGTTGGAGCACTGGTACGCTGGGCAAGTGCGCCAAGCACTGCTTGAACTGGAATCCAGCGGACGAGCCCAGGTCGTCGAACGTTTTGGGGTGCGCTTTTGGAGTGCAGCAACTTCACATTATCCCAGTAACCCCTCAAAGCATGGAGATGTTGCTGAGATGGAATGATCAACCCAAAGATGTACTCCGACTAGATAACGAGATAGAGGATCAGAATTTCGAAAACTAAAGGAAACACTTGCAGATGGCTACAAAACTGGGTTTGGTAGAGTTGCACTTGAAGCTGGAAGAAATAGCAGCTGATGAAGCCGATCACGCACGAGAATTGCGCCGCATTTTGAAATGGACTATAAGTTCAACAAGATTCTGCTGTTTTTGCAGCAAGAAAACAAATCTTCGGGGCAGATGGTAGGGACCGGCCATGACGTCAGGTTCTGCTAAAAGGAATGCTACTCGTAATCTGACCAAACACAGGAACTAATTGTGGCAGGAAAATTAATAAATTTGTTGGTTTGGCTGTTGCCCGCTGGGAAGCGGATTATTCCAGCCCAAAAGTGAAGCAGGCGGTGCAAGACCATCTGCGCGAGGCACAACAGCTGGGCGTGAATGCCGTGCCCACGTTGATATTCAACCAGCGTTGGATTCTGCCGGGGGTAGTGCCTGAAAGTACGCTGCGGCAAATCGTTGAAAACTTGCTGGAAGGGAAAGAACCGACTGCTCGTTAACCTTCGTATCTGAATTAAATCGAATCCAGCTAACCAAACCGCAATCTTAGGATTTCGATATGCATCTGATAAGTCATTAGCTACCAGATTTAGCCAAAATTCTACTTATATTACGGGTTGATACAAGGGGGCTTGCTATGTGTCGCAGCTATCCTGGGTATAATTCTTGCGACGGATTCGACTGTGATCATTTGCATCACTCAAATAACCTATGTACTTTTGAAACAAGACGCCTTTGCTTGTGTTTTTGACAAGAACATTACTCATGATATTATTTCACTGGTAGAATGTATAATAATTACATCATCATTCTATATTTATTATAGGAAGGCGTACAACTCGACCAAGTTTATGCGGAGCGCTTGAAATGCAAGTGGACTGAAATTCTAAATCACCAATCTCACAAATCTCTATCGAGAGGAAAAAGCATGAAAATAAAAACGTACTTCATTCTTGGAATAATGATTATGCTGAGCGTTGTTCTATCTGCATGTGCAGGTCCAATTGAAGCTCCAACGGAGTTTCCAACAAAAGCCCCAACGAAAGCTCCAACTACAGCTCCGACAAAAGCACCAACAAGAACACCAACCGAAACTCCGACAGAAATGCCGACGGAGGAACCCATTGAATATGGCCAGATTAAGATTTGGAATTGGAATAATCCTGAGTTCTACTTGACTTATGACAAAGCAAAATGGGAAGCTACAGAATACGACTCACTTGACTCAAAACTCTACCCCGGCTGTAACATTGCTGCCAATGGCTTTCGCGATGGCGGACCAGATGGGCCTCCCCCTTATACATATGAATCTGACACTTATTTCCTTGCTGAAACAGAGTTCATATTAGAGCTCGAGATCCCCAAATCGACTGGAGTTCCAAATATGATCCACGTCTATTGGGATGATTACGCATATCAATTAGCTCTTTTCCCAAGTACTGAAAACTATGATGAGTGCGTTGCGGAGTTTTGGGAAGTAATGGAACTTTCCATAGCCAACAATTTTGGTCAGTAGTTTCGAAGCATTAACACATATAAATCAGAACCAAATTATCTGTTTTGAGGTTTTACGAGGGATCTCACTTATCGATGGTTCCATCAATTTTTTGTGCCAGGGTGATGAAAAGCTTTGTTAATCGATTAGATCCAGATTCTTAAAAAATATTTTTATCTGCCCTCACCTTGAAGCAATTTCTCCTCACCAGCATCCGGGAGGACAGTTTTGATCTGAAAACAGAAGCTGGAAAATGCATGATAATATTGTTCGGTTATAAATAAAAATGGGTCGAGAAAGTACTTTCTTTTTCCTTTTTCAAAACACTCCCGATACAATTCTTAAGATATACTCTCCATAGGGTATAATCCTAAGCCTTGAACCTTATATGAGAAAGAGATTTTATGGCTAAAACAACTGTACCTTGCCCTCGCTGCCGCACGCCTATCGTGGTGGAGATCACCCGGCTTTTCGATATGAACACCGACCCCCAGGCGAAAGATAAACTGCTTTCTGGAGCAGCCAACTTTATTTCCTGCCCGGTGTGCCACTATGAAGGCATTTACCCCACCCCAATTGTCTACCACGACCCGGAAAAAGAGCTCCTGCTCACTTACTACCCGCCAGAGTTAAACGTGCCTCTGCCGGAACAGGAAAAAATTATTGGACCCCTAATCAAAAAAGTGGTTGATGATCTCCTACCGGCTAAGCGTAAGGCTTACCTCTTCCAACCACAAACCATGCTTACCCAACAGCATCTCTTCGAAACCATCCTCAAGGCGGATGGCATTACTCCAGAGATGATGAAAGCACAACAGGAAAAACTTCGCCTAATCCAAGACATGGCGGCGGCTTCACAAGATGCGCTGCCAGAAATTATTAAGCAGAATG
>BAABOD010000072.1:0-4787 GCA_040371255.1 Anaerolineaceae bacterium | reverse complement strand
TTTCCTCAAAGCTAAGTTTACCATGTAGCCGTAAGAAAAACCTTAGAAGGTATATAACTGTTAGAGCAAAGTGAAAATGTCCTAAAGTAGCATAATAGAAATGTCCTGTTGAGATTAGGGACAATGAAATGAACAATTGAAGTGAACGTAAAGAATTAGGCTGAAATAGGACGTTTAGAATGCCCGGATTACCAGCCTTTAAATCGCTCAGTTTACAACGATATCAAAACATGGTCACAAGCCCGCAATTTCATCGCGAGGAGGGCGCGTTTTGCCCGACGAAGCAATCTTTTCTATCGTGCCAAGAGATTGCGAGCACCGCAGGGGCGAAGCAATGACAAAATGGGCTTGTTCTTGCTTGGTACCCTGCGGGAAGGCTGCGCCCTAAGGACAACGGCGAGAACGACATAATGTTCTTGCAGGGTCTCCCGACCCTGCAAGGCATTTGACCTTTAGGTCTCAGGTTTCTTGCTGGTTCTGGAGGACGGGGAAACTTGAAAAAGATGGAGACCTACGGTCAGACCCACTCGCTTTGTACCCTGCGGGTAGGCTGCGCACTCGGAGTCCGGCGAGAACAAGGGCAAACAATAATGGGAGAATGGCTATTCTTCCGCTCTGACCAAAATATGCGTCACGGCAGTAGAACCAGTTCCCGCTAAGGCTTGGATCATACCGATACGTGCATGAGGCACTTGAGCTGCGCCTGCCTCATCACGCAGCTGCAAGCAAGCTTCAACCGCCTGATAAACCCCAGCTGCGCCCAGCGGATTGCCACGGGCTTTATGCCCACCCAGTGTAGCCACCGGTAAGGGCTTCTTCTGCCAGCGGGCATGGTCAAAAGCTAAACGCCATCCTTGCCCGCGTGGAGTAAGTCCCGCTGCCTCGAGCGAGAGCACAGCATGCAGCGTGGTGATGTCTGCATATTCAAAGAAATCTGCTTGCGCTGGGGTGATGCCGGCTTGCTGGCAGGCACGCTGCACCGAGACAGCTGCAGCTTCAAAGAAGAGTGGATCGTTACGATCATGCAGGGCAAAGCGATCTGTCACTAAGCTTGAACCGGCAATACGTACGAGTGGATGATTAAGATTCTGAGAAACCACCTCGCGGCGCGTGAGGAGCACAGCTGCGGCGCCATCTGCCAGGGGTGCAATGTCATAGAGGTTAAACGGCTCCGCAAGCATGCCAGCCTTCAGGTAGGTCTCCAGTGCCAATGGCTTGCGATACATCGCATGCGGATTGTTGAGAGCATTGGCGTGCGCGAGCATGGGGAAAGCAGCTAAAGCTTCTCGATCCACTTGGTTTTCATAGATATAGCGCTGCATGAGTAAGGCTGCCTGACCAATCGGGGTAAGCCCTTCGGCAGCTTCGTAGTCCGAGTCTAATGTACGCACCGAGAGCGAGTCGATATCGCTATCGAGCACATCGGTGGCTTTTTCCACGCCAATCACTAAGGCTACATCCACCATGCCAGAACGAATAGCGGTATAAGCCATACGCAGCGCAGCTCCGCCAGAGGCATCGGCTGCCTCCGCAGTGGTGCCTTCCGCACCCTTAAGCCCAGCCCATTCGCACAGCAGCGCACCTAGGTTGGCTTGATGCGAAGCGCTGGCAGCAAGCATATTGCCCACGAAGATCGCCTGGGGTTGCAGCCCGCCGGCATCTTTTATGGCAGCGCGGATAGCCTGCACGCCCAAGTCGCGCAGCGAAAGACTCCACAGCTCGCCCACATTGGTTTGCCCGATGCCGGCAATATATACTTCAGGTTTGGTGTCAGCCATAACGCGCCTACTTTACCGTAATCTCGCCGCGGAAGCGGATGTAGGTTGCGTAGTCGATCTCCGTACGGCGGGCGATATAATCTTGCGTGGTGAGGGCTTTACCTTGGCGTTCGCGGATAGGCTGTTGCACACGAATGACGAAAGCATCCGAGCCGGCGCCAGAGCCATACGAAGTCATTAGGATTAAGTCCCCGGGTTTTGCCACGTCCAAGATAGCGGAGAGCCCAATAAGCGCTGAGCCGGAATACGTATTGCCAATCATAGGCGTGAGCAACCCAGCCTTAATCTGCTCGGGCGTGAAGCCGAGCTCCTTAGCCACCCGCTGAGGGAACTTGGTATTGGGTTGATGGAAGACGGCGTAAGTGAAATCTGCGGGTTTAAGCCCTGTCTCGGTTAACATCGTGCGCGCGGCGGAGGTAATATGCTGGAAATAAGCTGGCTCTCCCGTAAAGCGCTGACCGTGCTCTGGGTAGACAGCGTGCTCCCGCCGCCAGAAGTCGGGCGTATCGGTGACGTACGAATAGGTGGCTTCAATGGTTGCCAAGGCTTCCTCAGCCGGACCGATAATATAGGCAGCGCCGCCGGAAGAAGCGGTATATTCAAGCGCATCGCCGGGCTTGCCTTGGGCGGTATCCATACCAATAGCCAGGGCATATCTACCCATGCCTGAGCCCACTAAACCGATGCTCGCCACCATGGCTTCCGTACCAGCCTTGCAAGCAAACTCCCAATCACCAGCTTGAATATGGGGCGAAGCACCGATAGCCTCTGCCACCACTGTGCCGCTGGGCTTCACCGCATAGGGATGCGACTCGGAGCCCACCCACACCGCGCGCAACTCACGCGGGTCGATGCCGGCGCGCTTGAGCGCGTTGCGGGCTGCTTCGATGGACATGGTAATCACGTCCTCATCCAGCCCAGCCACGGCTTTTTCAATCACCGGCAAACCTTCATCGCCGGCGCCCCAAATGCGCGCGATTTCCTTCGCTGGCAGGCGGTAGCGCGGAACGTATGCGCCATAGCCGATGATGCCCACAGGGCGCTGCGGCTGCAGCAGCAAGCTTTCAGCCTCGTGTTGATGTTCGTGTTCACTGATCATTTTTGTTCACTCCACTCGCGCAAAATTTCCTGTGCGCGTTCTATTCTAATATTATCTTCTTGGATGAGCTGCTCGGCGAGGTGCTCTACCTCGGCGGGGTGTGCCCCAGCTGAGAGCGCAACCTGGCGAGCATGCAAACGCATGTGTCCGCGCTGGATGCCCTCGGTAGCCAGGGCGCGCAGGGCTGCTAAGTTTTGCGCTAAGCCCACGCTCGCGATGATGCCGGCTAGCTCCCCAGAGCTTTTGGCACCGAGCAGCTTCAGGTTGGCACGTGCCGCTGGGTGCGCTTGGGTTGAGCCGCCAGTAATGCCGACCGCCATAGGCAGCTCGAGCGTTCCGTGCAAGTCGCCATTCTTGGCTTTTTCCCAGAGGGAAAGGCTGGTGTAACAGCCTGAGCGGGCAGCATAGGCATGTGCACCGGCTTCCACGCTGCGCCAGTCGTTGCCGGTGGCAATCACTACAGCGTCAATGCCATTCATAATGCCCTTGTTGTGCGTCGCCGCGCGGTAGGGGTCCACTGCAGCAAACGCCCAAGCCTCCAGGATGCCATCGCGCACCTGCTCACCGCTAAATGCGCCGAAGGTTAAGACGCTGGTGGGGATGGTCACTTCGGACTTGGCTAAACGCTGGTCAGCGAGGTTGCTAAGGATGCGCAAATGCGCCCGTCCGCCAGTTAGTGCCTCCAAGGGAGCGGCTAGGCGCTCAGCCGCGGTGTTCACCGCATTGGCGCCCATGACGTCGCGCACGTCATAAATCAGATGCACGACTAAAAACGATCCGATGGGAGAAGACGCAATCCGGCGCACTTGGAGATCCTTAGCGCCGCCGCCTAATGCTTCGATGGTCGGGTGCAAGCCAAGCAAGCTCGCCAACAGCTCGTCTTTATGCATCAGGATGGCAGCTTCGGCAGCGGCTAAGTCTGCTAGGTCCAACAGCTGGATTTGAGTGATCATCTCCGGGGAGGTGGTACTAGCACGGAATCCTCCGCCGGCTTGAGCCAGCTTTGCCATATAGGACACGCCGGCAATGACCGAAGGCTCTTCAATCGCCATTGGGATAAGCACCGGTTTGGCGTTGATGATAAAGTGCTGCGCGATGCCTAAGGGCAGCGCGTATAAGCCGACAGCGTTTTCGATCATCTGGTTAGCTGCCTCTGCGCTCAGCCCGCCCTCAGCTGACCAGGCGGTCATATCCTCAGGGCTTAAAGCCGAGTGTTCTGCTATCCACTGAAGGCGCTCATCTAAGGTTAATTGGTAAAACTTCTTACTTTCCAGTTTATAAATCCTTTATTTACAGAAATCAGGAGCTCTCAGGCTCCCATTTGCATACTTTTAGCATGCTGAATCTCTAAAAAACTATCAGAATCGGTATATTGTTTTTCAGATTTGGAATCTTAGCCCATTCCGGTAATCGTTCTATGCGCAACCTTATGTGTTTCTCCATATTCTCGCCGGTCTCTAAGTGCGTAGCTTGCCCGCAGGTACCAAGCGAGTGGTTTTGACCATAGGTCTCCTGGTATCCTGTCTATTTTGCTATTTTAGAACATTATCAATTTGCTCTTATGTAACCTTACGCGCTACTATTTCATACGGCTCAAGTCCGTTATACTATTTTGGATTGAATAAAAAATAGAGGCGAATTGATGAACGATACCCAACCTGAACTCATTTACGATGTGGTGATTATCGGCGGGGGCCCAGCCGGCTCCACAGCCGGCATTTACACCGCGCGGGCAAATCTTTCCACCCTGGTTTTGGATAAAGGTTTGACCACAGGTGCCTTAGGCACAACGAGCAAAATTGCGAACTACCCAGGCGTTATGGGTGAGGTGAGCGGGGCGCAGCTGCTCAAGACCATGCGCGCTCAAGCCGAGAGCTTTGGAGCGCGATACGTGAACGACAAAGCTATCG
>BAABOD010000071.1:0-4880 GCA_040371255.1 Anaerolineaceae bacterium | reverse complement strand
GAATTTCTACCGACGGCGTAAGTTTCGCCTTTCCGGCAGAAGATCCTCAGGCAGCTTTCCCGCTGACGCTCTATTTGGCAATGGGGGGCACGGTCATGGATAGCCAGCGCCGGCCAATGTTAGACGAAAAGCCGCTTACGGATATGTTAACCCTATTACAGCAAGCCAAGAATTTAGGGCGAATCCATCCAGATGTGTTCCAACTGCAAAACAGTCTGCAAACCTGGGAATTATTTGCCAAAGGGGATGTTGATAGTGTGGTAGTTCCTGCGCGTGTGCTGCTTAGCAATCTTGGACAGATTGATGAAGCGGCTGTTGTTGCGCCAGCGCTGAATGAGGTCTCGCTCACAACCGGCAGCGGCTGGGTTTGGGCGGTAGCAGCGCGTTCGCCGGCACAGCAAAGATTAGCTGTAGCATTGGCAGAAAACTTGGTCGAACCCGGCTTTTTGGCAGGTTGGAGCGAAGCCTTTGGTCAGCTGCCCATGCGCCCTTCGGCACTCTCCAGTTGGAAAGATGAGCAATTGCGGACAGCATTGGATAGTTTGGCGGCGGTAACAAAGCTAACACCAGGAACCGAAGTGCTCAATAGCGTTGCCCCAGCGTTGCATGATGCAGTCATTGCTGTACTGCGCGATGATATCGACCCACAAGAAGCTGCCCAAAAAGCTGTGGAGAGCCTACAATGAGCGCATCGAATAACTCCCAAGCTTCCAAATCGGCTTCCAACCTAAACGGACACCTTACGGCGGTGATTATTTTGATATGTGTGGTCATTGCTTTGGTTGCAGCCGTGGTGGTGGAACCGGACTTGGGTGAGCCAGATCAGACAGCTCAAATCGCGACAACAGTAACGCCGTCTCCATTAGGCACGCCACTGCCAACAGAAGTTGGAGCTGCAGCGCCGCCCTCTGTCAATATCGATAAAGTCATCATCTTGGGCGGCTTTTTAGTACTCATTGTCTTATTAGCAGTTTTGCGCGAAATCCTTTGGTATAAACAGAAATCCTAAGAATACGG
Organism: Anaerolineaceae bacterium; assembly: GCA_040371255.1. Lineage (GTDB taxonomy): Bacteria > Chloroflexota > Anaerolineae > Anaerolineales > Anaerolineaceae > Mesolinea. The sequence continues at coordinate 3,863 of BAABOD010000071.1, read as the reverse complement.
CTGGCTTACTTCTCGTCTAGATAACATAATCGCCATCCCAATCGATCTCCCAAGTGCCATCAGCTTCTTGCTGCATTACAGCTTTCGTTTCGGGGTGCACATCTAACTTTGCTTCTAACGAGCTCATGCGTGCATTGATGCTTTGCAGATAGCGGCTGATTGCATCCGGCAGGTCTGCGTGCTGCAGGTCTGGAGTGTCCTCATGGACTTCATGCACACGTTTGATGATTTGCCCCGGTACACCTACAACCACTGATTGGGCTGGTACGGACTTCACCACCACAGCGTTAGCCCCAATGCGGCTGCAACTGCCGATGGTGATATTGCCCAACACTTTCGCGCCTGCCCCAATCACCACGCCGTGTTCAACCGTTGGATGGCGCTTGACTTTCTCTAAGCTAACCCCACCCAGTGTGACGCCGTGATATAGCGTGACATCATCAGCAATTTCGGCTGTTTCGCCAATTACCACACCCACGCCATGGTCGATAAACAGCCGCCTGCCGATTGTGGCGCCGGGGTGAATTTCGATACCGGTGAAAAAGCGTGCAATTTGCGCATTAGCACGTGCCAGCCAATAAAGTTTGTGCTGCCAGAGCCAATGGGAAATGCGGTGTGCCCAGAGAGCGTGCACGCCGGCATAGACGGTGAATACCTCAAAACCGGAGCGCGCAGCTGGGTCACGCTGCAGAGCAGTACGGATATCCTCTGCCATCAACTGGAAGAAATTCAAACGCTCCCCTTTGGATTGGGCTTGCTTGACTTGCGTTGGCAGTTTTACCGAATTAGTGTTTTCCATTGAATTCCTCCCGCAAATACGCAAATAGTTCGGTGCTGAGGTAGCGCTCAGCAAAGCTGGGGATGATCACCACGATGCGTTTGCCGTAATTTTCTGGACGGGCTGCAACTTGCAAGGCTGCCCAGATGGCAGCGCCAGAGGAGATACCTACCGGGATGCCTTCTGCTGTGGACATTTTTCGGGCGATAGCAAAGGCATCTTCCGCTTCGACGGTGATGATTTCATCGAGAAGGCTGATATCTAAGATTGAAGGAATAAAACCAGCGCCAATGCCTTGCAAGGGATGGGGACCCTTTTTTCCGCCAGAAAGCACTGGTGAAGCCGCGGGCTCTACTGCAATGATGCGCAAGGCTGGATTATATTCGCGCAGGCGGCTGCCTGTGCCCGTGATCGTGCCACCGGTGCCCACGCCTGCAATGAGGATATCTACTTTGCCGTCCGTATCGTGCCAGATTTCTTCGGCTGTAGTACGGCGATGCACTTCGGGGTTGGCGTGGTTGTTGAATTGGTCGGCTAACCAATAGCGGCTGTCGGATGCGCGCAAGTTTTCTGCTTTTTCCACAGCGCCAGCCATACCCGCACTGCCGGGCGTCAGGATGAGCTTTGCGCCTAAGGCGCGCATCAGGAGCTTGCGCTCTAAGCTCACCGATTCAGGCATCACGACGGTGCAGGCGTAACCGCGGGCGGAGGCAGTGAAAGCCAAACCAATACCGGTATTCCCGCTGGTAGCTTCCAGGATAATGGAATCGGGGTGAAGGAGACTATCCTGCTCAGCTTGGTCTACCATAGCGACTGCAATGCGATCTTTGACGGAATGTGTAGGGTTGAAGAACTCCAACTTGGCTAAGATTTCGGCGCCACCTTGCGGGACCAGCCGGCGCAGGCGGACTAAAGGGGTATTCCCAGTAAGTTGGGTCAGGTTATCGTAGATATTCATGATTAACTCCTCAAAAAATGCAATAAATCTGTCAATTAATATAAAACAACCAGTCAGATAGGATGATTTACATCCACAGCAGGGCTTACGCGGGGGAGTGCCGCCTGCTCTCGACTGGTTGCAAAATTAACGGGAAGAGATGAGGCGGTTAACTACCCCGCCCTAAACACATGCACGTGCTTTGCATGCCAAAAAAGCTTGTTGCTTCCCTATCGAAAATCATACTCAGATTATAGCGCCCTCGTAAGGCATGTCAATCACCCTCCTTGTGCAAGGCTTGGAAACCGGCCTGTTCTTTCATGGTACCCTACGGGCAGGCTGCGCACTCTCCTGACCGTGAAAGGCATGTGACCTTTAGGTCTCAATGAATGAAGGAGACCTACGGTCAAAACCGCTCGCTCGGTGCCCTACGGGTAGGCTGCGCACTCAGAGACCGGCGAGAACAAAAATGATGAGACCGGCGAGAATATAAATTGGAAGGAATCACCTGCAGAATATTTCCGCCACTGACCGATCACCGTCATTAGTATGATAAGCATCCAGAGATATAAAATAAAAAGACACGGCAGATCGACTGTCATTAGGTCATAAAGACCGTCTCGCAGTGTAGATTGCCGTGTCCAAAGCACGTGGTACCCGAACAGTTGCCTGGGACAAAGAGCCCGTAAACACTAATGTGGGTCCACAGCATAATTATATATCAGGAGGCAATCATGGCAAATCTAGTTTATGCAGGGCAATTGCATCTAAAATGATGGCAAGGAAATTGCACAGAGAGCCAGAAAGAGGTGCTCCATGGAAGAAAGCAAGTTTTCAATCATATTTAGCGATCTGACTGATCCAAGGGTTGACCGGACGAAACGGCATAAACTGCTGGATATCATTGGACTGACCATTTGTGCAGTGTTATGTGGTGCGGATAACTGGGTTGAAGTCGCAGAATTTGGAGAAGCCAGAGAAGAATGGCTAAAGACCTTCTTGGAACTTCCCAATGGCATTCCATCTCATGACACATTGGGTCGGGTCTTTTCGATGATCGACGGGGCTGAATTTGAGCGCTGCTTTGCTGAATGGGTGAGGCAATTAGCTGGATTGACGAGCAAAGTCATTGCGATTGATGGCAAAGCAATTCGAGGGAGCAGGGAAAATGCGCGGGCGATTACGGTTGTGAGTGCCTGGGCAGCCGCCAATCAGCTGGTACTCGGGCAGCAAGCGGTGGAAGGCAAGTCAAACGAGATTACCGCGATTCCGGAACTGATTGAGATGTTAGATGTGAAGGGTAAGATTGTCACTATTGATGCCATGGGAACACAAGTCGCGATTGCGGAACAAATCTTGGCGAAAGGTGGGGATTATCTGCTAGCAGTCAAAGCCAACCAAGGACAATTGCGGGATGAAATGGAATTCATCTTTCAAATTGATCGACAACAAAACTTCAAGGATGCCCCTTACGACTATGCTGAGACAGTCAATAAAGGGCATGGAAGGATAGAAACCAGGCGTTGCTGGATCGTATCAGACGCAGAATATCTGGAAAGCTTTGCAAACAAATGGCCGGGGTTGAAGGGTTTGGTGTTCATTGAGAGCGAACGGATCATCAATGAGAAGACCGAGAGATCCATGCGCTACTTTATTACCAGTTTGAATAGCAATGCAGCTCAAATCCTGGAATATCAACGCAGTCACTGGGGGATAGAAAACAAGTTGCACTGGGTATTGGACATCGCCTTCAACGAGGACAGAGCTCGGATGAGGAAAGATAATGCGGCTAACAACTTCAGCATCATCCGCAAGATGAGCCTGAACCTGCTCAGACAAGATAAAACCAGCAAAACTGGGGTGAAAGGTAAGCGCTTACGCTGTGGATGGGATGACAAATATCTGTTCAACATCTTGAATCAGACTTAGAAACTCGTTGAAGAGTAATAAGAAAGAAAGCCAAGGGAGGATTGTGCTTGTTTGTATGGATATATAAAGTTGTAGCATCAAAGCAAAGTGGGTTTTGTTCAAGAAACCCAAAATAAACCGACCTAATCCATATCTGAATAAAAGGAAACCTGTTTCGTATACTTCTTGGTCTCAATGATTTAGTGCAACGGATGTGGAGATAAAATCATTCGTATGCAG
>BAABOD010000070.1:0-4999 GCA_040371255.1 Anaerolineaceae bacterium | reverse complement strand
CCCTTCGCGCTCCCAATCCCCCGGAAGGGGGCTGCGTGCGCTATGGGCCCGTTATTACGGTGGTTGCCTAGCCGGCGCCTGTGGTCTTGTCCATCAGGTGCCTCCCGGCTCATGATGGACCTGGAGGGATTCGAACCCTCGACCTCTTCAGTGCGATTGAAGCGCGCTCCCAACTGCGCTACAGGCCCGACGATCGCTCAAAACTTCAGGGCAAAAAAATTCTACCTGAGTGGGGGGTGAATGTCAAGCTAAGGTCGAAAAGCATGTGTGCGTGGGTCAGTACCTTGCCTGGTCAGGAGAGTGCAACGCCTGCCTGTAGGGTACCATGCGAGAACGAGATGAGGGGTGAATGTCAAGCTGAAGCTTGGGCTTAAAAAACTGCCAGGCACCTTATGAGATGCCTGGCGGAGTGGCTGGGGTTATGCGCCCGTTGAAATCGATGTGGAAGTTTTGTTCTTTTCGCTCTTGACTTTGCGCTTTTCCTTGATAGTCATCTTGGGTTTCTTGCGCTCTTCTTTCTTGCCTTTATCCTTACTCGCCATAGGGCACCTCCTTTGACGTAACTTGGGGTCGCTTCAATCGTACTGCCTCTATTATATCGTAAATTGATGCGGTCTCTCGGCTTGATGGTATGATTAAAAATTATCCGAAAAACCTACCCTCTGGTATGATTAAGCAGCCTGGAGATAACCTTGGACTCGGTTTCGAAGCAGAAGCGGACACGTTACTTACTTACTTTGCTCATCCTGATCACCATCCCTTGCTACGCCTTAGGGATTGTGCTGCTCAAGCTCAACCGCGGACCGCTGGAGCCGACCCCAACCGCAAGCGCCACACCGACCATCACCGCGACTGCCACGATCACGCTTACGCCTTACCTCACCCGCACCGCCACGGTAACCCCGACGATTACATTGACGCCAACCATAACTCAGACGCGCACGCCGACACTAACACCTACACCCACCCAAACACCCACGTTGACGCTAAGCCCAACGTTTACTGAAACCCCAACGGAGACTTTGCCCCCAACCGAACCGCCAATTTCAGAAGAAACGCCCTAAGAACTACAAATGAAAGGTAATAAGCCTGATGACACTTGATTTACTCTCTCATCTCAAACAAATGCTCTCCGCACCCGGGCTTTCGGCTTACGAAGACCCGATCCGCGACATTATTGCCGAGGCTTGGCGCCCGCTCACCGATGAACTGAGCGTCAGCCGCGTGGGCAGCTTACATGTGCTTAAGCGCGGCGATGGCGCTGAGCCGCGCCCCAAAGTGCTGCTCTCGGCGCACATGGACGCCATCGGCTTGATGGTTACGGCTATCACGGAAGGCTTTTTACACGTAACACAAGTGGGCGGGGTGGATGCCCGCATTTTGCCTGGGCAGCTCGTCACCGTGCACGGGCAAAAAGATTTACCTGGGATCGTGGTGATGCCGCCAGAATTTCTGCTGCCACCAGAAGTGGAAAAAGGCTCCGTGCCGCTGCAATATCTCCTTGTGGATGTTGGCTTGCAGCCTGCTGAAGTGGAAGAGCTGGTGTGTGTTGGAGATGTGGTCTCTTTTGCTCAGCCGCCGCTGGAATTAATAGGTGGCGCGGTAGCTGGGCATACGCTCGATAACCGCGCTTCGGTTGCCGCGGTGACGCATTGCTTAGAGCTCCTGCAGCGCCGCAAACATGCCTGGGACGTGTGGGCGGTGGCTAGCGTGCAAGAGGAAATTGGCTTGACGGGTGCCTATACTTCGCCATTTGCCATTCAACCCGATTTTGCCATTGCGCTGGACGTCACCTTTGCTAAAGGTCCGGGCAGCACAGACTGGCGCACCGTTCCGCTGGGCAAAGGCATCGCCTTGGCATGGGGTCCGAATATTCATCCGGCGCTCTATGATGCGCTCACCAAAATCGCAGATGAATTGGACATTCCCTATTCCCCTGAACCAGCCCCCAGCATGACTGGCACAGATGCCGCCGCGATTCAGATTGTGCGGGCTGGCATCCCTTGTGTGCTGGTCAGCACACCACTGCGCTATATGCACACGCCCGTAGAAACAGTGGTACTCAAGGATATTCAGCGCGCCGGCAGGCTGATTGCCGAGTTTATCAGCGCGCTGCCTGTGGATTTTATGCAAACTTTGGAGTGGAAATAGCGATGAGCTCACAAAAGCAACCTTCAATTACAACGCCCCCGGAAGTTGGCTCAGCCCAAGTAGACCTTTTAGCGCGCTTATGCAACGCCATGGCAGTTTCTGGAGATGAGCAAGAGGTGCGCCAGATTGTGTTGGACGAAATCCAGCCTTATTGTGATCAGGTGGAAGTGGACGGGTTAGGCAACGTATTAGCTACCCGTTTGGGCAGCCAGGCGCAAAAAGTGCGCGTGATGATTGCGGCGCACATGGACGAAGTCGGCTTTATGCTGACCAATGATGAAGGCGAAGGCTTGTTCAGCTTCGAGACTGTTGGCGGGATCGACCCGCGGCAGCTGGTGGGCAAAGCGGTCATCGTGGGGCACGAGCACACCCCTGCAGTGATTGGCGCCAAACCAATCCATCTGACCACAGCAGAAGAACGAAAAAAGGCGCTTAAGGTGGAAGAATTGCGCATCGACCTCGGACCGGAGGGCAGCAGCAAAGCTAAGGTGGGCGATAGAGCCACCTTTGCCACCCAGCTGGAAGCATTAGGACCAAGCATTCGGGCAAAGGCGCTGGATAACCGCTTGGGCGTGATTAATTTGATTGAACTGTTGCGCCACGCGCCAGAAAACATCGACTTGCTGGCTGCTTTTACCGTGCAAGAGGAGGTCGGTTTGCGCGGCGCACGGGTGGCAGCCTATCGCTTTGACCCGCAAATTGGGATGGCTATTGACGCCACACCGGCGCATGACCTGCCGGCTTACGATGCCGATGTGGAGAACACCCGCTATAACACGAAGCTTGACCATGGCCCGGCGATTTACCTAATGGATGGTGCGACCATCTCGGATAGGCGCTTAGCGGAGTGGCTGATACAAACCGCCGAAGCTGAAGGCATCCCTTACCAGATCCGCCAGCCGAACCCTGGCGGGACAGATGCGGGTGCCATTCACCGCGCGCGTGCCGGGGTTCCCAGTATTTCCGTATCGGTTCCGGTGCGCTATGCCCATTCCGCAGCCAGCCTCATCCGGCAGGAGGATTGGGCTAATACGCTTAAGTTGGTCTATCACGCCCTCACACGGCTTACCCCCGAAATTTTGAGTTAGCAGGAGCATACAGATGAGCATTGAAGCAAAAAAAATCGAGCAAGATGACGCCTTGTTGGCATTGATTAAAAAGATGGTAGAAACGCCTGGACCTTCAGGTCAGGAGCAGCTCATTCGCGCTGCAATTTTGGAAGAAATCCAAGGCAGCGCCGATGAGATCCGCACGGACGCTATGGGCAACCTGATTGCGCGCAAGGGCAGCAAGCAGCCTAACGGTTTGCGCATCATGATTTCGGCGCATATGGATGAAATCGGGCTGATGGTCACACATGTGGATGAAGACGGGTTTGTGCGTTTCATTTCTATTGGAGGCGTCTCTCCGCTCACCTGCATTGGCGGGAGGGTGATCTTCATGAACGGACAGCGCGGCGTGATTGGCTGCGAACGGCTGGAACCTAACGCCTTGCCTACGTTGGAAAAGCTATTTATCGATGTGGGTGCAACTTCGCGTGAGGATTGCCCCGTAAAGGTTGGCGACGTGTGCGGCTTTGAGCGGCCCTTCTTGGACCTAGGCAAGCACTTGGTGGCTAAGTCCATGGATAACCGCATTTCGGTGGTCGTGGCGATCGCAGCGCTGCGAGCGCTGAAGGCTAGCCCCCATGAGGTATATTTCGTCTTCAGCGTGCAGGAGGAAGTCGGCTTGCGCGGATCTGCCACGGCAGCTTATGGCGTCGACCCGGATGTGGGGTTAGCCGTGGACGTTACTCGCACGGGGGATACGCCGCGCACTACCAAAATGGAAGTGGCGCTGGATAAAGGTCCCGCGGTCAAGGTGCGCGACTCCTCTTTTATTGCCGACCCGCGCGTAGTGGATTGGATGGTAGCGACGGCAAAGGCTGCCGATATCCCATACCAAATGGAGGTATTGGAAGCTGGCGGCACAGATGGCAGGTCGATCCAATTGGCACGCGCTGGCGTGCCGGCTGGCTGCCTCTCGATTCCATGCCGGTATATTCATTCGCCCTCGGAAATGGTTTCGCGGATGGATGTAGAGAACGCTATCCGCTTGCTCGTGGAACTGCTCAGCCATGAAGTGAAGTTAGGTTGAGGTAAGACAGTTTTTGGGCTTGGTGGTATAAACTGGTTGGAATGAAAACACGGAACTATCTTAAATCCCGCTTTTGGCTGAGCCTGACCGTTTTGGTGCTTTTGCTCGGTAGCCTGAGCGGCTGTGATGTGCTCGAGCAGATTCGGCTGCCATGGGTTCAGCCTTCCGCGGAGCCAACCTTGTCCAGCTCGCCCGATGGAAGCCAGACGCCGCAGCCAACCCCGGATGGAGGGTTCCCTACTGAAACGCCTGAACCAGTCCCTACCGAATTGACGGTGTGGCTGCCTGCAGAGATGAACCCTGAGGAGGAGACGCAAGCAGCGTTATTGCTGCGCTCACGCTTGGATGCATTTGCGCAATCGCAAGGGATCGAGATTAACGTGCGTCTTAAGGCGATGAGCGGCGCCAGTGGCATGTTAGATTCCCTTACCGCTGCCAGCGTGGCAGCACCGGAAGCCTTACCGGATCTGCTGGTGCTCAACCGACGGGACCTGGAAACAGCGGCTTTGAAAGCGCTCATCACTCCTTTGGATGAACTCACCACCATTGTGGACGGCCCCGATTGGTACGCCTTCGCGCATGAGATGAGCTTAATCCAAGGGGTGGTCTATGGCATACCATTCGTAGGTGACCCTTTAGCCTTTGTATATAACCGCAATCAAGCTGTTCAGCCGCTGCCAGATTGGGCAGGAATTTCTACCGACGGCGTAAG
>BAABOD010000069.1:0-5044 GCA_040371255.1 Anaerolineaceae bacterium | reverse complement strand
AAAATAGGATGACCGAGCAATTTGACCCGTTCAATACCCTCAAAGAGGTTCAGGAAGACTACCAAAGTTATGTCGATTCTTTTCAAAAGATTCGCAACCCCAAAATTCAAACGTGGATCGAGCAGCGCAAAGTTGTAGGCGGCTTGCTGTGGAAGCCGCCCTACCTGCAGATAGCCCTGCCTTTTCAGCCTGGAGACAGCCTGCAATCCTTAGTGGCGGAGGGTGTGCTGCAATCTGGCGTGCTCAAGTTTGCCCGCAGCAAAATTGACCAGCTCGATTCAGCACCGATTGAGCCTTATGAGCATCAAGTCCAAGCCATCCGCAAGCTGCACCAAGGGCATAACGTCATCCTTGCCACGGGCACCGGCTCGGGCAAATCTTTTGGCTTTGGCATCCCGATCGTTTCCCGTGTATTAGAGATGAAGGCGCGCGGCATCAAGGGCATCAAAGCGGTCATTATTTACCCCATGAACGCGCTGGCGAATAACCAATATGAGGATTTCTCGGCGCGCTTAGATGACTCTGGCTTGACCATCGCGCGTTATACGGGGGATACCAAAAGCAGCCCTGAAGAGGCTCTGAATGATTATCGTTTTCTGACGAAGCGCGAGAAACCCTACAGCTGCGAGCTGCTTTCGCGCAAGGAGATTCAGGATAACCCGCCGGATATCCTCATGACCAATTATGTCATGTTAGAGCTGCTGCTCACCCGCTTCGAAGACCGCACCCTTTTCCGGCACAAGGGCGTGTTGCAATTCCTGGTGCTGGATGAAATCCATACTTATAAGGGCAAACAAGGCGCAGATGTAGCAGCGTTGATCCGCCGGCTCAAGCAGCATACCGGTACGATTGGCAAGCTCACCTGCATTGGCACTTCGGCAACGGTGGAAACCGCTGGCGGCGAGACCTCGCAGGAAGCGGTGGCGCATTTCGCTACCAGCTTGTTCGGGGAAACTTTCCAAGCTGATGACGTGGTGGGGGAGAAGTATGCCCCTCTGCCCGAAAACCTGACCCCTGAATTTACGGCGTTATTAGAAACAATCCGTAGTAAACCCAAGTCCCTATTGAATGTAGCCGAGGAGATGGATTGGCCAGAGGAGCAGGTGATTGAGATCCTAGAGCAAAACAAGGCAGCCTTTCCAATCAAGATGCACGAATTTTTCTCGCAGGGGCGTCCCCTCTATGCTTGCGTTTCCCCCGATTTCCATCTTAATGACCGTGGCGAGCGCTTCTGCCCCGATTGTGCCGAGCAGCATAAACAATCGCCCACCTTACCGCTGGTCTTTTGCCGCAGCTGTGGAACTGAGTTTTACAGCGTGGTCCGCTTGAGTGATGGCAGCTTGCAGCCCGCTGAGTTAGACAGCCTCAACACCGAGGGCGAGGTCGGTTACCTGATGCTCTTAGGGGATAATAAAACCATTGAGGATATTGAAATCCCTGAATCCTGGCGTACTGCCACAGGCAACACTAAGAAAAACCGGCAAGAGAATATGCCGCGTGCTTATCAAGTCTGCCAGCAGCACGCTACGCTGGATCATCATTGCAGTAGTGAAAAGAGCAATGCTATCTTTATACCGGCGCCATTTCTTTTCTGCCCTGAGTGCGGCGTGGAATATGACGGCAGAACGCGGGAGTTCGGTAAGCTGTTTAGCTATGGCACTGTGGGGCGCTGCACTGCCATCGACCTCATCTTGGGGGCAGAAATGCGCAATTTGCCCCCTGGGCAGCGGAAGATTATCACTTTTTCGGATAACCGCCAAGATACAGCCCTGCAATCCGCCCATATCAATAGTATGGCTCGGCGGATTAAATTCCGCCAGCAGCTTTATCATACATTGGCAAGCCAACGAGGTTTTCTGCAAAGTGGGGCAGGAATTCCCTTCAATCAGATCGGCATCACGATGTTCATGGTGTTAGCGGAAGAAGGTTTGCTGCCAGATTACCAACAAGGTAATGAGAATATTTTTGGCAGCCGTGCTATGGAGATTGACCGGAAATACCAGCGTTACTTGGAGTACCTGACGCTGATCGAGTTGGAAGGCACCCATCGTCGCCTGCACCAAAACTTGGAAGATGTTGGTCTGCTGGTGGTTTCGTATGACGGCCTCAATGATTTTGCCCAGCATGAGCCATCCTGGCAGGATACGACGTACTTCCGCACCCTAAACCCTGACCAGCGCTATGACCTTCTCTACGGCATTCTGGAGATTATGCGCCAGCACTTGGCGATTAAACATGGAGCCATTAAGGACTTCAATCAGTTTAGAAACGATGTTATTGACGCTCTGAGCGAAGATGCGAAGATCCACGAGCGAGAATTTTGGGGTCCTATTGGTTACAGCGATGATGCACCTGAAGGAAGGAATTTTACAACCTACGGAATTACAAACGGCAACACTACGCTTAATCGATGGGTCCGCAAGAGCTTTCCAAATCTGACCCCCAACGAAGCCGGAGATTTATTGCGAGAAGCTATTGAGAAGCTGCTTGCGGTTGGCAATCATTATTTGGTCAAGCAGCCTGTGATTGGATACAACCACATCCACGGTGAATTAATAGAAGTGAATCCCGAAAACATTATTCTCCAGTTAGATCAGGCTGAAGAAAAACAAATATGTCCAAAGTGCCAGTCTATTTACCATTTTCATACGCTGAGAAGCTGCTACAAATCCAACTGTAAAATTACACTGCAAACGGGGAAATTAACTAACAACTATTATTTGCGAACTTATACCAGGTCAATTGCTGAGTCGGTTCCATTGAACGCGCGGGAGCATTCTGGTCAAATCAGCGGATCGGAGCGTATCGAGATCGAACAGCGCTTCCGCAATCCGGATGACGATTTGAACGTGATCGTTTGCACGCCAACGATGGAGCTGGGCATCGATATTGGGGAGCTAAATGCCGTCGCCATGCGCAATATTCCGCCTTCACCGAGTAACTATGCTCAAAGAGCTGGGCGAGCCGGCCGCAAGGGGCAGCCCTCGATGATTACGGCTTATGCGAGTGCCAGCTTGGCTCGCGGTCCGCATGATCAATATTTCTACCGCTTCCCCGAAAAAATGATTTCCGGCGTCATCTCGGTTCCGCGCTTCCGCCTCGATAATCCCTATCTCGTGAAGACCCACATCCATTCGTTAGTGCTCGAAGTATTAGCCGCTGGTATTGTTAACCCCCAAACTGGACGCTCATTAGCTGGCTTAAAATTACCCGAAAAAATCAAAGAAATCCTGGTGTTAAATGAAGAAGGTTACCCTATGTTCCCAGACCTTAAATCTACATGGGAGAATGCCATTGAAGCTTATGCTCCTGAGCTCACTCAGGCGGTGAAAGAGGCGTTCAGGCAAGAAATGCTGGATTTTCAGTGGCTTACCGAAGAGTACATTAGGGATGTCATTGACTATTTTGTAGATGATTTGGAAAACGCTTTTTCATATTGGCGCGAAGAATATAAAAACCTCACTAGTGAATTTGATCAGAATAATAATTCACTTAAATTTAATAAAAGTGATAAAAACCTTAGTGACAGGAATAATACCATCTCGAAACGACTAGAGGACATGCGTGAAGGAGAGAGCGGTTGGTATACCTACCGCTATCTTGCCTCGCAAGGGTTTCTACCAGCCTACGCTTTCCCCCAAGAGTCAGTAAGCCTGGCTTTTTATGAAAGTGAAGAGGAAATCAACCGCGACCCCAGCATTGCTCTGAGCGAGTATGCTCCAGGGAATTACGTGTATTATCGTGGGAGTTCCTATCAAATCGATAGTGCCAGAACAGCCGCTGTTGAACAGGATTTGACCCTTATAAAAGTTCTAATTTGCCCCAGCTGCGAGCGGGTATATTTGGGTAATGATGCTGAAGGCCGTGCCATGTGCGCTTGTGGGGCGGATTTGAGCCTAACCCATCCCGAATTTGCGATGCATATTCCTAATATGGCAGCCAGGCGGTCAGAGGCTATTTCTGCTGAGGAAGAGGAGCGCCGGCGCCTGGGGTACGAAATTAGTAAGCATTATCGCGCGGGGGGGCACAGCTTCAGTTTCATCCTCTCTGGCCAGCATGGTATTCGGGCAGACTTATATTTAGAAAATCAAGCGAATATTTTCCTCATGAATCATGGTGCCAGAAAGCTTGATGGCAATCTCTCTCCCTTTGCTCTCTGCAAGCGCTGTGGTAAGTGGTTGAAATCTGAAGACGATATAGCAAGTCATATCCCTTTACTATCCAAGAAAGGGGATTGCCGATCTAATGCGCACGAGGAGGATATACTCAAAAATTTTGGCTTAATGCATGAATTGCATTGCGACGTATTGATAATAGAAATTCCACTGCCTGATAGAGGTGAATCAGAAAGCTTTTATAGGTCACTCATCACTGCCATCCATCGGGGCATTTTGATTGCATTCAACCTTGAAGAAGATGAAATTGGCTATTTCTTAGCCAAAAATGATTCCCCTAAAACCCCGTACCGCATGATATTTTATGAAAATACCTCGGGAGGTACTGGTTCACTATCTTCTATGGTAGAAAGTAACGCATTCAAGTTGGTGTTGGAAAAGGCACAAGAGATTTTGCATGTACATGACGAGAATGGATGTGAAAAAGCATGTTATCAGTGCTTGCTCTCCTTCTACAATCAACGCGATCACGCGTATCTTGACCGTCACTTAGCGTTAGATTGGATTGCCGCATTAGGGGAGTTTGAGATTAAACCTCTAGAAAAATTTGATCAAACTCACTTTGATGAACTCCTCAGCAAGTGTGAATGGGATTCAGAAAGAATAGTTTTGGAAGGCATCAAGCAGAAGAGGCTGAAATTGCCTGATGAAGCCCAAAAAACGATTTATGACCCCACAGGGTTTCCAATCGCTATTTGCGATTTCTTCTACGAGCCCAAGACACTTGTTTTTGTGGATGGCTCGGTGCATTACTTGGATTTCATTCAGGCTTCCGATGATGACAAACGCAAACGCTTACGCGAAAGAGGCTATCGCATCGTTGTAATCGATGTTTATAATCTGGATGCAGGCATCGGAGAACTTAAGCG
>BAABOD010000068.1:0-5095 GCA_040371255.1 Anaerolineaceae bacterium | reverse complement strand
GAAGAGCCTATGCGCCAAATGATGGATGTATATGGTCAGGCAGCAGCGGAGGTTGCAAAGGAAGTTGAAGCAATCTTCGTCGATACGCAAAGCGTATTCGATCACTACCTTGAAGTGCAGCATTCGATGAGCCTAAGCGCAGATCGTATTCACCCCAATTTAACTGGTCACCTGCTGATTGCGCAAGCTTTTCTTTGCGCAGTTGACTTTGATTGGCAGCTACTCACATGCCAGTATGTTTATGATGATTCATTGAGTACCTCTGAAAGAGTTTAGTCAGTCTGATTCCAGAATGGGTTCTCAAAACTTAGCCTATTTTATCCATACATTTAGAATGTATATTACCTATGCGCAAATCAATGAAATTTTAAAAAGATCTAATTGAGGATTTTATGCAACCCGCTCATCATTTAAATCAACCCACAGCCCTTGAAAAAGCCTTTCACTGCGACATGCTCCAGATTTATCAGCGGGCAAAAGAAGAATGCGGCTACAATGCCACCCGCTTCCTTCAGATGGTCGCAAACGATGGCGGACTCAAAACGGCGCAGAAGCTGCTTGCTACGGCTACTCCCTCAGATGGCTTTGTGGAGCTCTGGGAAAACCGACGTCTGGATCTCTCCATGGAAAATCTGGTGCTAAACCCGAAATATCGTTCGTTGTTTAGCCGACAAGAAATTGAGACCGCCAAGGAGCGGCTCAATGCTTATGGTTTTACCCCCCAAGAAGAGTAAGGTTGCGACCATATCAGCCAATTCCTATAAACCAGGTTTTTATTTTAAATCGAGCCCCGCTCATAAAAAGCGATCAAGGTTAGGCAGCTAACCTTGATCGTGATTCATTTTTACAAATTCGCGTAGAGTTACGCTTCGTATACTTCGTCTAACATCGCTTGCACAATCTCCTCAGGTAGTAAAGGCAAATCCTTTTGAGAAAACATTAGCACCGAGAGTAAAGGCATGTCCTTCACAAATTCAAGAGTGCCCATTTCGATTCCGCCTTCGGTATCTTCTATCTCCTTGATATCCTTTTGTGGTCCACGGGATATCATCTGCTCGATGATCGGTGCAATAACTTCCTTTCCGCGCGGATCCTGCATCCATTCGGCAATGGTCGATTCCTTATTCAGCAGGCTGGGCAGAACTAGAGTCGATTCCAAGTTTACGTTCACCTTTTGGCGGATATCAGCAGAGGAAGCGCCGACCAAGATTTCAAATTCACCGCTTTCAGTAATCCAGCGATGATAGCCGGGATGATAAAATGCGAATGCCCTAAAATCCAGGGGAATAGTTACAGTTTTAGTTTCTCCGGGCTGTAGTTCAACTTTTGTAAAGCCCTTTAGCTCTTTCTTAGGTCGGCGCAAACTGCATTTCTGGTCGTGCACGTAAACCTGGACTATCTCTTTGCCGGTGACCTGACCTACGTTCTTGACATCTACCGATACCACCACACCATCTATATCTTTGAATGATTGTTGCGAAACTTTTAGATTGCTATATTCAAAGCTGGTGTAACTCAGCCCGAACCCAAACGGGAACTGCACAGGTACTTGCTTCTCATCGTAGTAGCGGTAACCGATAAACAAGCCTTCACCATAGTAAACCTTACCAACCTCTCCTGGCCAATTGATAAATGCTGGCGTATCCTCGAGCCGAATCGGGAAGGTCTCAGAAAGCTTTCCGCTTGGGTTCACCTTACCAAACAGGATTTCCGCAACAGCGGTGCCCCCAGCTTGCCCCATCATCCAGCCTTCCAACACAGCGGCAACACCCTCAACCCAATCTTGCATCGCGACCGCAGCCCCATTATTGAGTACCACCACGCTATTTGGCTGAGCCTTAGCCACCGCCTTGATGAGCGCCACCTGCTGCTGGGTGAGGTCAATATTCTGGCGGTCGTAGCCCTCAGATTCGATATATGTTGGCAAAGCGATGAAGAGGATGGCTGCATCGGCTGCAACTGCTTCTGCTACCGCGGCATCAATCAGATCCTGACGGAAATCCTCTCCCTTTGGATAACCCTCGCTATAACTAAACTCTATATCGCTCGCCGTCTTTTTCAGTTCTTCCAAAGGAATCGATACTTTCGTCGGGTTCACATGCGAGCTTCCGCCGCCCTGAAAATGTGGTGACTTCGCTCCGCGACCAATCACAGCAATTTTGCGCTGACCCTTTAGCGGGAGCAAGCCATTGTTCTTCAGTAGAACCATGCCTTCAGAGGCAATTTTTTCCGCTAATTGATGGTGCGCTTCCTGGTCGAATTCACCGCCTTTAGGTGTTTGCTGAGCTTTAAAAATAATTTTTAGGATGCGCCGCACCGATTCATCCACAACGGCTTCGTCCAGTTCCCCTTTGCGAACAGCCTCCACTGATGCTTTTACCCGAGCTTCTTGAGGACCTGGCATCTCAAGGTCAAGCCCGCCCTTGAAAGACGCTACCCGGTCATGCACAGCACCCCAGTCAGACACCACCAAACCCTCAAATCCCCAATCCTGCTTGAGGATCTGAGTGAGTAGAAAATAATTCTCGGAGGCATATGTACCGTTGAGTTTGTTATAAGAGCACATCACCGTCCAGGGTTTGGCTTGCTTGACGGCTTTTTCGAAGGCTGGCAAGTAAATTTCGTGTAAAGTGCGCTCATCGATTTCCGAGCTAATCGAAAAGCGCTGATATTCCTGATTGTTCCCTGCAAAGTGCTTTAAGGAGGTTCCCACACCTCGCTTTTGCACGCCTTCGATAAAGTGAGCAGCCATTTCCCCAGCTAAATATGGATCTTCAGAAAAGTATTCAAAATTACGCCCACAAAGCGGGGAGCGCTTCATGTTCGTACCCGGACCAAGGATCACATCCACATTTTGCGCAATGCACTCCTCTGCAATGGCTTCACCCATCTGTTGCACCAATTCAGTGTTCCAGGTGGAAGAAACGCAGGAAGCAGTCGGGAAACACGTGGCTGGCAGGCTCCGCTGATCAGGATCGCTCATATCTGGCACGTGGCGCAATCCGTTCGGGCCATCCGATACAGTCATCGCGGGAACACCTAAGCGCTCGATCGGAGTTGTGTTCCAGAATGAAGCCCCGATGCACAATCCGACTTTTTCTTCCAAAGTCATTTTCTTAATGATTTCTTCGATTTGTTCTGACATTTTTCTCTCCTATAATTAAGCATTTGCCGCATGTGCGTACGTGTCATACACAGAGCGGATTTTCAACGCGGATTGGATTTCTGTTACCTCCCAGCCAGCTGGAACAGGAACAGTAACGCTGATCGATCGTTTTGCCGGCAGGTCAAAGTAATTATCACTGAACACAGCTTCTTCCCCCTCAAAGGTCAACTCAACCAGACGGCTAAGAGAAGCAGCGGTCAGGGTTATATGCGCTGTCTCATTTTCCACTTTGACCTGAGCGCTAATCTCTGGTTCCTTGAGTTCTAAGTGTTTGCTTGGGGCAAAGTATGCTGTCTGCCGGCTCACCATCTGCTCCCCCTGCCAAAGCTCAGCAATAAACACTAAACTTCTAGCAAGATCTGGGTCATCCTTCAAAATTGTAGAAAAGTCTACCTCACAGAGCTTCATAGCTTGCATGGGCTCAGCGGTTACCTTTTGAAATCCTGTTTTGGCTACATCCCCATCCAATGTCTCGAGCGACCAAGTAAGTGTGCCTTCCCAGGGTTCGCGTAATTCGTTCGTGATGTAAACAGTCTGCACCGGTGGTGCATCTTCTATGGAGAGCAATACCGGCGCATAAAAGCGCTTCGCCGCATAGTGGAGTGCTTTCCAGCGTCCGAAGTAATCGAGGCTGGACCAAGATGCCACCGGCCAGCAGTCATTGAGCTGCCAATAGAGGATCCCGGATACACGCTCTGGATGCCGGCGCCAGTGCTCAGCGCCATACCGAATGCCCTCCGCCTGTAAGACCATGCTCAGGTACACCAGCGATTCAAAATCCTTAGGCAGACGGAAGCTATCGAGCATTTGGGCGATGATCAATTGGTTGCCGCTGGCATTCTTCTGGTGGCACTCCATAATATATGAGGTCATATTCCAGTCTTTTTCCTCGGCAAAACTACGGATGGTCTCCATTGGCGGGAGTGCCTGAAAACCAAACTCACTCATAAAGCGCGGGAGCTGTGTGCGATAAGCGCTGAAGGGTTTACGCCCATGCCAAACTTCCCAATAATGAGAGTCGCCTTGTTCTTGACCGTTAGGATCCTGAAAAGCCACCCCAGAAGAAGGCGAGCTGGGCCAATAAGCGTGATCTGGATCTTCTGAGGCAATCCATGCTGGTAGAAGTTGATGAAAAAACTGAGTGTAGGCAGCTTTGATCGGTTCGAGGTTTATTCCCGGCCATTCCCAACCCACTAAGCCCCATTCCATCTCATTATTGCCGCACCATAACGCTAAGCTGGCATGGTGGCGCAATCTGCGCACATTTTCCAGCACTTCTTGATGAACATTCTCCAAAAAATCTGGCTCATCCAGCGGATAAACGCTGCAGGAAAATATGCACTCCTGCCAGACTAAGATCCCTAAGCGGTCACATAATTCATAAAAGCGGTCATCTTCATAGAACCCACCTCCCCAAACCCGCAGCATATTCTGATGTGTAAGTACAGCATCCCTTAGCAGCTTTTCCAACCTTTCGTACGTGATGCGTGTCGGAAAAGAATCCGCTGGGATCCAATTAGAACCTTTGGCGATAATTGGCTGCCCATTGACCACAAAGGTAAACGACTTACCCCAAGCATCGGGTTCTTGACGCAGTTCAATTGTTCTTAAACCAATCTGATAAAGTTTTTTGTCTTCGGCTTGTTTACCTTTCAGACTGATCTGCACTTGATAGAGTGGTTGCTCTCCATAACCATTCGGCCACCAAAGCTGTGGATGGTCGATGACGATAATAGCTTTAGCGCACTGGGTTTCATCAACAGAAGCTGCTGTCTCCCATACTTCGCCTATTGGGGAAATGACCTGCATAAGGATGTTGTATTCTCCCTGATGCCAAGCTTGAATGGTAACCTCTGCCTCCAGCCGCACCTGGCCTTCAGTGTGGAATTGGCGCAAGTGAACGTTCTCGATACGGGCATCATCAGCGCC
>BAABOD010000067.1:0-5399 GCA_040371255.1 Anaerolineaceae bacterium | reverse complement strand
CCTGAGGTCCGTTGCCATGCGTGACGACCACATTCCAGCCCTCAGCGATCATATCGGCGATGTGAGCCATAGTATCGACCGCTGCAGCGAATTGATCTTGCACAGATTTATGTTGATTATCCTTAATGAGGGCGTTTCCGCCAACTGCGACAATTGCCAAACCTTTATTTTCCATAGTTTTTCCTTTAAATAAGATGAGATTTTCTCAGCCTTGGATGATTCTCCTTGAGGCTGCTTGATGCTTTTCGATATGCGTAGGCAGGTCCAGGGTGCGCAGCTGCCCTTCTTCCACGATGACCTTGCCGCCAACTACCGTCCAGTAAGCCTTGAGCGGGGCGCAGAAGACTACCGCTGCCAGCGGATCCTGCCAGGCGCCGGTGTATTCCAGCGCGTTGAGGTTGATAGCAAAGAAATCTGCACACTTGCCTACTTCCAGCGAGCCAATATCTTGCCTGCCGAGCACCGCCGCTCCGCCGCGCGTGGCTAGTGAGAGAGCTTGACGTGCGGTCATCAAGGGTGGGGCATCGGGTGCAGAACGGCTGGCGCCATGAATACCGCTGTTGAGGCGTGAAAGCAGCATGGCTTGGCGCGCTTCGGCAAGCATGTGAGAACTGTCGTTGCTGGCAGAGCCATCCACACCCAAGCCGACCTTCACGCCATGCGTGAGCATGGACATGATTGGTGCAACTCCAGAAGCCAAGCGCATGTTAGAGCTGGGGCAGTGTGCTACGCCACAGCCAGTATGGGCGTAAAGCTCAATTTCAGCCTCGTTGACGTGCACCGAATGGGCAAACCAGACATCTGAGCCGATCCAATTCACCGATTGCATATATGCAACAGGTTTTAAACCGAAAGTTTTCAGGCAGAAATCCTCCTCATCTTCGGTTTCGGCTAAGTGCGTATGTAAGTGCACGCCATATTCGCGCGCTAAGGCTGCCGATTCGCGCATAAGCTGACTGGTGACGCTAAAGGGCGAACACGGCGCCAACACAATCTGCAGCTTGGATCCGGGCTTGGGGTCATGATAGCGCTGAATGAGGCGCTGGCTGTCTTTGAGGATGGCGTCTTCGCTATCCACAACGCTATCCGGGGGTAGGCCCCCTTTGGATTCGCCCAAACTCATCGAACCGCGCGAGGCATGTAAGCGCAAGCCAATTAGCTGGGCAGCGGCGATTTCATCGTCAAGGCTGGCGCCATTGGGGAACAGGTACAGGTGGTCAGAGGCAGTCGTACAACCAGAGAGCGCCAGCTCTGCCAGGGCTGTTTGGGTGCTCACGAAAATGTCTTCTGGGGTCATGCGCGCCCAGATAGGGTAGAGCGTTTTTAGCCAATTGAACAGGTTGGCATCCTGTGCAGCCGGCAGCGCTCGGGTTAAGGTCTGGTAAAAATGGTGGTGGGTGTTGATCAGCCCAGGCAGCACGATGTGGTCGCGCAGGTCCAGCACTTCATCGGCGTCGCTCGGGAGCTCACGCGAGGGTCCAATTTGCTCGATGAAACCATCGCGGCAAAAAAGGGCAGAGTCTACGAGTTCTCTGCCCTGTTCATCCATGGTGGCAATCAGGGTAGCGTTTTTAACTAAAAGGGTAGACATGCGGCTCCTTTAGGCTTGGTCAGCCTGATCGGCTAATTCACGAGCGTGCAGCGTATTACGCAGCAGCATGGCAATAGTCATTGGTCCCACACCACCAGGCACTGGGGTGATGGCACTGGCTACCTCGCAAGCCTCCTCAAACGCCACATCGCCAACCAAGCGTGAGCCTTTGGGTGAACTGGGATCCTCGATGCGGTTGATGCCCACATCGATAACATAGGCACCGGGCTTGACCCAATCACCACGCACCATTTCTGCCTTGCCAATTGCGGCTATGAGCACATCAGCTTGGCGCGTAATGGAAGGCAGGTCATGCGTTTTGGAATGGCAGATTGTGACAGTGGCGTTCGCGCGCACCAACAATAAGGCTACAGGCATCCCAACGATATTAGAGCGACCCAAAACGACAGCATTTGCTCCTTCAAGTATGGCGCCTGCTTTTTCAAGTAAGACCATGACACCGGCTGGGGTGCAAGGGACGAAAAGCGGCTCGCGCCCTTTTTGGGCTAACTTGCCGATATTCACGGGGTGAAAACCATCTACATCTTTGTGCAAGTCGATCGCGCTCAATACCGCTTCATCGTTGAGATGCCGCGGTAAGGGGAGCTGCACAAGGATGCCATTTATGTTTGGATCAGCATTGAGCTGATGCACAAGGTCCTCCACCTCTTGTTGGGAAGCAGTCGCTGGAAGGTTGTAGCCAAAGGAGGCAATGCCTACCTCGGCACAAGCCTTTTGTTTATTGCGGACGTAAACTTTTGAAGCCGGGTCATCCCCCACCAAAACAGTGGCTAAGCCAGGCACAGGGAGACCGTGTTCCTGGCGGGCTGAAACAGCTGCTTTTACCTCGGATCGAATTTCTGCTGCGATTTGTTTGCCATCGATGAGTTTTGCTGTCATCTTTCCTCCATCCGTAGTGAGGGAATTATACTCGAATCAAGCCCGAGATGAGTTTAATAGTGACTCTAATTAAAAATGATGGGTTCCTAGCTTCTTAATGAGAATAATCTTTTAGTAAACTTTCAAAGAGTATAATGGGGTTATGGAAAAAACAACGCTGCCACTCGTTGTTGGCATTGCGGGTGGTTCTGGTTCAGGCAAGACCACTTTAGCCGAGGCTATTTTGGATGAAATTGGCAGAGAGCGAATTGCCTTCCTACCGCATGATGCGTACTATCGCGATCAGAGCCACCTTACGCTTGAAGAGCGTTTGCGCGTAAATTATGATCACCCGGATGCCCTGGAGACGGATTTACTGATCCAGCACATCGAAGCATTGCACCGTGGTGAGGCTATTGAAAGACCTGTGTATGATTTCAAACTCAATACCCGCTCACCTGAAACCCGCTGCGTCGAACCGCGCCAGATTATTTTGGTCGAAGGCATTTTGCTTTTTTATGAGCCGCAACTACGTAAACTATTTGATATGAAGCTTTTTGTGGATGCTGACCCTGACATCTGCTTTATCCGTCGGTTGACGCGTGATATTCAGGAACGCGGACGGACAGTTGAATCAGTCATCGCACAATACTTGGGAACGGTTCGCCCCAGTTATATCGAGTTTGTGGAGCCATCTAAACGTTTTGCGGATGTAATTATCCCTGAGGGCGGGATGAATAACGTGGCATTGCAAATGGTGATCGCCCGTCTGCGAGGGTTGCTCGATGGCGCTACACTTAACTGAGAATAAAGCCCAATTATCCAACAGTCAAATTGCTTTGCGCGTTGCGCTAGGTTTGATAGTGGTGGCTATCAGTGTGCTGCTAATCGTCAATCGCGATAAGGTACAAGAGCTTCAGCAGTATGGCTACGTGGGCATCTTTTTGTTTTCTGTGCTCTCGAATGCCACCATCATTTTTCCACTGCCTGGTGTGGTTTTTACTACAGCAATGGGCGCAGTTTTTAATCCGTTGTGGGTAGCTTTGGCAGCCGGCGCAGGCGCGGCAATTGGCGAGCTTTCCGGCTATTTAGCCGGCGTAAGCGGACAAATCTTCCTGCAGAATACAGAGCGGGAACAAAAAGTGCAGGCGTGGATGCAGAAAAACGGTGCGTGGACAATCCTGGTGCTTGCCTTCATTCCCAATCCACTTTTTGATATTGCTGGTATTGTGGCAGGTAGTATGAATGTGCCGCTGTGGAAGTTTTTACTGCTCTGCAGTATAGGGAAAATTGGCAAAATGTTGGCATTCTCTTATTTAGGGGCAGGGATTTACTCTGTGACCCGCTGAATTTCCCTGGCAATACCTCCTTCTTATGGTGTAAAACAAACCGTATACGTTTTACAAGGAGCGTTCAAGTATAATTTTAATTGTGGAGACATTAGCAGAAAATACACGGCAAATCTTGGGTCTGCAGCTCACCCCTGAGCAATTAGCGGCTTTTGAACTTTATAAAAAAGAGTTAATTGACTGGAATAACCGCTTCAACCTTACGGCTATCCGCGATGAAAGTGGTATTGAAATCAAACACTTTCTCGACTCACTCACGTGTATATTGGCTTTTGAACCTGGCAACCCGCCTCGCAGCTTAATTGATGTGGGCACGGGCGCTGGATTCCCCGGAATTCCACTCAAGCTGATTTACCCTCACCTGCGCCTGACCTTGGTTGAATCGATCCAGAAGAAGGCTGGATTTTGCCAGCATGTAGTCGAGACGCTTGGCTTGCGGCAAGTCACAGTCCTCGCAGAGCGGGCTGAAGAAGTAGGTCAGGACGCTAAACATCGCGAAGCCTATGACGTTGCCACTGCTCGTGCTGTTGCCCCTATGCCGACCCTGGTCGAGTATTTGCTGCCGTTAGTACGCGTGGGCGGGATGGTGGTTATGCAAAAAGGAGAAAACGCGCCGGCAGAAACTCAGCAGAGCGAAAAGGTGATCGCACGTTTGGGCGGCAGGCTGCGCAAGATCATACCTATTAGTCTTCCATTAGTAGTAGAGGATCGTTATTTAGTCGTGTTGGATAAAGTAGCGCAAACCCCATCCGCTTACCCGCGCCGGACTGGCGTACCAGCTAAACAGCCGCTTCTGGATTGAGGTAAACCGCGGCGTATCGCTCTTAAACTCAAGGTGTTAATATATGCGTATGACCGGTCCAGAATTTACGGAGTTGAACTTTTTCTGTACGTTGGAAGCTAATGCATTAGCGAGATTATTTGAGGACCGCTTTGTTCTCGACGACCTCAAAAGCTTGGGTGCTGGGGTCAGTTTAGCTGTACTGGATTTTTCTAGCGAGCGTGCCAGAGCGGTGCAGCTGCTTAATAAACTCGGTATTCCTGTGATTGCTTGGTTAATGCTGCCTCAAGAACATCATTATTGGTTCACTTTAAGCAATAGTGGATTGGCTCTGGAGCATTATCAGCAGTTCAAACAATGGTCACAACATAAAAAATTATATTGGGTTGGCATTGGCTTGTGCATCAAAGAAGAAAGCTGCTGGGGGAATTCATTAAAAACTGAAGAGGAGAAATCAGCAGAGCTTTCGCAAGCCAAGCAAAATTACTTGCAATTGGGAATACAGGTGCATAATGATGGTTACCGGCTTGAGCTTTACCGTCCAGCGGCTGAGGTAGCGGCTCAGCACGCTAGATCGAAGCTCTTGCGCAGGGCAGAAGGTCAGCTCGAACTCGTGGCTGATCGGCAGGTTGACTTATTATTTACCAGCCTGCATCGCGGGCATAACCAAGCAGCGCTTTGGCGTGCTTTGGCAGATTCCCAAGCAATTGGCATCGGATTGACTGGTGGTAGTGTACTTTTTGATGACATCGACCAAACTGACCCCCTCACCTGGAATGAGTTTACCCAAGATCTGCGC
>BAABOD010000066.1:0-5578 GCA_040371255.1 Anaerolineaceae bacterium | reverse complement strand
CTGCAAAATGGAAAAATCGAAATCCGGCGTGATGCTGGCAAAATTGATCATCTCGAAACCTTAATTACTCAGGAACCCCTCGAGGGTAATTTGGGGATTGGTCATACCCGCTGGGCAACGCACGGGGCACCAAATATGCAAAATGCACACCCCCATATTAGCTCTAATGGGGAAATTGTCATTGTGCATAATGGAATTGTGGAGAATTACCTCAGCTTGCGCGAGGAGCTGAGTGCTGAAGGAGCGGTTTTCCGCTCTGAAACTGATACGGAAACCATTGTCCTTTTGATTGAACGCTACTATGCGGTAACACAGGACTTACTCCGGGCTGTACAAGAGACACTTAAGCGTATTAAAGGCGCACATGGCATTGTGGTGATGTCTTCTCGTGAGCCGGATAAACTCGTTGCTGCGCGGTTAGGAAATGCTGGCGGTATAGCAATTGGCAGAGGCAATGGCGAGATGTTCATTGCTAGCGATTTGCCTGCTATTGTGGAACATACTCACGAGATTACCTTTCTGGACTCGGAGCAAATTGCTGTAGTCCAGAAGGACGGTCTAACCCTGCAAACACTTGCTGGAACGCCCATAGAACCAGTTTGGAATCATATCCCCTGGGATCCGGTTTCTGCGGAGAAGGGAAGATACCGGCATTTTATGCAGAAAGAAATTCATGAGCAAGTACGTTCCCTCTCCGATACGATGGTAGGACGGATTGATTTTGATGACTACCGCATTATGCTCCCAGATTTGCACTTAACAGCGAATGAAGCTCAGCACATTCGCAAGATATTCATTACGGCGTGTGGCACAGCGTATCATGCTGGGTTGGTTGGGAAAATTCTGATTGAACAGATTGCTCATATTCCTGTGGAAGTAATGGTTGCTTCTGAATTCCGTTATCTTGACCCAATCATTGACGAAGGTACGGTCGTATTAGCGATTAGTCAGTCAGGTGAGACTGCTGATACTTTAGCTGCGATGGAGGAGGGTAGACGTAAGGGAGCAAAGCTGTGGAGCATTGTTAATGCGATTGGTTCTCAGGCAATGCGCGGTGCTGATGGAAGCATATCTATGCAGGTAGGGCCAGAAATTGGGGTGGCTTCGACGAAAGCTTTTACCGCGCCAATTCTAGACCTTTACATGCTTGCGGTTTATTTAGCCGATTTGCGGGGAGATTTGACGGATGAAAAGAGACATGAACTGGTGCAGGATCTGCTCAAAGTGCCGACTTTGGCTCAAAAAACACTTGCACGCGAAGGCGAAGTGAAAAAAATCGCAGCAAAATACAAAGATATGCGCAACATATTATATTTAGGCAGGGGCATTAATATGCCAATCGCTTATGAGGGTGCTTTAAAATTAAAAGAAATTTCGTATATACATGCAGAAGGTTATCCTGCTGGCGAGATGAAACACGGACCCATTGCTTTGATTGATCAAGAGCTGCCTGTGTTAGTCATTGCCCCAAAAGATAAATGGTATGAAAAGATGATTAGCCAAATTGAGCAAGCCAAAGCGCGGGGCGGGAAGGTCATCGCTATTGCAACCGAAGGCGACACGCTCATTCCAGAATTAGCTAATGAGGTGATGTGGATTCCCGAAACACCTTGGCTACTCAGTCCAGTGATTACATCCATTCCTTTGCAGCTATTTGCATATCATATTGCCACCTTACTTGGTTTAGATGTTGACCAACCGCGCAATTTAGCCAAATCCGTGACCGTCGAGTAAGCGTATAACGCCTATTTTCATCTCGAACATGAAAATCGGTTAAACTAAGTAAAACTTTTTAGAGGAGTTCACTTGATCACGACGGAGCAAGTTTCACAAGCATTGTCAACTGTTATGGACCCAGACCTACACAAAGATTTGGTTTCTTTACAGATGATTGAAGACATTCACATTGAAGGCGAAAAAGTTAGCTTTACCTTAGTTCTGACCACGCCAGCCTGCCCATTACGCACACAATTGGAACGCGATGCGCGTGAAGCTGTCATGACACAAACAGGCGCAAAAGAAGTGAACGTTAAGGTTATCTCGCGTACTCCGGGCGCAAAGCCTTTGAGTCTGGGCGATAATCAATTTGGACATGTAATAGCTGTGGGCTCTGGTAAGGGCGGTGTTGGGAAAAGTACTGTGGCAAGTAATCTGGCGATTAGCTTAGCTCAGCAAGGCGCCAACGTCGGCTTGATGGATGCGGATATATATGGACCGAATATCCCCCGTATGCTCGGGATCGATGAATTTCACCCTGCCTCTAAGGATGGGCAAAAAATTCAGCCGGCGATTGCTCACGGAATCAAGGTCGTATCCATTGGTTTTTTCGTCCAAGAAGGTCAGCCATTAATTTGGCGTGGTCCTTTGCTGCATTCCGCTATCCAGCAGTTTTTATCAGATTTCGATTGGGGTTGTTTAGACTATTTGGTAGTTGATTTACCGCCGGGGACGGGTGATGTGCAACTTTCGTTAGCGCAATCCTTGCCCATCAGCGGAGCTGTCTTGGTGACAACGCCGCAAGCGGTTGCGGTAGATGATGCTTACCGTGCTACCTCGATGTTTGAAAAACTGGGTGTGCCTGTATTGGGCATTATTGAAAACATGTCTTTTTTGGAGCTGCCTGATGGCAGTCGTATGAACCTTTTTGGGGAAGGTGGCGGCAAAGCGTTAGCTGAGCGCAGTGGTGTTCCTTTCCTAGGGAGTATTCCCTTTGACCAACAGATTGTGCAGAACGGCGATCGCGGTTTATTGATTGTAGAGAACCATGCTGAAAGTCCGGCTGCGCAGGCTATTCGCACCATTAGCAGTAAGGTTGCGGCTGAGCTAAGTAAGCAGGATTATGCTCGCGTCAATGAGGAATAAGACACTCTAGGAGGAATAACTGAGGATAAATTTCCCACAGGGTATAATTGGTTATTATGGTAGAAAATACAATTATTGGCGTTCAGTTTAGTCCTGTTGGCAAGGTTTATGATTTTGTCCTACCGGATGGAGCAATGGTTAGGGTGGGCGATATTGTTCTCGTCAGCACAACGCGCGGCAGGCAGTTGGGCGAAGTGGTGAGGAAACGAAGTAAACAAATTGATGAAAGCTCCGAAATTCAACCGATTGAGCGCATTGCCAATGAGGAAGACTTAGCAGTCTGGGAGGCAAACAAGCTCAGGGAACAAGAAGCGCTGGAAAAGATCCGTGCATATTTGAAGGAACAGCGTTTAGAAGGTGTGAAAGTGCTGTCAGCGGACTACTCGTTTGACGGTAATCGTATGACCTTATACCTTAGCTACGAACCTAATCAAGATTTTGATTTGCGCACATTTATCCGCGATATTTCTAAGGATTTTTCTGATACCCATATCGAAGTTCGTCAAATAGGTCCACGGGATGTAGCAAAGGCAATTTCAGGCTTAGGGGCATGCGGGATTGAAAAGCGTTGCTGTTCGCGCTTCCTCACGAACTTCAGTTCAATATCCATCAAAATGGCTAAGTCACAGGATATATCGCTGACACCGATGGAAATCACGGGGATGTGTGGAAGGTTACGCTGCTGCCTGGCATACGAGTACGAGACCTACGAGGAAGCACGCAAGAATTTGCCCAAGCGTAAAAAGGTGATTCAGACTCCTTTGGGTGAGGGGAGAGTTGTTCAAGTGTTACCCCTAAGCAACTCAGTTGTGGTCGATCTGCCCGAGAAAGGCCCGCGGCAATTCACTTTAGAGGAACTGCAGTGTGGGAAAGTTTCCGATAAAAATCCCGCAGAGGTGCCTCTGCCTCAGGTTGATGTATTTGAGGAAGTGGATGTGGAGCTGCTGACTTTTGAAGAACCGCTTCCCTCTAAAGTGGCAAAATCGCAGCATGAACGGAAACCTGACAGGAGTAGACAGCACTCATCAAATCGCAAGGCGAGCTCTGAGAGGAGACGCTCGGGGCATAACCAGAAACAGACCAAAAGTCCTGCTCAAAAGAGGCAAAATCAACCTTCCGAAAACAAGAATAAAAACCAAGGGCAGAATAAGAAATAAATCCCATCTATAGGCATTGAATATGGTAAATACAATTGATGAGAATTGGCAAACAGGCACAAAAATCCTGGTCATCTTAGCTCACCCAGATGACCCGGAGTTTTTTATGGGCGGCACCATCGCACGCTGGGTGGATAAGGGTTACAGCGTGCAATATTGCCTTCTGACGAAGGGAGAAAAAGGCATTAATCCGGGCTTTCCTGAGGGAGAAGCGTTGGCAGCATTAAGGGTGGATGAGCAAAGATCTGCAGCGGCAGTGCTTGGGGTGGAAAATGTCCAATTTCTGGATTATGCGGATGGCTATTTGGAAGCGGGATTGGATAAACGTTTGGCTGTAACGCGAGTCATTCGCCGCGAAAAACCCAATGTGGTCGTTTCATCAGATCCGCAATGTTATTACATTGCAGATAGTTATCTTAACCACCCAGATCACCGCACAGCTGGACAGATCGTCGTGGATTCGGTATTTCCAGCAGCGATCAACAATGCCTTTTTCCCGGAGCTGCTCGAAGAAGGTTTGCCAGCTGTCGAAATCTCCGAGCTTTGGTTAAGCCTGCCCCAAACGCCTAATATCAGGCTGGATGTAGATAAATATTGGGAACGGCGGTTAAATGCTCTCCTCAACCACAAATCTCAAATTATTGATGCTGAAAAGTTTCTAACACGCATGCAAACCAATAAGGCAAATATACTTGCCGAGGATGGCTGCTATTACGAATTTTTCCGGCGGATAAAATTTCACTGAGATTCTAATTGAGTTAAACAATCTGGTGAGTTAACCTAGACTAATAGACAAATTAAGTAGACTATTTGGTGAATTGCAGGTACGGAAATAGAATGTCCCAGTTGGTTGGCATATATGGCTCAAGTGGTTGTGGAAAGACGCGCTTTGTTGAAGAGTTAGTCAGGCAGGTTACCGATAGAGGATTTAATTGTAGAGGTGTTTGCAGCCCGGCGATTTTTGAAGAAGGTTTGAAGACTGGTATTACGGCGCAGCTTATCCCTGGCGGTGAAAACCGGCAATTAGCTCGCTTAGCACAAGCTGGCGATGGACAAGTTTTTGGAAAGTGGCACATGTTCCCGGAAACTATGACGTGGGCTCTGGAATATTTACAAACGGATGTTTACAGCGATTTATGGGTCATCGATGAGATTGGGCCCTATGAAGTCGAGAAAGGTTTGGGCTGGGCGGTAATCCTGCCGCGTTTAGGAAACTTGCCGAGCAAGGTGACCCTGATTACCTACCGCCCGAGCTTGATAACTTACTTCAGCAGGCACTATCCGAGCATCTTAGCTTTTGACCTTGAGCAAGCTGGCGCTGCCGAAAAAGCAACCCGGAAAATTGAAGAGCTGCTTTCGGCGGGAGAAATATCTCAAAAATTCGCTTTCTAACTCTTGTTGGAAGCGGAGTTTCTTTATGTCTCTTATCCGTGTTTTGTTGTAGATTCGATCCACTCAGTTAATTTAAGTTGAGCATCTAGCCAAGCTATCTGAGCATCCGTTGCGATGGGTTGAGATTGCTTCCAGAAGATGCTTTCGAGGATGGATAAAAGCTGAGA
>BAABOD010000065.1:0-5619 GCA_040371255.1 Anaerolineaceae bacterium | reverse complement strand
CCTTCTTACCATTGCCATTATTGCTGCCTTGCACCACCTTGATAAAGATTTCGTCTAAAGAGGGCGTGGCGACTTCGAAGGCGTTGAGTGCAATGCCATGATTAACCAAGGTGACCAGCAGGTCATGCGGGGTAATCCCAGGCTCGGGTGTGAGCTTAATCATCGTATTGAGCGGCTCGATGCGCGTTACCCCTGGGAGGGTTTCGGGTAGAGGCTGGCTGGTGTTGATGAGCACCTGATTGGTGGCAAAGCGTTCGTAGATTTCCTGCAAGCCGCCATAGAGCAGCACGTTGCCATGATCTATCAGAATGATTTTGTCGCACAGCTGTTCAACTTGGTTCATCTGGTGGGTGCTCATCATTATCGTTTTCCCAGCAGTGCGCTGCTCTTTGAGCATGTCTTTCACCAGCTGAGTATTTACAGGGTCTAAAGCGCTAAAGGGTTCGTCGATGATGATGACTTGTGGATCGTGGATAAGGGTGGCAATTAACTGAGCTTTTTGCTGCATACCTTTGCTCAACTCTTTGACCTTATTCTTACGGAATTCGGTGAGCTCAAACTGTTCTAAGTAAGCGGGCAGTTTGGTGTCAATTTCCTCGCGGCTCATACCCTTGAGGGTGGCTAAATATTGTAAACACACCTCAAGCGGGACGTCTTGGTAAAGCCCGCGTTCTTCAGGCAGATAACCGATGAGGTTCTTTTTTTCCTCATTCATCGGTCCACCCAAGATGGAAACGCTGCCGCTATCGGGTTGGTAAATATCCAAGATGATGCGGATGGATGTGGTCTTCCCTGAGCCGTTAGGACCAAGCAGACCAAAAATCTCCCCAGGTGCAACTTCAAAAGAGACATCCTTGACCGCTTGGACTTCACCAAAGCGTTTGCTGATATGCTCTACGACGATAGAATGCACGCTTCCTCCAAAAAGTTGGCTTGAGCCATAAATAACGCGAATTAGCTCCATTCTAATACACTTTCCAATTTTCCCCCCTCAATACACCATAGATTATCTACTGAGTTATGCTCTCCGAGTAGATGATTGAATACAAAAAGCCTTCTCCTTTTGGGGAGAAGGCTTTGATACTTAATTGTTGCGATTGTTACTCTTTTTCGTAGGGCTCGCCCTCTGCCGCTGGCGCTTGACCTTTGCCGATAAATCCAGCTAACACGATCATGGTGATCAGGTAAGGCGCCATCGCCATAAACTGTGGTGGGATGGCGCTGCCCAGCAAGGAGAGCTTGGAACCGATGGCATCGGCAAAGCCAAAGAGGAAGCCGGCGCCCAAGCTGCCAATTGGCATCCAATTGCCGAAAATCATTGCCGCCAAGCCAATAAAGCCCTTGCCGGCAGTCATGCCCTCATCAAAGCGCCCGACGGAGCCTAAGGTAAAGAAGGAGCCGGCAATCCCTGCGACTAAACCGCTCAGCAAGACGCCAACGTAGCGCGTCTTAATCACGTCTACCCCCAGAGTGTCTGCGGCTTTGGGGTGCTCGCCGCAAGCGCGAAAGCGCAGCCCCCAGCGGGTGTTGAAGAGCGCCACCTGTAAAATGATCAAGATTGCAAACATCAAGTAAACAAAGATGTTTTGGTTGAACAAGATCGGTCCAATCAGAGGAATTTGCGATAAAAGCGGCACAGGCACGCGTCCAAACATAGGCGGAATATTGAGGCTTTGGTTGACCTGCATGAATTTTTGGGAGATAAAGGCGGTCATACCTGCGGAGAAGATGTTGATGACGGTGCCGGAAACAACTTGGTTGATCTTGTACTTGATGCTCAGAACAGCGTGGATTGCTGCAAGCAGCATCGACGAGAGCATTCCAGCGAGTAAACCAAAAACAGCGCTTTGCGTCAGGCTGCCAACTAATGCCGCAATCATTGACGCCATCAACATCATCCCTTCGATGGCGATGTTAACTGTGCCGGAGCGCTCCGCTAAAATACCGGAGAAAGCTGCTAAGGTAATGGGTATTGCCAGCAATACCGCGCTGGAAAGCATGCCAGCTAAGTTAAGCGATTTACCGCTGGCTTGCCAAATGAGGAAGCTAAAAATGAGTAATAATCCACACGCGCCCACTACTGTGTTGGTAGCTTCGCCAAAGCCTTTGATCAGTTGAAAAATGCCAAGTGCAATGCAAATCCCTGCCAGGAAGGTGAGTGAGAGCCGAGCGGGCAGCACCCAGTCCGCCATTTGCCCCACGTCAATACCGCCCGGCGTCATCACGAAGACCGTTTGCACATCGGCGGAGAGTGTAGCAGCGAAGATAAAATAAATCAGCAAGCCGATGATAATTTCAACCAGCCCCATGGAGATTTTACGAGCAGGGGAGATCGCAGTTAGCTTTTTGTGGGATATAGTTTGTGCGGTAGTAGTCATTATTTACCTCCCCAACCGCTGAGGAAGACTTGCGTTTCTTCAACTTTAGGTTGTTTCAGGTGATAAATCGAACGAATGATAGCTGGTGCGGCTACAAAGATTAGGATGATGGCTTGAATCACGTCTACGATGTCGATCGGGATAGCAGATACGACCATCATACGCGTGGCACCATTGCGCAGGGTGCCAAAGAGCAGCGAGGCTAAAATCACCCCGATTGGAGTGTTATTGCCAATGAGGGCTAAGGCGATGCTATCAAAGCCATAGCCTGAAGAAAGACCCAGCGCCATACTGTGGTTGACCGCTAAGACTTGTGTGCCGCCAGCCATGCCTGCCAAGGCGCCGGAGATTGCCATGGCAATCATGATGGAATTATCGGTGTTCAACCCGGCGTAGCGTGCTGCACGCGGGTTTGTGCCTACTGTGCGCAGGTTTAAACCCCAAGTAGTTTTGAAGAGCAGCCAGTTGATCAACCAGGCAATCGCGAGAGCAATAAAGAAGCCCAAGTGAAAACGAATTGGGGAAGCAAAAAACTGGGGGATTTTAGCAGTGTCTTGGATAAGCGGGCTGAGTGGCATGCCGCCTGAACCAGGCCGCGTCATTGGCCCGGAGAGCAGCCATTCTGTTAGGCGGAAGGCAATCCAATTCATCATGATCGTGTTGATCACCTCGTGCCCACCGGTTTTAGCCTTTAGCAGCCCTGGGATAAAAGCCCAAATTGCACCTCCCAGCGCTCCCGCAAGGAAAGCGAGCGGCATGTGAATATAAGCCGGTAAACCAGTGACGGCATAACCGACGTATGTTGCGCAGGCAGCGCCAATGAAAAGCTGACCTTCCACGCCGATGTTAAACAACCCGCTGCGGAAACCTACCGCAACCGCTAACCCGGAAAAGATGTAAGGAGTGGCTTGGACTAAACTTTCTAAAAAGGGATTGACGGCTGAACGGATATCCCGCGGGTCGCCGGTGGAGATGGCATTCACGATTTTAGCCGGATCGGCAATTGAACCAGTGAAAAGCGCTCCATAGGCTTTTCCAATCTCAGTGAATGCCTGCCCAAAACCCTGCCATATCGACTCCCTAAAGGCAGCCCAAACGGTTGGGCTGGTGGCGGCGATTAGAATTGCGCCGATAATCAACCCCGTCAGGATAGCCAGCAGTGGGATTGAGATAGTGGACCAGAAGGAACGTTTATGCGTTTCACCTTCTGGGGTTGGTTCGTTGATTTCCTTGAGAACTTGCTGACCAAAGTCAATTTTTTCTTGTGCTTGTTCACTCATGGGTTAGCCTCATCAAAAGGTAACTTCAATTTCAGTCTCACCGCTGAGCTGGATGGGTTCCTCAGGGATGATGCCAGCCATCAGCAGACCGATATAGTCCTTAGAAATGCCCTTATTGGGCACAATCGCCAGTATTTTTCCACGATACATCACGGCAATGCGGTCAGAAAGTTCCATGATTTCATCTAATTCTGGCGAGACCAGCAAAACTGCGCAGCCTTCGTCGCGCTTTTGGATGATGCACTTATGGATGTATTCGATTGAGCCAACATCTAAGCCGCGGGTGGGTTGGCTGGCTGCTAAGAATTTAATCGGGCGGGAAAGTTCCCGAGCGATAATGACTTTTTGCTGGTTTCCGCCAGAAAGTGACGCGACAGGCGTGAGTGGGCTGGGGGTGCGAATATCAAATTCTCTGATTAATTTCTCAGCATGCTCTAAGATAGCGTCATATTGCAAGATGATGCCTTTGGAAAAAGGAGCTTGATAATATGTGCACAGCACTAAGTTTTCAGCCACGGGGAAGGGTAGCACTAACCCAACGGATTGGCGGTCTTCCGGCACGTGG
This sequence comes from Anaerolineaceae bacterium, assembly GCA_040371255.1. Classification (GTDB taxonomy): domain Bacteria; phylum Chloroflexota; class Anaerolineae; order Anaerolineales; family Anaerolineaceae; genus Mesolinea. The sequence goes on along the minus strand of BAABOD010000065.1, from coordinate 1,396 downwards.
GCTGTGCCTAGTTCGGTTATCTTGCGGGGTGCCGCATTGGAAATATTTTGACCCAGTAAGGTGATACTACCACTCGCAATCTTTGTCAGCCCGGTAATTGCTTCTACCAGCTCGGTTTGACCGTTGCCCTGCACTCCGGCAATTCCTAAGATTTCGCCTTCGCGGATTTCAAAAGAAACATCATCCACAACAATGTTTTGGAATTTATCAGCGACGATCAAGTTTTCCATTTTGAAGACTAACTCGCCAGGCTGAGGTTCTTTCTTCTTGACCGTGAGGTTCACTTGCCGCCCGACCATCATGGCGGCTAAGGCGTTCTTATCTGCTTCAGCCGGTGTGGTCTCGCCGACGACTTTACCTCGGCGGATTACCACGATGCGGTCGGCAATCTCCATCACTTCGCGTAGCTTGTGCGTGATGAATATGATGGACTTGCCTTGAGCCACTAAGGAGCGCATAATCTCGAAAAGTTCATCAGACTCTTGTGGGGTGAGCACCGCTGTAGGTTCGTCAAAAATGAGAATATCGGCTTCCCGAAAGAGCAGCTTTATAATCTCGACGCGCTGCTGAACGCCAACGGGTAAATCACGGACATAATCGTCCGGGTTCACTTCCAAGCCATATTTTGTGGAAATCTCACGGATCCGCTTGGCAGCGCTTTCGCGATCGAGTATATCTCCCACCTTGACGGATTCTGCTCCTAACATCACGTTTTCGGTTACTGTAAAGACTGGAATGAGCATAAAATGTTGGTGCACCATGCCGATTCCGGCGCGGATGGCATCCGAGGGGGAATGAATTTCGACACGTTGACCACGAATGAAGATTTCGCCTTCATCTGGCTGGTAAAGACCGTAGAGGATGTTCATCAGCGTGGTTTTCCCCGCGCCATTTTCCCCAAGTAAGACCAATATCTCGCCTTGATTGAGCTCAAGATCGATATGATCATTGGCTAATACACCGGGAAATTGTTTTGTGATTCCTCTGAGTTCTAGAATAGGTGGCATAGGAATACCTTCCGGCATAGGATTTAATGATAATTATCTTACCACAAAGTTTAAAAAAGCGGGTCAGCTAAAAAGCTAACCCGCTTTGTGAACAACGAACGGCGTTTACTTGACGGATACTTTGCCAGCAATGATATCAGCTTTCAGCTGTTCGATTTCAGCTTTCAGCTCTGCTGGTACTATGCTATCCAGATTGTGGAACGGCGCAATGTCTACACCCTTGTTTTCAAGCGTACCCACCACGTTGCCACCCTTGAAGGTTCCATCGACTACAGATTGAATCACCTGGAAGGTCGTGGAATCCATGAGTTTCATCACGGAAGTCAGGGTGATGTCGGCATATTCGGGGCTGGTGAGTACCCAGTCGGAGTCCACACCGATGAGATAAG
>BAABOD010000064.1:0-5659 GCA_040371255.1 Anaerolineaceae bacterium | reverse complement strand
GTGGCGATTTTGCCACACATGCTTTCAACGCAATGACGATCAGCTGGGGGCTGATCGGGGTTTTATGGAATAAACCCTGCTTTATGGTTGCCGTCCGCCCTACGCGTTATACCTACACCTTTATGGAGAGTTCGCTAGATTTTACGGTATGCGCTTTTCCATCTGCTTACGCTCGCGATGTAGCCTATTTAGGCAGTCACTCTGGCAGAAATGAGGACAAAATCGCCAAGACCCACCTCACCCCGATCGCTTCTACAAAAGTGTACGCGCCCTGTTATGCCGAGGCAGAACTGGTACTCGAGTGCCGCAAGATATATTGGTCCGATTTAGATCCAGAGCACTTTTTAGATGCCAGCATCGAGAGCAACTATCCGCGTAAAGACTACCATCGTTTATACCTCGGGGAAATCGTGGCGCTGCGCGCTGCCGATCGTTTTATCCAGAAAGGGTAATCGCTCGGCGATTAAGCACTGTCATGGCTAATTAGAAATGTCTTAATGCTGGCAATTTAGAAATGTCCTGTTCAGTGGATAAAGTTGTCAGTATGGTTTTTTCTTGGAAAATTATCCTTCATCCTCTTTTTGTCAATTATGTTGCATGAAAAGTCTGAAAAGCGTTCGTCCATTGATTATCTCCAGCCTCTGAAAGGTGAATAATCTCAGGATACCCTCACCCTGCCCTCTCCCAGCTCCGAGTCACGCCTGTTTCGGCATCAATCTGCTGGGAGAGGGAGGTTCTTTTGCAGGTGGGGGCGGCCGGCCGCCCCCTCCTGCAAGCATTTTTCCCCTCACCAGCGTCGGTCAGTCAGGTTAAATCTGAAACCAGCCGCTGGGGAGGGGAATAAAAAGGGGTGGGGATTGCGATTATGTCTAGAGATCGTTATAAACTAAGCGATTTAAAGACCGATAATCCAGACATTCTTAACGCTCTTTTTCGGGCTAACTCCTTACTTGTCCTTTCGATTACGTAGTACTCTTCGTGTGTCCACTTCATAGTTCCTAATCATAATTAGGACATTTCTATTTTGCTATTTTAGGCCAATTATCACTTTGCTCTTACACCGGCGATTAAGCACCATTTTTATGCCTCAATCAAGGTATAATCTCAAATAATCAACCGGAGGAGAGAATGCCAGAGAAAAAGATTCGCGTTTTGATTGCCAAGCCCGGTCTGGATGGACATGACCGCGGCGCAAAAGTGATTGCTCGCGCACTGCGCGATGACGGCATGGAGGTGATTTACACCGGTCTGCGCCAAACCCCACAAATGATTGCCGAAGCCGCCTTGCAAGAAGATGTTGACGTCGTCGGGCTATCGATCCTTTCCGGCGCACACAACGTGTTAGTTCCGCAAGTTATCCAAAAACTGCGCGAGGTCGGCAAAGGCGACGTGTTTATCTTTGTTGGCGGCATCATCCCGCAAGCAGATATTCCTGGTCTGCTGCAAGCAGGTGTGAAAAAAGTCTACGGTCCCGGAACCGATACCCGCGAAGTGTGCCAGGATATCCGTGCCGCCATGGCTGAACACCAACAGGCATGAACGCCGAACAGGTCGAAAATCTTATAAGGGGTGACCGCCTTACCCTTTCCCGCATTTTAAGCCAAGTTGAGTCCCAAAGTGAAGCTGGCAAGCAAGCTCTAGAAGCTCTCTTTCCTTTTACCGGCAGAGCCCACAAAATCGGCATAACCGGAGCGCCCGGTGCTGGCAAGAGCAGCTTAGTCAATGCAATCGCGCGGCAGCTACGCTGCCAGCCCGATGCTCCTAAAGTTGCTATTATTGCGGTAGACCCCACCAGTCCCTTTAGCGGTGGCGCGCTCCTTGGTGACCGCGTTCGTATGCCCGATTTACAGCAAGATCAGGGCGTTTTCATCCGCTCGATGGCTACACGCGGTGCTTTAGGTGGCTTGGCGGCTGCCACAGAGGCTTTTAGCCAGGTATTTGACGCTGCTGGTTACGATATCATCCTTATTGAAACGGTTGGCGCCGGCCAAGCAGAAGTGGAAGTAGTTAACTTAGCCCATACAACCATCGTCGTTGATACCCCTGGCACTGGTGATGATATTCAAGCCATTAAAGCCGGCATTTTGGAGATTGCAGACATCTTGGTCGTCAATAAAGCCGACCGCCCTGGCGCAGACCAGAGTGTACGCTATCTTCAAGCCATGCTTGAAATGGGCTATGCCCGTTCAGGGACAGCTGGTCACCATGCTCCCGAAACTGTTAACATAGAGGCTGCAGAAAAACCAGCTGAACCCTGGTTACCTCCGGTGCTCAAAACCATCGCGATTGAGTCGCAAGGCATTGAGGATCTGCTTGGAGTCATTCAAGCGCACCGGAGATTTCTTTTGGAAAGCGGCACTTGGCAAGTGAAAGAGCGTCAAGCATTACAAAAAGCTATTCAACGCGCTATCACCCAGAACCTGATAGATTTCTGGAAGGCAAAAATCACCCCAGAACTTTTTGAAGCAACCCTGCAATCTGTGGTGGAACGCAAATTGTCGCCAGAATCTGCAGCCCAATACCTTTTACGGACAATCCAATGGTTATAATCCATACGAAGTACACCTGTCTGTTGTCCAAAAAACATCCTGCGGGTATCTTAAAAAAGAGATGCGGGGTTCCCCTATTTAACATCTCTGCAGGGTATAATAAATTAAAGATTTAGGAATAATCGGAGCCATTTATGCAACGAACATTAATTAAAGACCTTCCTCGCCATATCGGTGAGGAGGTTAAAGTGCAGGGTTGGCTACAAACTCTGCGGGATCAAAAAAGTATGCAATTCCTTATTCTGCGCGATAAAACCGGCTTGGTGCAGGTCGCGCATTGGAAAAAAGGCAACCCAGAGCTCGCTGAAACAATCTCCAAGTTAGGCACTGAATCAGCGCTGACCATCGTCGGAAAAGTAGTTGCCAACGAAGTCGTCCGCTTGGGTGGGTTAGAAATCCAGCTTGAGGACTTGAAAGTGGAAGGTTTAGCCGAGACGCCGCTCCCCTTCGATCCTTTCGGTGAAGTCCTTCCGGATCAGGATTTTCGCTTAGATTGGCGTTATCTGGATTTACGCCGAGAGCGCAACCGCCTCATCTTCGAGGTGCAAACCACGCTTGAAGCTGCCATGCGTGCCTATTGGCTCGGGCACGATTTTATTGAGATGCACTCGCCCAAGATCTTAGGCGCTGCCAGCGAAAGCGGCGCAGAGCTCTTTAGTTTGAAGTATTTCGAAACCACCGCTTATTTAGCCCAATCCCCGCAATTTTATAAGCAAATGGCAATGGCTGCTGGCTTCGAGCGCGTTTTTGAAATCGGGCCGGTTTTCCGCGCCGATCCATCCTTCACCTCGCGCCACATGACCGAATTTACCGGCGTGGATATGGAAATCTCCTGGATTGAGAGCCACGAGGATGTGATGGTCTTTATAGAAAACTGGTTAGCTTACTGCTATGCTGCCGTTCAAGAAAAACATGGCGAGCAGATCAAGGAGCAATTTGGCACAGAGCTGACAGTTCCTAGTGTGCCTTTCCCCCGTCTGAGCATGGCAGAAGCATATCAAATCCTCAAGGATCAGAATTACGCTTTGCCCCCCGAGCAAAAAGGCGATCTGGACCCAGGCGCTGAGCGCGCGCTCGGAAAATACATCAAAGACGCCTACAATCACGACTTTGTATTTGTTACAGATTGGCCCTTTAGCGTCCGTCCGTTTTACCACATGCTGCACGAAGATAACCCCTCACTTACCAAAAGCTTTGACCTGCTGGGCAAGGGGTTAGAGATAACCACCGGCGCCCAGCGTGAGCACCGCTACGAGGTGTTAGCTTCCCAGGCGCAGCAAAAAGGCTTATCCCTGGAACCCATTCAGGATTACCTGAACTTCTTCCGTTATGGCTGCCCTCCCCATGGTGGCTTCGGGCTCGGGCTCAGCCGGCTTTTGATGATTATGATGGATTTGCCCAATATTCGCGAGGCAGTGTACCTCTTCAGAGGTCCAAACCGCTTACGCCCATAAGGAAACGCTATGCCTAATCTTTATAGTGAACGCCTAAGATTACGCGCTGCTGAGCGCAGCGATATTCCTCTCTTCGTCAAGTGGATTAGCGATCCAGAAGTAACCGAAAATCTGATGCTGCGTCTCCCGATGGCACAAGCAGAAGAGGAAATCTGGTATGAAAATATGCTCAAACGCCCTGAGGCAGAGCATGTCTATGTTATTGATATCAAACTGCCACCGCTGGAACCCGATGGAGAACCGCAATGGCTGCCCATTGGCAACACTTCGTTCATCTCAATTATGGAGATAGACCGCTGTGCGGAGATTGGCATCATGATCGGCGAGAAATATTATTGGAACAAGGGTTACGGCACAGAAGCAATGCAAACGATGCTGCGCCATGGTTTCGAAACGTTGAACCTGCACCGCATTTGGCTGCAGGTTTACCCCACCAACCCACGCGGAATTCGCGCTTATGAAAAAGCAGGTTTCAGGCACGAAGGTGTATTTAGAGAAGGACATTATCAAGGCGGACGCTACCTGGATGTTAACCTGATGAGTATCCTCCGCCAGGAATGGGACCAAATATCATCAACAACGAAAGGCGATTAGTATGACTTCTCCCCACATGCGGCACGACCTCCTCTATGGCAATATTCGCTTGTTTGCAGGCACTGCCTCCCCAGAGCTCTCTCAGGAGGTATCCAATTACCTCGATGTTCCGCTCTGCGGTAGAGATGTAATCGAATTTACCAACGAAAATTTATTTGTGAGGTTACATACCTCTGTTCGCGGGCAGGATTGCTATATTATCCAAACAACCTCGATACCAGTGCATCGCAACCTTATGGAACTGTTGATCATGACCCAAACCTTACGTTTGGACTCTGCCGGGCGCATTACGGTGGTAATACCTTATATGTGTTACGGCCGCTCCGACCGCAAAGATCAGCCACGCGTGCCCATCACAGCCCGCTTGGTTGCGGATATGATCCAAATAGCAGGTGCTGACCGCTATATCACGATGGATTTACACGCCGGTCAGATCCAAGGCTTCTTCTCCATCCCTGGAGATGTGTTATCTGGTTATCACATCATTAAGCCATATCTGTTGGATATGCTTCCCTCGATGAACAATCCTGTAATGCTTACCGCAGACTTAGGCTTTGCCAAGCGCGGACGTCGTTATGCAGAGGCTCTTAATATCCCGCTGGCGTTCATTGAAAAACGGCGCCATGGCAACCGCGATAAGTCCGAAGCCTTAACGATTATTGGTGATATCTCCCATCACGATGTAATTTTGATAGATGACGAGGTCGACACGGGTGGCTCGATGGCTGAAGCAGCCATGCTCGCCAAGGCTAATGGTGCAGAAAATATCTACATGGTTTTTGTGCATCCCATCCTTTCTACCAATGCCGTAGAACGTTTAACTGCTCTGCCCGTAAAACAATTTATCACTACTAACACCATCCCCATCCCGCCAGAGAGACAAGCGCTTTTTGGCGGCAGGCTTACTATCCTGACCATTGGACCTTTGATTGGTGAAGTGATCCGCCGCGCTAACGAAGGCAGAAGCGTGGGGGCAATGTTTAATGAGTGAAGCTGAAAGGAAACAAAAATGCCTGAACTCCCCGAAGTGGAAACCATCCGCCGAGGGTTAATTTCAGGGAA
>BAABOD010000063.1:0-6117 GCA_040371255.1 Anaerolineaceae bacterium | reverse complement strand
AAGCCTAAGCTGCTCTCCACCTGCACGCCGCTGCCGGCGGCGATCACTTGCCAGTCTGGCTCGCCCATGGTGGAATACTCATAACGATAAGAGCCGTAATTAGGTGTGTTCACCGAACCAATTATCTCCACCACGCCACTGACTTCGTCACCATGCTTGGGCGAGGAAATTTCCAGCACACCTGCAACACAATTGCTATCGATACCCTCGATTTGCGCTTGAGGATGCGGCGTTGGAGTTGGAGTGGCATCCGTCGGGATAACCGCTGGAAGCGTTTCCGTTGGAGTGCTCAAGACTTCAATCGTAGGGGTGGAATAGAGCGGTTGCTGGGCAATCTCGCCTACCAAAAAAGTTGCCACAATGAACTCCCCCACAGCAAGCAAGCCCAACAGCACCAAAACCGTTGTGGCAGAAACCACTTTTTCGTGTGCCACTTGCCGTTCCAGCCCGAAGACCGAGCTGCGGCGCTCCTCGAGCGCAATCGCCAAACGGCGCAGATAGACAATCCCAACTACACCTAAGATCAGATAGATGGGGATCTCCATCTCGGCGAGGAACTTAATGATGGCGTCCATAGGCGTCTAAAGGCTTGAGCGGGGTTCCTAGAGCAACAAACACTTAGAGCTCAGCCAGCACTCCTTTTATCAGTGTGGTCAGCTTAGGGACAATTACCTTGCCAGCTTCCAAGACCTCCTCGTGGGAAGCAATGTTCTTACCATTGAGGTCAATTTTATTGGAAATACCCGAAATGCCCAGTACTTGCATGCCTCCATGCCTCGCCACAATGGCTTCTGGAACTGTGGACATGCCCACGGCATCCGCGCCAGCTTGGCGCAAGAAGCGGCAATCCGCGGGGGTCTCAAACGATGGACCCGAAAGGCACACGTACACACCTTGCCGCACCGCAAGCGCATTGGCATCGCTGACCTGCTGCGCTAGCGCAAGCAAGCCAGGCTCATAAACCTGGCTCATATCTGGGAAGCGCGGCCCAAATTCATCCAAGTTAGGTCCCCGCAACGGGTTAGGACCCGTCATGGGCAGCAGCGAGAGGTGATCTGTGATAAGCATCAGGTCTCCCGGGGAAAACTCTGGGTTGAGCCCGCCAGCCGCGTTGGTGAGGATGAGCGTGTGTACGCCCAAGCGCTGCATCACGCGCACAGGCAAGCCAATGCGGGACATGCTGTGCCCTTCGTAGTAGTGCGCCCTACCCTGCAGCACCAGCACAATTTTACTTTCTAACCTGCCGATGACCAGGCGCCCTTCGTGACCAGCCACCGTCGAGATTGGCCAGTGAGGAATCTCGCGGGTTAGAATAATGACCGGATCCTCGACTGCCTCAGCCAGAGCGCCCAGCCCGGAGCCAAGCACCAAGCCAATTTGCGGTTGAACGCTGATGCGCTCCCGAATATATGCCGTCGCGGCATCAATTTGCTCTATGGTAATGAAATCAGACATGCGCACCTCACAAAAGTATGTCTGATTATTATAACATTTGGATTATGGTACTAATTGAAAACCAATTCCATTTTTTGTTTATTATGGTAAAGACTTAATTTTTTATTACGAAATTGATTTAATCCAATTCCACATTTTTTCAGTATCTTCAATTCTCCACTTTTCAGTTTCGTTCTGATATTCCGCGAATGTCCTTTGGATTAAACTGTCTTCTTGTCCAAACACATACTCATCTAAACTTTCTAGCGAAGGCGGAAGAGATAAGGGTAATACAATTAGTTCTGTACCAAATAATGAAATAGACAATAAATTAGCTAATAAATATAGTGTTTTTTGGGCTTCCCACAGTTTACCGAAAGTTATAGAGGAGTCAAGTTGACTTTCAAAACGACTCTCACCTGTTGCTGAATGAGCAATAAACTTATTCACATAAATTTTAATTTTTTTGCATTCTTCGAGTTTTTCACCTAACTTATAAATAAACTGTTCAGATATGAGATCATCTGGGTTCCGTTCAACAGCATTTTTCATGGAGAGACGATCAAATATTATATGATTTTGTAATATATTTTCCCAATCGAGTTCTGGTTTTCCAATATAAAATTTTATTTTTTTAACTTCATTTTTTAGCTCATACTTTTCTTGTTCTAATTCACTTTGTTTAATTGACTCGTAATCGTATGAAAGGCCACGCAATTTAAAATACTTTTCGCGAGTTAATTCAGAACGATACTTTTTTATGTCTTCAATTAATGCGCCAATCGAATAAACCCCACGTTTTCCTTGTAGACTGGTTCCCTCAATTAATCTTCGGATACTGACAACTTGAGCATTAAAATAATTACGATCAACAAATTCAGCTAATAGCGTGTAATATTGAGTTTTGCTTGGATTGCTTTCAAATCTACGTTTTCTTAATTCGACAATAATACGAAAAATTGCAGTATCCCATATCATTGATACAATTTGCTGAAAAATAGAATTAACATCTTCTCCCAACAAACAATCATTCCAGCTTTGCCAAGCTTGATCGAGAGAAATATTGTTTTTCATACAATCCAAATAAATCAAGTTACGTTTTCGTCATCTAACCAGTTCTACGCTACTCTAATATTCAAATTAGTCGTATACAATTCTAACCGTTTTATTTCATTTTTCGCATCATTTTCCGCGCTAAGTGTATAATATTTCCGATTCTTCGACTCACTACGCCTTCGTCAGAGCACATGGGTAGGTGAGCGGTAGCGTCTGGCAAATCCCAGTGGTCAGATGCTCAAGGGTGTTGCTGGAAACGGCAGCGCCTCCCGTTTGGAAAGGAGAATGAAATGAAGAAGTTTGTTTCTGTTTTACTTTTGGGGCTGATGCTGTTTTTAGCAGCTTGCTCTGCGAGCAGTCCCGCCCCCACCGAAGCCCCCTCTGAGCCTGTGCTAGAGCTGATCAAGGATGATACGGTCATCACCCTCACGATGGAAGAGCTCAAAGCACTCCCCTCTGTAGAAGGCTTGGGCGGGATTATGTCCAGCACCGGGAAAATTACACCCCCGGAAAAGTATAAAGGTGTGCTCGTCACCACGCTTTTGGCGCAGCTGGGCGGTCTCAGCGAAGACCGCAGTGTCGAGGTTATCGCCGAAGATGGTTATTCGATAACCTTTTCCCCATCGCAGATCCTCGAAGGGGACTACATCACTTACGATGTTTCCTCCGGAGAAGAGATCGAGACCATCGGCAAACTGCAAACGATTATCGCCTACGAGCGCAATGGTGAACCGCTCAATGCAGACTCTGAAGGAAAGCTGCGTTTGGTCGTCATCGGTGAATCGCCTCTCCAGGTGGTTGATGGCCACTGGTCGGTGAAATGGGTCAAGCAAATCAAACTCAAAGAAGCCATGGAGGATTGGACTGTCGAGTTTATTGGCGCTATCTCCGAGCCGATGGACCGCGCCACCTTTGAATCTGGCGCGGCACCAGACTGCCACATGGCAAGCTGGACGGATGAGGAAGGCCACGTATGGAGCGGTATCCCGCTCTATTACCTCATCGGCAGAGTGGATGATGAGGTTAAACATGGGGATGATGCCTACCGAGATGACCTTGCCAAAGCCGGCTATACCATAGATGTGGTCGCTGCGGATGGCTACACCGTCACCCTGGATTCCTACACTGTTATGCGCAATGACAACATCATTATAGCCAACTTGGTCGATGGGCAGCCATTGACTGGAGATGACTTCCCCCTGCGCTTGGTGGGCTCTGATCTCACCAAAAAGCAGATGATCGGCGGAATTGCCCAGGTAGTGATTAATTTTGAACAAGAGGGCGAAGGAGCCGCTACTGAGGCACCTACGGAGGAAACCCCCGCCGGTGAAACGCCTGCGGTTATAGGACCTGCAGACGCCAGTGTGACCCTCACCGGTTTAGTCGATGCCGAAAAAACCCTCAGCATGGAAGATCTCGTGGCTTTAGGTGTGGTCAATACAACAGTGGAACACCCCAAGAAGGGAAGTATGGAAGTGACCGGCGTACCTTTCAGCAAAGTGCTCGCGGAGGTGACCATTAAACCAGAAGCGACAATGGTGGCTTTCTTGGCGAGCGATGGTTTCTCGGTTGATGTACCACTGGCAGACCTGGAGGCTTGCGAGCAGTGCCTGCTCGGGTGGGATGAGGAAATGTTGCGCACCTACATGCCTGGTTTCGAAAGCACCTACTGGGCAAAAGACCTCGTCACGATTGAATTTAAGTAAGTCAAAGATTGGATGGGTGGGTGAGCAGAAATTACCCACCCATTACTTGTCGCGATGAAAAAACTACTTCTCGGATTAATTTGCTTGTCTATAGCTTTATCTCTGGTTGCTTGCCAGCCAAAAGAAAAAACACCATTAGTCGTATTTGCAGCTGGCAGCCTAATTCAGCCCTTTAATGAGCTCGAAAAAGCTTTTGAAGCCAAATACCCGAATATTGACGTGCTCTCTGAATATCACGGCTCCATCCAGGTCATGCGGCACGTTACCGAGCTGCACGAATCGATCGACGTTGTTGCCACGGCAGACCAATCACTTGTGCCGATGCTGATGTACGCCGTCAACGTCCCCGGCACCGATCAGCCCTATGCCGATTGGTACATTTCTATGGCAGCCAATAAATTAGGCATCGCTTACCAACCAGGGAGCAAATATGCCGATGAGATCAACGCCGAAAACTGGTGGGAGATCCTCTCACAGCCGGATGTGAGGGTGGGCATCTCCGATCCACGCTTCGACGCGGTGGGATACCGCGCTTTGATGGTCTTTGCGTTGGCACAAGAACTCTACGGGAACGACGACATTTTTAATGGCTTCGTCCAGGATCAATTCCGTACGCCGATTAGACTGGTAGATATGGGCGATAAACAAATCATCCGCGTACCAGAGCTCCTTGAAACTACGAAAGGGAGCCACATCTTTTTACGCGGGGCGAGCATTGCCTTGATTTCTTTATTAGAAGCCGGTGAGATTGATTACGCCTTTGAATATGAAAGCGTCATACACCAGCATGGTTTTCAGCTGCTCGCATTACCTCCAGACCTCAACTTAGGCGAATCAGACATGGAAGAGTTTTATGGGAAGGTTACCGTGCAGTTAGATTTCCAGCGTTTTGCGACGGTTGAGCCCATCTTCAAGGGCGAGCCAATACGCTATGGACTGACCATCCCATCCAATGCCCCTCACCCCGATGAAGCTGCGCTTTATATCAACTTTCTTTTTAGCCTCGAAGGGCAGGAGATTATGCGCCAAAATTCCCACCCATTAACTATACCTGTTGTTGTGGACCGCCCAGAAAACTTGCCGGATGCCTTGCAAAGTTTGCTAAACATAGAATGAAATTTCAGCGCTTGCCTGCTGGTTTTGCCCTTGCTGCCAGCCTGCTAATTCTTTTTATCATCTTACCGGTGCTGGTTACAGTGTTTTCGGTTTCCCTCCACACCTTGTTGGAAACTATGACCGATCCCGATGTAGCCCGCTCGATTTCGCTTACTTTTCTGGCAGGCGGAGTCGCAACCGGCATCGGTGTGCTGTTGGGCTTACCCTTAGCGTATATCATGGCACGGATAAGTTTCCCGGGTAAGTCCATTATCGCTGGGATAATTGATCTCCCCCTCATCATTCCGCACACCGCAGCCGGCGTCGGTTTGCTGCTTGTTTTTGGCCGCCAAGGTATTTTAGGTCCGGCATTTGCCCAATTGGGTGTTTACTTTACAGATAGCTTAGCTGGCATTGTGGTTGGAATGATGTTTGTAAGCTTGCCTTTACTGATCAATGCTAGCCGTGAGGCTTTTGCTGCCGTCGATCGCGAACTAGAACAATCTGCGCGCGTCGATGGCGCTAGTGCTTGGCAGATTTTTTGGGGCGTCACCCTACCTTTAGCCTGGAAAGGGGTATTGAGCGGTGTGATTATGATGTGGGCACGCGGGATCAGCGAGTTCGGCGCTGTTGTGATCTTGGCTTATAGCCCTAAAATTATTCCGGTGCTGATTTATGAGCGTTTCCAGGGTTTTGGACTTTCCTCCGCTGTGCCCGTAACAGCCCTTATGCTTATCTTAATATTATTCTTGTTTATCGTCCTGCGCTGGTTAGCTCAAAGCGTAGAAACATAGACACATGGGAATGAGGGTTTGAAGCAATCAAA
>BAABOD010000062.1:3369-6182 GCA_040371255.1 Anaerolineaceae bacterium | reverse complement strand
AAGAGCCAAGAGTTAGCACAAGTTTCTCTACCCTATGAGCTGCAGCCTGACAATTTGAAAATCGGCGATTTGGTTGAAGTAACCGATACGGATGGTGAGACGCTTGGTTGTTTTCCCGTGTTGAAGGTTCAGCAACTGCCTTCATTTAGCGGCACAACGATTGTAACAATCGAAGTACCCACTGAACTCGCTACACAAGTTGCTGGTTTGCGCTTGATTGCCCAAAGCGAACCTGAGCCTTTTGACCAGGTCGGTGAATTCTCTGAGCATCTGGATGATGAAGCTTACATTTGCCGCTGTGAACGGGTGAAAGCCGGCGAAATTCGCAATCTGATTCGGACGGGCCTACGGGATATCAACCAGATCAAAGCCCTCACCCGCGCGAGCATGGGTTCCTGCGGGGGGAAAACCTGCCTGAGCCTCATTAAGCGCCTCTATCAAGCAGAAGGCATCCCCCTTTCGGAGGTCACGGAACCACCGGTGCGGCCAGTTTTTGTGGAGGTCCCCCTTTCCGTCCTAGCTAATATCAGGCTGGAAGATAAAGAAGGTGAGCGATGATGAGCTCAACGCGGACCTTTGATGTTATCATCGCCGGCGCCGGTTCCGTCGGCACCCCCACGGCGATGTATTTGGCACAAGCAGGCTTTAGCGTTCTCGTTATCGAAGCACTACCCAGCTGCGGCCAAGCTTCCAATAAGCACGCCATCGGCGGCGTACGCGCTACCCATTCTGATCCTTCAAAAATATACCTATGCGCAGATAGCATTAATATCCTGTCTACATGGCAAGAAAAATATGGGGATGATATCGAATGGCGCTCAGGTGGCTATAGCTTTGTCGCATATGATGAGAACGTTGAAGCTAACCTAAAAAGTTTGCTGGCTGTGCAGAAATCCTTGGGGTTGAATATCGATTGGCATAGTGCCGACCAAATTTTGCAGCTTAACCCTGGCTTGCAGCCTAAAGGTTTGCGCGGTGGCACATTTTCACCCGAAGATGGCTCTGCTTCTCCACTCAAAACCGCGGCGGCTTTTTATAAGCATGCGAAAGCTTCTGGTGCAGAATTCCACTTTAATGAAAAAGTCAGCCAGGTAGCGTTGGCAAATGGGAGAGTCAACCAGATAATTACCGATCGCGAGCAATACATCTGCAAGTATTTCATTAACGCAGCCGGCTCCTGGGCAGGAGAGATTTCAGCGTTATTAGGGGTGCCTTTGCCTGTGCAGCCAGAAGCCCACGAAGCGGCAATCACGGAACCAACACAACCGATGTTCGATGCCATGGTTGTCGATATCCGCCCTACGCCCGGATCGAATAACTTTTACTTTTACCAACATCCGACGGGTAAGATTATCTTCTGCCTTACGCCAGACCCGCCAATTATGGGTTTTTTGAACCAAAATACCAGTGGTTTCCTCACAGCCGGCTCACAGCGGCTGATTGATCTGATGCCAAAGCTGATGAACTTACGCCTGAGGCGTTCCTGGCGTGGCACCTACCCGATGACGCCAGACGGTTTACCTATCCTTGGCAGCGTAGATTCAGTAGGAGGTTACCTTTTGGCAACCGGCTTGTGTGGTCAGGGCTTTATGTTAGGTCCAGGCGTTGCGCGCCTGTTGACCCACTTAATTGAAGGACGCCTAAATCCACAGGAACATGCTTGCTTAGAAAGCTTGAGTTTAGAGCGGGCATTTACAAGTGAAGAAATGTTAAAATAAAACTGGCAAAATGTGGCATACTATAGCTGCCGTAAATCATGGAGTTCGAAAAAGCTTTTCATAAATTTCCTGCGAGTTATTCTGCAAGCGACATCGAGCAGATAAAAAAAGCTTACCTGCTCGCTGAACAAGCTTACGCTGGGCAAACGCGCGCTTCAGGCTTACCATACGTCTCTCACTGTGTTGGCGTGGCGAATATCTTGCTGGATATGGAAGTGCATCCAAATTTAGTAATTGCTGGTTTGCTGCACGATATTCTCATCGACACAAATGTAAAGTTGGATGAAATTCGAGCCCAATTTGGCGATCAAGTAGCCAAATACGTAGAAGACCTTACAAAGATCACCAGCCTTCCACAACTTTCCCGTGGAGACCAGCATCCCGAGGAACGCGTTCCAATGTCCGAAACAGAGGGTCCAAGCTCAACATGGAAAGGGGATTTAGCCGCTGAGACGCTGCGCAAGATGCTGCTTGCCATCGGTGAGGACGTTCATATAGTCATCGTCAAGTTAGCTGACCGTTTGCATAATATGCGCACTCTGAAAGACCTACCCCCAGATCGGCAGAAAAGAATCGCACAGGAAACACTGGATATTTTTGCTCCACTGGCAAACCGATTGGGTATCTGGCAGATTAAATGGGAGCTTGAAGATTTAGCGTTTCGCTATGTGAACCCCGAAGAGTATAGCCAAATCGCAGAACAACTCGCTTCCCGCCGAACGAAACGAGAAGATGAGATCAAAACAATCATTTCAGAGTTGGAAGATCTCTTGCGTAAATCTGACGTCGAGGCAAAAATCACGGGTCGCCCCAAACATATTTATTCCATTTATCGCAAGATGCTGCGTAAAGGTGAAAGCTTCGAAGCCGTCCGCGACCTGCGAGCAGTGCGCATCATCGTTGATGACGTTGAAACATGCTATAAAGTCTTAGGTATTATTCACATGCAATTCCAACCTATCCCTGGCGAATTCGATGACTATATTGCTGCTAGAAAACCAAACAACTATCAATCCTTGCATACTACGGTTATATACAAAGATGGAAAACCTTTAGAAATTCAAATCCGCACCTGGGAGATGCACTACAACGCAG
>BAABOD010000062.1:1520-3269 GCA_040371255.1 Anaerolineaceae bacterium | reverse complement strand
GATGGAAAACCTTTAGAAATTCAAATCCGCACCTGGGAGATGCACTACAACGCAGAGTATGGTGTGGCTGCCCATTGGCGCTATAAAGAAAATAAGACCCCAATTTCTAACGAATATGAGCAAAAAGTCAACATCCTGCGCAGCTTGCTTTCCTGGAGTATGGATATCGAAGAGAGTTCTGAGAGCCCGGAGAGAGAGCATCTAGATGTGCTGCAAGACCGTGTGTATGTAATCACACCCAAAGGAGACGTCGTAGAGCTGCCTTATGGCGCCACGCCAATTGATTTTGCGTATATGGTCCACACGAATGTTGGTCATCGCTGCCGAGGCGCTAAGGTAAATGGTAAGTTGGTTCCTTTGGATTACCAGCTTAAAACTGGCGATCAAGTCGAGATACTAACCGCCAACCGAGGAGGACCCAGCCGAGATTGGCTAAACCCCAACTTAGGTTTAGTTAAATCCGCCCGAACGCGCTCCAAGATTAAACAATGGTTTAAGCAACAGGATCGAGAACAAAACCTCGAGCACGGCAAGATGACCATCGAAAAAGAGTTCAAACGGCTCGGGATTGGGCAAGTTGATCTCAATCAATTTGTGGATGAATTCCACGTAAAAACTTTAGATGATTTATATGTAGGGATTGGCTGTGGAGATATTCCTATTGGTCGTTTGGTAAACCGCATCGCCGAAACCCAGCGGGAACCCGAACCTGAGACTATTGTAGTCATGCCCACAGCGCCGGCTAAGGTTCGGCCTGGGGCTACAGTCACGGTAATGGGACTTAAGGGCTTAGCCACAAGCATGGCGCGCTGCTGTAATCCTATGCCAGGTGACGAAATCATTGGCTATATTACCCGCGGCAGAGGCGTTACCATTCATCGTTCAGATTGTCCCAACGTCCTACGGGTCAAAGATAACGAGCGCCTGATCAAAGTCGATTGGGGCATGGAGGAAAAATCTTATCCCGTCCCTCTCCAAATTAAGGCTTATGACCGCCAAGGGTTAATGTCTGATATTTCTAATGTAATCTCCAGTGAACCAGTGCATCTCATTGATCTTTCCATGAACAGCCGGCAGAATATTGTTGTCATCAATCTGGAAATTGAGGTTGGCGGTATCAGCCAATTGAGCCGTTTGCTTGCTCGCCTGGAGAATATCCCTAATGTAATCGAGGCTATCCGCGTCAAACCAGGATAAAATATTGGGAATGTGCTTTACGGCTGGCTTAACCTAAGGTAAAATGCCAGCCGAGATTTTAGCTTTTTTAAGGAGAATTTGAATGCCAAAAATTCGCTGTCACTATTTAGATTGCTTGTTCCTTGACGAGCGCTATTGCACCGCTGCTGCAATCGAACTGAATCCGGATACGGGTTGCCAGACTTACACCCCCGATGAGGAGGCTGGAGCAGAAAACTGGGAAGATGAAGATTTGGATGAATGGGAACCCCTAGCGCCGGAAGATGAAACTGAGGAGTGGGAAGAAGAGGTCGAAGACGAGGAAGAAGAAGACGAAGAAGACGAGAGTGAAGAGTATTAACCAATATTGTTTACTTTCAATGCTTTTTCAAAGGATAGTTGGGCATGCGTGCTGATTTGCCAACGCTGAGGAGCTAAAATGAGTAGTTTATTGCCAATGATTTCACTAAACGTCTTTCTACTACCGGATTTTCGTAGAGAAATTCTCACAACCGTGCTTAATGAGAAAGACACCTTATCACCAGAAAATAAGCGGGAGCTCACGCAAGCGAT
>BAABOD010000062.1:0-1420 GCA_040371255.1 Anaerolineaceae bacterium | reverse complement strand
CTTGGCTGGCCAGAAGATCTGAGCTTCGAAAAGTTGGCAGACCTGGTAAAACAAAAAACTGAAATTGACGCCAGCTCAGATGCGATTTCATTGATGACTGTCTGGCTGACTGGGCGCTTGCCTGGCTCAGAACCTGCTGGCGAACAATCATAATTAAGGAGAAAAATGGAAGAAACAACTTCTGGCAAGACCACCATTGCTCCCTCCGTGCTTAATACCATCGTGCGCCTGACGACGCTTGAAACCCCTGGTGTCAGCCGCATGGCGCCTGTATATTTCCCGGTTGCCAAATCAGAACGCCATGATGATGAAGGCGTAAAAATTGTAGTTAAAGACTCGACCATCTATGTGGATGTTTACGTCGTCATCAATGGTGAGGAGAACGTCCGCGTGGTCGCCGAAACCATTCAGCAGCGCGTTACGAGGGCAATTTCCGAAATGGTTGGTATGGATGTTGCATACGTAAATGTTCATGTTACGGACGTTGACCTCGAAGCGTGATTTTTTATGAAATCCCGCACAAAAGCGCGATACACCGCCCTGCAAACCTTATATGAGGTGGATATGGCTGACCACCCTTTGGGTACGGTACTTCAGGAACGGGCTGAAGAAAATGAGCTGGACACAGCAGAATATGATTTCGCGCAAGAAATCGCATTAGGTGTCAACCAGAATAAAGACCGTTTGGATCGTTTGATCGCGCAACATGCCCCCGAATGGCCCTTGGATCAGGTCGCGATTATCGATCGTAACATTTTACGGATCGCCTTGTGGGAGATAGCCATTTACCGGAAAACTCCCCTCAAGGTGGGCATCAATGAGGCGGTCGAACTGGCTAAAACCTTTGGCACTGATAGTTCGCCCCGTTTTATAAACGGTGTATTAGGCAGTTTGGTTGACAATTTGGATGCTTTAAAACAAGCACTTTCTCAGTAAAGGCGGTTTATGTGAAACCGAAAACGGTTAGGCAAGTTACCACTTATCTCTGCATCATTACCGTTTTGGGTTTCCTCTCGGGATGTGCCCTTTCCATTGTTCCAAAAACTGAAAAACCAACAGAAACACCCTTAACCTTGCCCGCGCGCCTTGAGGAGCCAGAGCTCGTGCCTGTAGTGTTCAATGCGGAACTTCGCCGTAGTTATTCTGACGAGACTGTGATAGCTATTGAGGTGCTGGATGAGCTCAGTGGTCTGGATCGCAATATCACCCGCTACGAGCTGACCAAGATTGAAGAGAACCATTATGCTGGGACGCTTCTGCTTCCATGCGGTGAAATAATTAAGTATCGTTATGTGAGCACCTTCCCTATCAGCCAACCCGAAGCTACTGCAGATGGCAACACAGTTATCTACCGGACGATGACTGTAGCCAAGAACACAACCATCAAGGACATCATTGCGGGCTGGCCCGAGCTGCCTTA
>BAABOD010000061.1:0-6723 GCA_040371255.1 Anaerolineaceae bacterium | reverse complement strand
CTACCTGCCAGGGCATCGGATATAATTGCGGCATGATCAAACTGCTCCATTTTGCGGACGCTCATATCGACATCGCCAACTATGGCGCGCACGACCCGCGCACGGGTTTGCCGCTGCGCGTGATGGATTTCCTCAAATCACTGGATACTATCGTCGATACCGCCATTGAGGAACAGGTAGACCTGGTGATTTTCGCTGGCGATGCCTATAAAGACCGCAGCCCAGCCCCCACCTTTCAACGCGAGTGGGGCAAGCGTATCATGCGCCTTTCGCGAGCCAAAATCCCCACGATTTTACTCACTGGCAATCACGACATTGCCCCCTCGCAGCAACGTGCGCATGCTATTCAGGAGTTCGACACGCTTGAGGTGCCTTACGTTCACGTGGTCTACAAACCGACACTTTTGGGTCCTAATGAAATCGACGGGCTACCCGTACAGGTGCTGGCAATTCCGTGGATCACGCGCTCTGGTGTTGCCTCACTATTGGAAAATATCCCTGCCGATGAAAAAGATCCCAATAAGCTCATTGAAAACGCAATTAGCGATCTCATTCAAACGGCAATCCAAGCACTTGATCCTGAGCTGCCAACGATTTTAGCTGCACATGCTTCCATTATCGGGGCGGTGTTTGGCAATGAGCAGACCATCAAACTCGGGCAGGATGTTTCGCTGCCACCCGGGCTGGTGCGCAATCCGCATTTTGATTATGTGGCTCTGGGGCATATCCACCGCTTCCAGGACCTTAACCCCGGAGCGCAACCGCCTGTAGTGTACCCCGGCTCGATCGAGCGCGTAGATTTCGGCGAGGTGCGAGAGGAAAAAGGCTTCGTGATCGCGGAGGTTTCTAAAGGAGAAACACATTACACCTGGCGCAAGCTCGCCATCCGCCCGTTTTTAGATTTAACCGTAACGCTCGAAAAGGGCGACCCAGTGCGCGAAAAGCTGTTAGCAGCCTTGCCAGATGAGGAAGCTATGCGCGCTGCCGTTGTGCGCCTGAATATCTTTTACCCGAGTGATATGGAAGCTCAGATCGACGAGGGGGCGCTGCGCGAAAAAGCGCACTTGGCTTTTGACTTCCGCACCTCCCGGCATCCGCGATCAGATATACGCGCGCGTTTGGGGGAGAGCAGCGAAACCGAACGCAAAACGCCAGAAGAATTGCTCAGGATGTATTGGACAAATGTACATGAGGACCCGCAAGAACAAGAGGCGCTCATAGAATTGGCGCAGCAGATTCTCTCCAGCGAAGCAGACGAGGCAGAAAGTTAACCCTCTAAGCTTGCAGGATGGCTTCCAACATGCGCGCCACACGCACGGTCTGGCGTACGTCATGCACGCGCACGATATCCGCACCGTGCAGCATCCCATAGGCATTGGCTGCCAAACTGCCCTCCAAGCGCTCTTCGGGTGGCAGGTTGAGCTTATAACCGATGAAGGACTTGCGTGAAACACCCAAGAGCAGCGGATAACCTAATTCTTTCAGCTGATCCAACTCCTTGAGCAGGTGCAAGTTCTGCTCGGTACCCTTGCCAAAGCCGATCCCCGGGTCCAGGATGATTTGGTCATCCTGCAAGCCAGCAGCATGCGCGATTGTCACCGATTGCCTTAGCCCCTCTATCACCTCGCGGGTGATATTGTCGGAATGCACACTCACATCACGCCCACCTAAGGTGGGGTTGATTTCGGTCTGCACTAAGGTTCGCCCGTTATGCATCAGCACTGCGATCGCCCCAAAGCGCGCCACGACCGCTCCCATCTGCTGGTCAGCTTTGAAGCCCCAAATGTCATTGATGATCTGTGCGCCAGATTCCAGCGCTGCCTCAGCCACCGCGGCTTTATAAGTATCGACCGAGAAGAGCATATCAGGGAGTTCAGCCTTCAAGCGCGTGAGCACGGGCAGCAAGCGCGCACATTCCTCGTCAGCGCTTATCGGCGTAGCGCCTGGGCGGGTCGATTCGGCACCTAAATCGAGGATGTCAGCTCCATCAGCGGCAAACTGTTGCGCTTGTGCCAACGCCGCCTCGAGGGGATCGGTTTGCCGCAGCAAGCCATCGCCAGAGAAGCTGTCTGCGGTGAGGTTCAGGATGCCCATGATATAAAAGCGGCTGCCAATCTGCGGAAGCAAACGGTTCTTCATTGGGTAAGCCTCATTCTAAGGGAGTACGCGCTTCGGCGCTTACTTCCACGCGCACTATTTCTGGCCCCATGCTATAAACAGTGAAATTGAAGGGGATAGACTGGCTGGCAGGGATAGGTTGTGGGGCTTCCCAGCGGCGGATGCCAGCTACTCGTCCGTCTTGCGTGAAAGCTGTCGCCAGCAGCCATATTGCGCCAGGCTGTTTTGTCGGGTCGGCGAGCGCCACTTGCCCACGGATTTCGGCGGAGCGGCTGTCTTCAATGATTTCTGTCTGCAAATCAGCTAAGCTAATTTCAAGATAGCGCGTGTCTTCTTCTGGGACGGGCAACCAGAAATCCACCTTAGCCGTGGCTGTAAATTGTTCCGGTGTGGGCGCTTGGAAGTACGTTACCAAGGGTAGCGCAGCCCCAGCTGGGAGGAGGTTGAGGGGAAGGATAGCAATTTGCGTTTGCGAATATTCCGTAGAGACCCCGGAGAGTGTTACTAAGGCTGTAGGGTTTTCTAACGGCTTTTCGCTGCGGTTTTGGGCTAATACAAAACAAATCACCCCCCCAGCTGCATCCCGGTAACAATCTGTTTGCAGGCTCAGAACAGCTGTGCTGGTGGCTTCGGCTGTGGGTTGGGGCGTCTGTGGCGTTGGAGTAGCGAGCATCGGCGTGGGTGTAATTGGGATCAAAAGCTGCGTCCCTACACCCATAAAATAGGGATTTACATCCGGGTTGGCTGTTTTTAGGGCTTCTAAACTGATGCCATAGCGCAAGGCTATTCCGAACATATCATCCTCCTCGCCAACGCTGTAATAGAGTGGCGTTGGGGTAGGCGTTGGCGTGGGAGTTTGGGTTGGCGTGGTTGTAGGCGGATGCTCGGGGGTGAAGGTTTGCGATGGGAAAGGGCGGAGTGTACCCGTCAATCGTGGTCGGGGGATTGAGGTGGTTGGCAAACTTGTGCTGCAGCCCGCCAGAATCCCAGCCAGGAGCAGGAAAAGCGTAAACTTTACTTTCGGCATGCTGCCAATTATACCAAGCAGAGAAGCACAGCTTTTTTACCTATCTTGGTAATGAATGAGATGCATTTAATTAGCCCTTTTTGCATGGTACGCTACAGGCAGGCTGTGCACTCAGAGACCGGCGAGAACAAAATCTGGTTCTTTCGTGGTCTCCTGACCATGAAAGGCATTTGACCTTTAGGTCTCAAAAAAACTGTTAATCCAATTATCACAATCGTTTATGAAGGCATGGAAACCAGGAGACCTTCGGTCAAAACCGCTTGCTCGGTACCCTATGGGCAGGCTGTGCAACCTAGGAAGCTACAGAGAACAAGCGCTGCTCTTATTCCATATAGGATGTATGAGATTCGTTAAATTAATTATGCAAGCCTTGAATCTGCGTTTTAATGGTATATAATCATTTTTTGGAAATGGAGTAAGCTAAGCTATGCCAATCTATACATATCAATGTGATAACTGCGGAATCCGCTTTGACCAACAACAAAAGTTTACCGATGCGCCGCTAATGATTTGCCCGGAGTGCAATGAGCCCAAGCTGCGCAAGGTTTACCAGCCAGTGGGGATTGTGTTTAAAGGTAGCGGCTTTTATTCGACCGACCACCGCTCACCTTCGGGTCAGACCTATACCCATCCGAAGGAAGAGACCGCTGGCGCAGCTAAAGCCGAACCCGCTAAGACGGCAGAAAAAAGCTCGTCTGGGGAAGCGGGCAGCAAATCAAACGGCTCTAGCGCTGCTGAATAAGCAGCGCCGTTTTCAACGTCAATCTCCTCAGCCAGGGTCAAGCCCTGGTTGAATTGTTTTAATTCCGGGAAACGTTGACAAACACGACCGGTCGGCGTTTGGTTTCTTCATAGAGATATGATTTAGCCAATTTCGAAACATCTTGCTGCAATCTGCCGTTGGCATGCTTGGCTAACTTTCCAATCCGCGCTTGCAAGTCATTGAATAATTCTTCCGACTCAGTCGGCGTCATAAAGCCGCGGCTGATAATCTCGATATCTTTGAGATCACCACTGCGCTGATCTATCACCAAATTCAGCAGCACGATGCCATCTTGGCTGAGCATTTCGCGTTCGCGCATAACCGAACGGTCAACATCGCCTACGCCGCTGCCATCCACAAATACATAACCCCCAGGAATACGCTCGCCTAAGCGCATTTCACCATGGGCGAACTCGATCACTCTGCCATTTTCCACAATGGCAATCTGCCTTTCATCCATGCCCACTTCTATGCCCAAGCGGGCATGCTGTTTGAGCATGCGTAATTCGCCATGAATGGGGATCAGGTAACGTGGTCGCACAAGGTGCAGCATGAGCTTAAGCTCTTCTTGGCTGGCGTGACCCGAGACGTGCACGGGCGCTAAAGCTTCATAGACTACCTCCGCGCCCTGCTCGAGCAAGCGGTTGATAGCGCGAGATACCAACTCTTCGTTGCCTGGGATGGGGTGCGAAGAAAGCACCACCGTATCCCCGGGTTTAATATCAAAACGCTTATTGCTGCCATTCGCCAGCCGCCCCAAAATCGAAGTGGGCTCGCCTTGCGAACCAGTCACCAAGAGTAAGACCTTTTCATCAGGGAGTTGTAGTGCTGTTTCGAGCGGCACTTCGAGGTCATCTTCAAAATTGATGTAACCAAGCTCTTTGGCAATGCGCACATTTTCGGTCATGCTCAGCCCAACGAAAGCTATTTTGCGGTGATAGCGCACTGCTGTGTTGATTGCTTGCTGCATGCGGGAAATCAGCGAAGCAAAGGTAGCAATAATAATGCGGCCTTTAGCTTGCTGGAATACCTTATCGAATGCTGGCTCGATAACTTGTTCTGAAGGTGTCCAACCTGGGCGTTCGGCGTTGGTAGAATCAGCCAAAAGCGCAAGTACGCCCTTTTGGGCAAATTCGCCTAATTTAGCATAATCTGTTGGCCAGTTATCCACTGGCGTAAGGTCTAACTTGTAATCGCCTGTGTGCACCACCAAACCAGCAGGCGTTTCGATACCCAAGCCTATCCCATCCGGGATAGAATGGCATACGTGGAAGGTGTGTACCTTGAAAGGACCAATCTGCAGAACGTCGCCGGCTTGGATCGTCTTCAGGTTGGCGTCTTGCACAAACCCGCGCCTGCCGAGCTTGGCTTTGATCAAACCTATGGTCAGCGGGGTGCCGTAAACCGGGGCGTGAACAGCCTCTAAGAGATGGCTGATTGCGCCGGTGTGATCTTCGTGACCGTGCGTGATGACAATACCGCGTACTTTATCAGCGTGTTGCTTAACGTATTCAAAATCGGGGATGATGTAATCAATCCCGATCATATCATTATCAGGGAACATCATGCCAGCATCGACAATGAGGATCTCATTGTTGTATTCATAGACGGTCATGTTTTTCCCTACTTCACCAATCCCGCCTAAGGGGATGATGCGTAAAGTTTTAGACTTCATATTTAATTGTTACTTCCTTAATCTCATGGTTTAAACCATGTAAAAATTTCATTCTTAAATTTTATCCCTAGCCATAAACTATATGTTAGGGAAACTTACTTCACTAGGATATTAAAAATACCTGTTTTATAAATTTACTAACAGTCAGTATAGCATATTCGTACGATAAGCGCCAAGATTATTTGTTACCTTATGGTCATAATAGAGGCATAATCCCGATTTCTAATAGAACTTTAACCTTAATTAGACAAAATATTAACGCAGGCTCGATAAGTTAAGAGCAGAAACAAGAAATACTAAGAAAAGGAGGTGTCTACTATGGCTAACATTGAGTTACGTCGTCGCTATCCTCGTGATGTATTTGGCATTGAGCCTTATCTTGACAGGCTGTTTGATCTGGATACAAGCTTATGGGATTTACCAGCTACCAGCTTCCCGATCGATGTGATCGAGAATGACAATGAGTATCTGGTGCGGGCAAGTGTGGCAGGGTTTGATCCTGAACAGTTAGAGATCACCTTTGAGAGCAACACACTGACAATCAAAGGTGAGATTAAAGAGGAAAACAAAGACGAACAGCAAGGAAGATATCATATCCGCGAACGCTATACTGGTACCTTCTATCGGAGCGTATCGCTACCGGGCATGATCGACCAGAATCAGATTAGCGCGGAGACTGACAATGGTGTTCTGACTATCCACCTGCCCAAGAAACCAGAAGCGCAACCTAAACGCATTGAGGTCAAACCTAAGTCTGTCAAAGTCATAGAGGAGAAAAAGAAGTAGAATCTCCTTGAATTAGTAGGGAAAGGCTATCCATAAAGGATAGCTTTTCTCATTTAATGGATGAAATTACAGATGCTCTTTCTGCTATGACGCCTAAAGTGTCAAGGCTAAATAGAAATGTCCTAACGCGGGCAATTTAGAAATGTCCTAATGAGTGGATAAAGTCCTCAGTATGGGTTTTTTCTCATAACTAACCATCTTATTTCTTCTTGTCTATGATGATTCACGGTAACCCTAACCCTGACCCTTCCCCAGCGGCAAGCTGTTTTTTGTGCCTCGGCTGAGCCGCTGGGGAAGGGAAATAGTTTGAAAGAGGGCTGCGCCCTCTTTCAAGCATCAACTCCCCGTCCCAGC
>BAABOD010000060.1:0-6861 GCA_040371255.1 Anaerolineaceae bacterium | reverse complement strand
AAAGTGGATCGTTCTGCAGCTTACGCTGCCCGCTGGGTGGCAAAAAATGTGGTGGAAGCAAAGTTAGCCTCCCGCTGCGAGGTGCAGGTTTCCTACGCCATTGGCCGTGCGGATCCGCTTAGCGTAAATGTGGAGACTTTTGATACAGGCGTGGTTTCGGATGAAAAGATTGCGCAGGCTATTACGCAGGTGTTCGACCTGCGTCCGCGTGCGATCATCCATGACCTGGACTTGCTACGCCCGATTTACCGCCCATTTGCGGCGTATGGGCATTTCGGGCGTTTGGATCTGAACCCCACCTGGGAACAAACCAACCGCACAGAGATGCTGCGCCAAGCTGTAGGTTTATAAAGGTTAGCAGTTAGCGGATCCCTCAATATAAATGAGAAAAACAGCCCCTGATGAAAATCAAGGGCTGTTGAATTTAAGTGATAGCGGAGCTTAACGTTTGGTATAGAAGATTAGCGCCAAGATGCCAAACAATGCTGCTAAAGCCGCTAAACCAATCTTGACTTTATCAGAAACCAAGGATCGCCACATTCGAGCTGGCTCTGCCTGCGACGCGGCTTCATCTGGAAATTGCGGATAAGTGGCGATAACTTTGCCAGTTTTATCCGCTTGCAAGCCTAAAATTAGAGGTTCCACAGTGATGCTTGCAGGAGTCGCAGCTAAGGATGGCGGTTCCGCTTCAGTTGGTATCGGTGTTGCCTCCGGGCTCGGGGTAACCGCCTCCTCGTTTCCACCCCCAGTACCCATATCTGGTGGAACAGATAAGATGCCAACCTCCGGCGTGGGTGTTACCATTCCTTCACCAACCTCCCCATCAACCCCCCCTTTGCCAGTTTGATCAATCGAAGTAATGGTGAAAGTTGAGCCACCTCCGCCGCCACCCATGCCCATGCCGCCGGGATAACCCCAAGTGAAGATGAGGGGTTCCGGCTCCTTTTCGGATGATTTGACGGCAAAAGTCTCGGCTTCCATCGTCGGGCTCTCCATTTGGGTTGCCATCGGAGTCGAGAACTGATTAAAGAAGAACTCGCTGCTAAAAACGATGGCTAAAAGGAGGACTGCTGTGAGGGCAACATAGCTAAAAGCTGGGTAGAGTTTTGGACCTGGCTTATAAGCGCGGGCTTGTTCCGGGCTTAATGTGAAATTACGCGGAGACGGCTGTTTGGGCAGCTCGCGTAGGGCAACCTTAAGTTGCGTGTATTCTTTTAATTTTTTCTGCAACGGTAAAGAGCGCGCTAAACGTGCTTCGAAGCGCTGTTTTTCTTTTTCGTTCAGCGCATCATCCAAGTAAGCGTTCAGCAGCTCTAAATCACGTTGGGATAGAGTTTCTTGCCTTTTCATGATCTTTCCTCATCAATCAGACGAAATTTTTCAGGCAAGAGTTCCCCAAAACCTTGCAGACAAGACTGCATTTTTTGGCGGGCACGCGAAAGACGGCTTTTTACTGTACCAATCGGGCGATGAATGATTTGGGCAACCGAGGCATAATCCTCACCAGAGATATCGACCAAGACTAACACGATCCGAAATTTTTCCTCCAGGTTTTCGAGGCAGTGTTGAATGGCTTGCTGAATTTCCTCATTGCTGGCGTTTTGATCTGGTCCAGGGGAGTTATCACGCATCCAATCCGCAGAATCGATTAGTTCACCTTCGCTATTCTCGGGCTCGAGCGGTGTACTTGGGCGGCGGCTGATGCGGCGAAGCTCGTCGTAACAGGCGTTGGTCACAATGCGCAGAAACCAACTCTTGAATGAGCCCCCCCGATATGTATCGAGCTTGCGGTACATGGAGATAACAGCTTCTTGGGTGGCATCAGCTGCAGCTGCCGGGTCATCCATGATGTGATAAGCAACGTTGTAAGCCAGGTCTTGGTATTGCAAAACCAGGGTGTTGAAGGCATCCAGGTCGCCCTGTAAAGCGAGATCTATCAAATCTTGTTCAGTCATAAACGCTACCGGTGCAAGTCTTGCGCCATTCATACTGAACTTGCACTTGTATTTTACTTGAAAATATCGTGATTGAGGGTAAAGAAAATGTTCAGCTTATCCATGTTTGAAAAACTTTTTACTTTAGACAATATCTTCGCCCAGGAGACCACAGTGGCATAGAGGCGCGGCATGCTCCAGTAACTGCCGCCTTACTCACTCCATCGCGATATTCCCAGTCTCGTGACCTGTTCCGTCATACCTATCATCTCTACGATTATCCGGCTCATTTGCCGCATTGTTGTTTTAGAAACACTTTTTTGGATCGGTTGAAAGAGGGCAAAAATGTTTGTCATGGGCTCTTTGTTATGAGTTTTGGTCTTGGTCGACTTCTACTCTACAACAAAATGCCTTTTCAATTCACCCTATTTTTGATTAAGGTATTGCTTGGTTAGAAATAATAGAGTTCTTGATACCAGCGTACCCATTCAGATAAAGCCAGGTCATTTATCTCTTTTGCTCGGTTTATTAATTTTTCGGATGAAAACGTAAAGAAACGGTCATTATTTCCAATCAATTTTTGAAATTCAGTAATAGATGGCTGTAAGGAATCATTCCGGGGATGAAATACAACCGAAAAATACACTTTCTTGTAAGGCCACTTGGGTGAGGACGATATTTCAATGCTTGTGGCAAGTAGTAGATTCCGCCACAACTGATTCATGCCACCTTTGAACGGGCATTCTTCATATTCTCTAATACGGTCGGCATCAAACGGTGAAGTATCTTGCAATGTAATATCCCAATAACGAAATTTACACTTGCTGTGGTAATAACAAAGATTTTTATTATCCAGAATTGCGGATGCTGGAGCGCAGGCATGAGAGGGAGTTCGACCCAGACTTTTGAAACCTCCGCAAGTTGTAAACTCCACTTCCGTCAGTTTATGTTCAATCATCCATAGGTTGAGATTGCCCTCATGATCATAGTATGCAATGGCAATATCTGCATCTGTGCCGCTCACATACGTGTGGTCATTTAGCACATTGTCAGGTTCATCCCAAAACTCAATCCGAAATCCTCTGTCTAGATAATCAGTTGCAATCGACTTGAAGTCTGTTTTTACAGCACTTAGAACCTTGGCAGCAATCAGTGGATCCTTAAGGAGGGGCAAGAACAAATTAGCACATGCAGCTTGAGAACTTGCCATATGTCCCAGAAACTTATGAGATTTGAAGGGGAATCGTTTTTGATGATCCAGGAAACGTTCTACTATTGGGCGATATAACGGATAGCCCTGTGATTTTAATTCGTATGGTAGCAAAGCGTCATAAGGAGTGTTATTGAAATACCCCGGTTCTTGAGTCAGATGAGCCCATTTCCAATTTATCAAGTGAACGTACATTTGTACCTGAAAATCGGTAAGTTCATTGGGTAACCGGTATATTTTTCCAGCAATCTCATAAATTTTCATAATGCTGTCCGGATTTCGTTTTTTCTACTCAACAAATAATAAATGCCTCGCTAAATCTTCACGAGGCATTTATTGTGTTCCTTCTCACCTCTCCACTTCTCGAACCGGAGGGAACAGAATGACCTCGCGGATATTATGCTGACCAGTAAGCAGCATGACCAAACGGTCAACTCCCATGCCGAAGCCGCCGGTGGGCGGCATGCCATAAGCTAACGCGCGCAAGAAGTCCTCATCCATGGGGTGGCGTTCCTCATTGCCCTCGGCATAGGTGCGTCCCATCTCCAAGAAGCGCTTCTCTTGCTCTAACGGGTCATTGAGCTCGGTAAAGGCATTGCACAGCTCCATACCGGCAATGAAACCTTCAAAGCGCTCGACTGTTTGCGAATCTTCTGGCTTTGTCTTTGCTAAAGGGGAGATATCCCGGGGGTAATCATATAAGAATGTGGGCTGGATCAGGTTGGGTTCCAGGAATTGTTCCATCAACTCCCCAATTATTTTCCCGCGCGGGGCATTGGGATTATGTTGAATGCCTTTGGTTAAGAGAGCTTGACTAAGCTCTCTGGCAGTTTCGTAACTGTTGATATCAATGCCCGTGGCTTCCAACAAGCCCTCGCGGATTTGAATGCGTTTCCAGGGTGGGGTCAGGTTTATTTCGTGACCCTCAAAGTGAATAATCTGGGTACCTAAAACCTGCTGCGCCACGCTGGAGATCATCTGCTCGGTCATCTCCATGATAGTCAGATAATCCGCATAAGCCATATAGAACTCGAGCTGGGTAAACTCCGGGTTGTGCTTATAGGAAACACCTTCGTTGCGGAAGTCCCGTCCAAGCTCATACACGCGCTCAAAACCTCCAACGAGTAAGCGTTTGAGGTAAAGCTCGAAGCTGATGCGTAAGTAAAGGTCTTGGTCGAGCTCATTATGGTGGGTGACAAAGGGGCGGGCAGCTGCGCCGCCATAAATTGGCTGTAAGATGGGCGTTTCTACCTCCAGAAAACCGCGCTCATCTAAATATTTGCGCAGCGCGCGCACAGTTTCTGTACGGAGGCGAAATGTTTCCCGCACTTCGGGGTTGACGGCTAAATCTACATAGCGCTGACGGAAGCGGGTTTCTGGGTCACTTAGCAAGGCGTGACGCACCACTTTGCCATCAACCACTTCATCTTTATCTGGGGGTAGCTGGTAGAGCGCCTTAGCCAACATGGCAAAATCTTGCACTAAAAGCGTAACCTCACCGCGCTTGGTGCGGAACATGCTCCCACTGGCTTGGACAAAATCGCCTAAGTCAAAGTCATCTTTGAAATAAGCCATTTTTTCTGGGCCGAGCTCATCTAACCTAAAAAGCAACTGCACTTTGCCTTCGGCGTCTTCGATGTGCGCGAAAATGAGCTTCCCCATGTTGCGTATCGAGCGCAAGCGGCCAGCAAGCGTGCAGATTACTGGCTCAGTGCTTCCACTGGCTTCCGCAGCTTCATAAGCACGAATAGCTTCGGTTGTGGTCGCAGTGCGTTGTGCGCGCGTAGGATAGGGCTCGATGCCTCTTGCGCGCATGCGCATGATTTTTTCCAATCGAGTCTTTTCCAGTTCCGAAAAATTATCTTGCAACATGGGTGCTCCTTCAGATTAAAAGATGCCCCACCCAAGCCGGTGGGGCGTCTTATGATTAAGAATCTTTCTTCAGCTGACCTTGATAATCACCACCGTATAAGCCCCGCCAGGAGCTTCTACCTTGACCTTATCGCCTGCCTTGTGGTTTAAAAGTGCCCTACCGATAGGAGACTCATTTGAGATCTTACCTAGGCGCGGGTCTGCTTCGGCTGGTCCAACAACCATATATGTCTCCGGTTCCTGTCCTTCTTCTTGAATGACCACGGTAGACCCAACGTGCACTGCGCCGGGTTCTTTTTCAGCCTCATCGATAATTTTAGCGTTCGCGAGCAGCATTTCCAACTCTTTGATGCGCCCTTCCACAAAAGCTTGTTCGTTCTTTGCGTTTTCATACTCGGCATTTTCGATCAACTCACCGTCTTCCAGGGCTTCCTGTAGGCGAGTGGCGATCTCTTTGCGCCGCTTATTCCGCAAATCATCTAGTTCTTTTTGTAGGTTTTCAAAGCCCTCTTTTGTCAGATAAGAAATTGCCATCTCTAATTCCTTATATATGGTTATTCCATGCTATTATGATTCCGCAAAGCTTTTATTATGCTGCGGATAAATATGAAGAGCACCTTGAAGGTTACCCTTTCTCTCGACGCTTGCGCGTATTATATCATAAGCTTAAAAATGCAACACAAATGCGATTTGCTCAGTTTTCTATAGAAACGAACAATCAAGCGCCGTTCTTGTATGGTATCCTACGGCCAGGATTCGACCTCGGGAGATAGGCGAGAACTAGATTTTTCAACACCCTACAAAATAATTTAGAGATAATGATTTATAATTGAAGCGAAAGTGAGACTAAAATGAGCGTTTTTGATTCAATCTTTGGTGATCCTGAAATCCGCAAGCTTGATCAGCATCGTAAGCAAGAGGTAAACAAACTCATCGACCACCTGATCGATATTGGCGTACGGGATGATTATCTTTCCCTTAATCCTGGCGGACCGTTCGATATCCAATGTCACCATCGCGAAGCTAAAGATATCGGCAAACGTCTCTATGAAATTGGAGGCGTGCCGTTGATGTTGGCTGCACGGAAACAGGTCAAGCGCAAGTTGAAAGCCGTCATGGCTGAGCATTTGGATTATTGCTGGAAAGACATCGGAGAATGGCAGGTATAACATATCTGCATTAAAAATCAGCAAAGCAGCCCTGTATTTCAGGGTTGTTTTTTTATGTACTTACGGTTTGTCTGACCTCCGGACGGTTTTATGGGGAGGGATGTTATAATCGGTTCAGTGGAAATGTTAAAATGAAAGGTAATATGGCGATGAACGCAGAACATGCAAAGCATCATAAAGATAAGAAAATTATCACGGCAGAAAATGCGCCTCAAGCGATTGGTCCGTATTCCGTAGTGGTAGTTAGCGGATGTTTTCTGTTTGTCTCGGGTCAATTAGGCATAGACCCCACCAATGGCGATCTAAAACCTGGTGTGGAGGCGCAAGCCCGCCAAGCACTTACCAACCTGAAAACAATCCTTGAGGCAGCTGGTGCTGATCTAAATGCCGTGGTTAAGACCACCGTTTTCTTACAAGATATGGCTAATTTTGCCACCGTGAACGCAGTTTATACTGAGTTCTTTACACACAACCCCCCTGCTAGATCTGCGGTACAAGTGGCTGCTCTGCCCAAAGGCGGGCTTGTCGAGATCGAAGCCATTGCTTTCCTCCCGCACGGTGGAGGAACATGTGAGTGTCAGGACTCCTAGTACTGAAGTAATTATCGGAAGCCATTAGCTTATGCCTATTCAAGTCTCGGTGATAGTCCCTTGCCGCAATGAAGAAAAAACGATTC
>BAABOD010000059.1:0-7211 GCA_040371255.1 Anaerolineaceae bacterium | reverse complement strand
GCACGCCACGCAAAAAGTTGGACTATGACATGGTGGTCTTCAACAACAGCTACCCAAATCTTTCTGAACAGAAAATTTGTGAAGCCTACGATAGCAAATATGCCGGTATGCGCATGACCTTACCCTCCGACCCGCAAAAGCGCCAGGAAATTTTGGCAGAATTCCGCCGAGCGCTACTCACCACCTATCCAGAAGAGCAATGCGATCAGATCATCGCTAAAGCTGATAAAGCAGGTTATATCCACGAGATTCAACGCCGCTTTGGGCTGCATTACCACGCTGCCGATATGCTGACACCAGAAGTGCTGGAAGGATTGGCAAGCCAAGGGATTTATCCTTGTTACGGCTTGATGGAGAAATAAATACATGGTGGGGTCAAGAAACTGACCCGTTCACGAGCACAATCTAAAAGTTGGTCAAATGATTGTCAACGAAGTGCAAGCCAAAAGTATTCTTTCCAAGTCGCAGGTGTTTCCCTATACGATCAATGCCTATACTGGCTGTGAGCACGCCTGCAGTTATTGCTATGCGCGCTTTATGCGCCGCTTTAGCGGGCATAAGGAGCAATGGGGTGCGTTTGTGGACGTCAAGGTTAATACCCCTCAGCTGCTGGCTAAGGAAATCCAACGCAAACCGCCTGCCCGCGTGTGGATCAGCGGAGTGTGCGACCCTTACCAACCCTTGGAAGCCCAATACCGCCTCACCCGGCAGTGCCTGGAAATCCTCATCGATGCCCATTGGCCAGTCTCCATTCAGACCAAGTCGCCCTTGGTGACGCGGGATATCGACATTCTGCGCGCGGGAGAGGGTGTGGAAGTGGGGTTGAGCATTGGCACAGCCGATGAGCATATCCGGCAGATTTTCGAGCCGCATGCCCCCTCTATCCCCAGCCGTATCGAAGCGCTGCAGGCGCTGCACGCGGCGGGCATT
Source organism: Anaerolineaceae bacterium (assembly GCA_040371255.1). Lineage (GTDB taxonomy): Bacteria > Chloroflexota > Anaerolineae > Anaerolineales > Anaerolineaceae > Mesolinea. The sequence goes on along the minus strand of BAABOD010000059.1, from coordinate 6,281 downwards.
CACACATTCGTGATGATTGCGCCGTTACTGCCCGGCGCGGAAGACTTGCCGGAGCTGCTGGCTGGCAATGCTGACGAGGTGCTGGTGGACCGTATGAACTACCACTATGCCGATTGGGTCTATCGCAAGTATGGCTTGGAGCGCTACCTTACAGAGGGGTACTTCGAGACCGTTTCCGCGCTGCTCAAGAGCCGGCTGAAGCCCAGCATCGACGTAGAGATCGTCGGCTAAGCGGGGTTTTATTTCCAGCTGACCGCAGCTGTAAACGCCTCTGTGTTTTGGGTTAGGTTCTGGCCGGCGAGGGCAAAAACGCCAGACTGCCAATCCAGCGGCGCTACCTTCACGCTAACTTCATCTTCGGGGTGAACCTCGCGGTCATAATTGATTTGCAGCGCCTCGAGCTGATGACTATGATGCCAATCTACGGGGAAAGCATCGCACACCCACTCGAGATAACGCGCGTTATTGACGTGCCCCACCACGTCGATGGCTGAGTAGCCGGCACGCAAGCGCAGCCTTTCCTCGCCATCCGCAGGCGGAGTGAGCTTTTCCAGCGGCTCAGCTAAAGCATGGCGGCTGGGGTTTTGCGGCAGGTTCAGCTGCAGGGCTTGAGGCGGCACCAGCCGGCGGGTCTGCATGTTCATCATCAGCCACGCCGAAGTGGCAGCGGTGAGCAACTCACCCGATGCACTCAGGATTTCGTAATCGCGGATGAAGAAGAGCTTCTGCTGGATGGTCTTGGGCCAGGTGCGGATGGTAATCTGCTCCTCCACGCGTGGAAAGCGCAAGAAACGGAACTTCATACGCGAAAGTACCCACACCAGCCCTTGGTCGAGCAGAGTTTGGTAGCCTTCGCCTAAAAGGTCGATGTGCGCATTGGCGGCTGCGGTCATGTGCTGCAGAAACGCTGAAGGCTTCCAGCGCAGGTTAGCGTCACATTCATACGTCGGGACCGCGAAAGTTTCTGTGTAAGTGGTGTTATCTTCGCTGAGCATCTCTTTCCGAACCGGGTTAAATTGCCCAAATAATAACCCAAGCTGTTCAAAATGGCGAGAGTTCGTACTTGCATGGTGTCCTATGGGTAGGCTGCGCACTCTCCTGACCATGCCAAGTGGCTGTAGAGACCTACGGTCAAGTTCTCTCGCTGGTCCTTACAGGAGGCTCTGCACTGAGAACACCAGCGAGAACAAGTAAATGATGGTCAAACCCGCTCGCTCGGTACCCTACGGGCAGGCTGTGCACTCTGAGACTGGCGAGAACAAGTTACTTCATTACAGCAGCTCAGCGCCAGCGGCTGTCATTTTCTGCCGGGCTGCCGCACTGCCAGCAGGAGTCACCGGCCGGGTGCCCGCAACGATTACACTGACGGCAAAGCCCTCGGTGCGCGCATCCAGCACGGTGGCGAGTACGCACACATCCTCCGCCAGCCCGCCAACAATAAGATGCAGGATGCCGGCTTTGTGCAGGTGCACGGCTAAGCCGGTTTGATCAAAAGCGGAGTTTTGGTCTTGGTCAAAGCGTGTGCCTTTGGTCACGATCACCACCTCTTGCGGGATGTGCAGCCCGGGGTGGAAAGCTGTACCTGGAGTATCTTGCAGGCAATGCACTGGCCAAAGACCGCCTTCCTCAGTAAAGCTGGGGTGATGCTTGGGGTGCCAGTCACGGCTCAGATAGACTGGTATGCCAGCCTGGCTGGCTGCGTCGATCCATGCGTTGAGCACTGACACTACCTGGTCGCCCTCCGGAATGGGCAAGGCGCCGCCGGGGCAGAAATCATTCTGAACATCGATAATTAAGAGAGCATCCCCCGGTTGAAAGGCAAAGCTGAGCTCTGTCATTTTATTCCTCCTCTTGCTCTGTAAAACGCCGTTGGGTTTCCTGTTGATACTCGTGCAGCGCTGGGGAAATGACAACGGGATAAGGCTCCTTGGCTTTTTCGAGCGCCAGCAGCGCTTGCGGCAGGCGGGCGAGCTGCTCCCTTGCGTATGCCTGCGCCTGCGGCAAGCTCACCTCGGCAGCTTGCAGGCGGTACCCTCCGCGCATGACGGGCACGAGCAGCGGTCGTCCTGGGAGCTGCTCCTCGGCGCGGGCGATGGTGTCTCCCACATCCTGGCTGCCTTGCGCCTGGCGGAAAACCTGTTTGCGCCCTGCCAGGACTGTGCGGGTTGAGGAGAGTTTTACGCGCCCGTGCCCGGCATATTCGGTAAGTTTGTAGGCAATATCTAAGCTGGGGACGTCACTCGAGACGCCCATTGCCGTCCCGACGCCAAAGCCGTCAATGGGTGCCCCAGCAGTTAACAGATCTTGGATTTTGTATTCATCCAGCCCGCCGCTGGCAAAGATTTGCACCTGCTGCAAGCCTGCGTCATCCAGCATTTGACGTACCTGGCGGGAAAGCGCGGCGAGGTCGCCCGAATCGAGGCGGATGCCAATTACTTGGAAATCCGAGCCTAACTCCTGGGCGAGGTCGATCACGTGCTGTACGCCTTTCAGGCTGCCATATGTATCGGCAAGCAAGTAGGTTCTAGGATAGAGCTGAGTGAATGCGCGGAAAGCTTCCAGCTCGGTGTCATGCGCCTGCACGTAGGAATGCGCCATCGTGCCGGAGACCGCGATGCCATACTCCTTGCCGGCTAAGACGTTCGAGGTGGCGTTGACTCCGCCGATAAAGAAGGCGCGGGCACCTTTTACAGCCGCGTCTACACCATGAATGCGCCGTGCGCCAAAATCGATGACTGTGCGCCCGCCGGCAGCCTGCACCACGCGCTGAGCTTTGGTCGCCAGCAGCGTTTGGATATGGATTTGGTTCATCAGGTACGTCTCGATGAACTGGCATTCTGGCAGCGGGGCAACCACCTCAAGGATCGGCTCATTGGCAAAAAAAGGGGTGCCTTCCGGGAGAGCGTAAACCTCGCCCGTGAAGCGGAAATTGCGCAGGGACTCGATAAATTGAGGCTTGAAGAGCGGCAGGGTGGAGAGGTAATCCAGAGCGGCTTGGTCAAAGCGTACATTCTCGAGGTAATCCAGCACTGTGCTCAAGCCCGCTGCCAGTAGGAAGTTGCGTTCTTGGGGCAGCCTGCCCACTGAAAGCGTGAAGACCGCTTGGTCCAGCATGCCTTCGGCTTGGTAAGCTTGCATCATGGTCAGCTCGTAAAGGTCCGTGAAAAGCGCCTGCCGAGCGTATTCCTCCCTGAGGCGGATGATCTCTGTTAGGAGCTGCGCATAGATTTCGTAATCTTTCTGCCCATAGAGCACAAAGCGCACGCGCTGCACAGTTGAGAGCTGTTCCGCTTCATCCAACACGGTGTGGATAGCAATGCGGGCGGCTTCAGAGAAAGGATAACCGAAAATGCCAGTAGATATGGCAGGGAATGCAATCGAAGTTAAGCCTTCTTTTTCGGCTAAACGCAAAGCGTTGCGGTAACACGCCGAGAGCAGCATTTCCGCTGGGCTATCCACCCCGTAAACCGGACCGAGGCAGTGGATGACCGCACGGTTGGGCAAATTGAAGGCAGGCGTAATGACAGCCTGCCCGGGCTGAATAGGTGCAAGCGGCTGGCAGGCTTCTGCTAAGCGCGGACCAGCCGCGCGATGGATCGCACCCGCCACGCCACCCCCTGGCAGCAACTCGGCATTGGCAGCATTGACCACGGCGTCCATATCCGGTTGGCGGGTGATATCACCTTGCACGCATTCGATTTGAAGATGCTTATAGTGTACAACGATCATGCGCAAAGCCTCCTGTTTCTTCCTAAAAATAGCTCTAAAGGGATTATACTCTGCAGAGTGAGGCTTAACAGTGAAAAATATTAAACAGTTTCGCTCAGGATATGAGCGGGAAACTAATCCACTAACACCCTAAGGTATAATATTCATAAAGATTACTCAATAGGAGTACATATGTCTGTAAAGCACATCGATAATATTCCCAGTAAGGCAGTCCCGAATGCTGTAGGCGTGAGCAAGCAAGTGCTGATTTCGCCAGAAGAGGCACCCCATTTTGCTATGCGCTGCTTCACCATTCAACCAGGTGGCAAAATGCCGCTGCACACCAATACGGTGGAGCATGAGCAGTATGTGCTCAGTGGAAAAGCCAAAGTGACACTCGGCGAAGAGCACTATGAAGTGGAGGCGGGGAATGTGGTCTTTATCCCAGCCGGTATGCCCCATGCTTACACCAATATCGGCGAAGAACCCTTCCGCTTCTTGTGCTCAATCCCGAACTTAGACGACCGCACGACCTATCTGTAAGCGCTGGCAACTTCAGGCAATTATGCTGCAGACATAGATCATTCTCATGGAGAGGTTCACCATGGTGGCGCAGCGTAGCTAAGATAACTACCTGCGCTATTTTTGATTGGATTTTTGGTAAATTCCCCTGAAGAGAGTACAATACCGACCAGCAAAATGCAGAATGGGCTTGCCCATTCAGAAAGAACAGGTCACTTTATATGTTTGATCAATTTTCACCGTTGGTGAATGTATTGCTGCTCAGCCTGGTCGCCAGCTTGGGCACAGCATTAGGAGGAGCCCTGGCAATTATTCGCCGACCGGGCAGGCGGGCTTATGGGTTTCTCATGGGAATTACTGCTGGTGTGATGATTTGTCTCTCATTTATGGAACTGGTTAACGAAGCTTGGGAGCTGGGCGGTCCGGCGGCTGCCACACTGGGCTTCGGCATCGGCGCACTTTTCATGCTCACGTTGGACTATCTCGCACCACACTTACGCTTTGGGCAAGTTGAATTTCATGGTCATCACACTGAAGATATCGCCCGGGCGGATGATGCACAGGCTCACCCCGACTTTACGCAGAAAAGGCGCCGGCATAGGCGCGGTGCGCATTGGCTTAGCCATGGGGGTGCAGCTGTGGATGCTAAATTAATCAATTCGGGACTGCTCTTGGCGATTGGAATCTCGCTGCACAACTTGCCGGAAGGCATTTCGGTGGGCGCCGGCTACATGCACAACCCACAGTTTGGCTTGTTCATTGCCATGGCGATCATGCTGCACAACATCCCAGAGGGTTTGGCTACAGCACTGCCACTTTCTAAAGGCGGAGCCAAGCGCAGGTATGCTTTAGGCATAGCTGCCCTTTCCGGTTTGGCAGAGCCATTAGGTGCCGTGCTTGCCGGCTTGTTCCTGGGCAGCTTTCAAAACCTAATCCCGGGAGCTTTGGCTTTTGCCGGCGGTGTGATGGTCTACATCACCCTGGATGAGCTAATTCCATCGGCACGCGAATATGGCAGCGTGCATTGGACCTCTTTAGGCATTATTGTGGGGTCGATCTTTGTTTTCTTACTCTCCGCGTGGATGGGCATTTAGTCTGCTTCCCATTGCCAGAGGAAAGCCAAGCCGCGTTTGCCAAAAATCAAGTCATCAAAAACGACTTTCCCGGGCTTGACGGCTATTGATGCACAAACAAAAACTGGCAGCAGATGCTCTTCGCGCGGGTGGCAATACCGGGCGTTAGGCGCTTCTTCCCAGTTGAGCAGCCGTTCTTCCCGCTCTTCTGGTGAAACAACCGGATTGGCAATCGTGTCTATCAGCCAATCCTGAAAAGCATCATTAGCTGGGTCTGGGTAGACTTTATCTCCCCAAGAGAAGGCGCGCATATTATGGAAAGAAAATCCAGAGCCGATGAAGAGGATGTTTTCCGGCAGCAACTCGCGAAGCGCACTGCCCATGGCAAGATGTCTGGCTGGGTCTAACCCCCGGAGCAGTGAAAGCTGGGTGGAAGGGATGTCTGCTTCAGGGTACATTAGCTTGAGCGGAATGAAATGTCCATGGTCAAAACCACGCGCGGGGTCGATGCGCGCTGGGATGCCGTTTTGCTCGAGCAGGTTAGCGACGCGCTGTGCGAGTTCCGGGGCTCCTGGCGCAGGATAATTAATCTGATAAGCCTCTTCCGGGAAGCCATAATAGTCGTAAAGCATCGGCGGATTAGCTGCTCCGAGCAAGGTGGCTTGCTTTTCTTCCCAATGCGCGCTAATCACCACGATAGCATCCGGCCGATGAAGCTGGCTGGGTAAATGGCGCATAAACTCCACCATGGCTTTGTGGCCTGGGTCACCAAGGATGGGCAGTGGGCCGCCCCCGTGGCTAAAGTAAACAACTTGGGCTTGATTTTTGGGATTAGATGGCATATTTTGTACTCTTTTAGTCTATTTAAGGAAAATTATAGAAGCCAAATCCATATTTTCTAAAACTTGTAGAGGCTCACCATGTATAAGATTTTGGAAAGATAAAATACAGAGCTGCTCCTCCTAGAGCAGCTCTGCT
>BAABOD010000058.1:0-7239 GCA_040371255.1 Anaerolineaceae bacterium | reverse complement strand
TTCGTCATGATTTTATCGTTCCTTTGAAAAAACTCGGAATAATGAGCGACGATTTCATAGCTCCGAATCTTGATTAGGACATTTCTATTTTGCTACATTAGGACATTTTCATGTTGCTCTTACATTACACTTTTACTCCCGCAAAAGCTTTATTCCTCGGATATAATCCTGATATGTACAGTTTAGAAGCTGCATTACCAGAGCTTTCAGGTGTTTAAGGAGGAAACAATGATCAGCAATTTCACCTATTACAACCCCACCCGCATTGTTTTTGGAAGCGGCTCGATTCCCAAGCTCAATAAGCTTATCCCTAAAAAAGCCAAGGTCATGCTGCTTTATGGCGGCGGCTCCATCATGAAAAATGGCGTTTATGATCAAGTGATCGCCGCACTCAAGAAGCGCGAAGTGGTGGAATTTGGCGGCATCGAGCCCAACCCAGATTACGACACCCTTATGAAAGCCGTCAAACAGGTGAAGAAAAAGCAAGTCGATTATTTACTAGCTGTCGGCGGAGGTTCGGTCATTGATGGCACCAAGTTTGTCTCTGTAGCGGCTGCCTATCAAGGCGACGACCCTTGGGAAATTATTGCTGGCGATGGCATCAATAAGGTGAAAAAAGCCATTCCACTGGGAACAGTGCTTACCTTGCCTGCTACCGGCAGCGAGATGAACCATAATGCTGTCATCTCCCGCCGCAGCACTCAGGAAAAGCTTTCCTTTGGCAGCGATTTAGTTTTCCCTCAGTTTTCTATCCTAGACCCAGAAACAACCTATTCGCTTCCCCAGAAGCAGATTCGTAACGGCATTGTAGATGCTTATGTGCACGTGTTAGAGCAATACCTCACCTATCCTGTCGGGCAAATTGTGCAGGATCGGCAAGCCGAAGCGCTTTTACTCTCTTTGATCGAAGTCGCACCCAAAGCTTTGCAATTCCCGCCAGACTACAATGCCCGGGCGAATTTTATGTGGGCTGCGACCAATGCCCTCAACCACCTGATCAACCGCGGCGTACCTGAAGACTGGGCTACCCACGATATTGGTCATGAGATTACCGCACTTTATGGCTTAGCCCATGCTGAGACCTTAGCTGCCGTGCTTCCTTGGCTGCTATGGTATAAGCGTAAAGAGAAGCAAGCCAAGTTGTTACAATACGGATACCGCGTCTTTGGCATTAAAACTCAAAAGTACGCAGAGCGCATCGATCGGACCACTGAAGCAACTTCCACATTTTTCCATAGCTTGGGTATGCCCACTAGCTTAACTGCTTACGGCATCGACCCGGATGAGGCTGCAGAAAAGGTCGCTGAGCGCATTGACGAGCGCGGCTGGAAGCTTGGCGAGCATCATGATATCACCGGCAAAGATGTGGCTGCTATATTGCGCCTGAGCCGATAACTAAGCTTATACCTCAAGTAAAAGCTAAGGCGCTTATCCTGCGTTCTGTTATTTATGGGGCTTAAAGAGATTCACGAGCAGCGCTAATGTGAGCTTTACAACCATCGCCAAGTAGTAGAACCAGTTGAAGAGGAAAAAATAATCCTTGGCAAAGTGCTTGCGGTAATAGAGGTAGTAAGAGCGATGCCATTGGTAAATGGATTGCACGGGCTGTGAGCTGGACCCTCCTTGCCCGCCGTAGTGCACAATCTTAGCCAGCGGCACATACATCACCTTCCAGCCAGCTTGGCGTGCCCGCAGGCAGTAATCGCTATCCTCCTGGTAAGCAAAGAACTGCTCATCAAAGGTACCTACCTGCTGCCAGGTCTCCCGCCGTATAAACATGCACGAACCCGAAACGGCTTTTACCTCGGCAATTTCGTCCTCCGGCAGCCAGCTTTGCAGGTAACCATTGAGCTTGCGGCTGCGCGGGAAAAGCTTGCCTAAGCCTAAAAAGTAACCAAAGACTTCAACTGGTCTGGCTTCACCGCGCCGGCTTTGCGCCTGAAAACTGCCATCGGCGTTGAGCACCTTCGGAATCGCAATGCCTACCTCCGGGTTAGCTCTGAGATAAGCGACCAAAGGGGTAAACACATCCTCCACCAGCTGGGTATCTGGGTTGAGCAGCACAAAAAAATCTCCTTGTGCTACAGCCAACATCTGATTGACGGGTTGTGTGAAGCCCAGGTTTTCTTCGTTCTGGATGAGACGTACCTGAGGAAAATTTTGCGCTAGCATCTCCGCCGTGCCATCCGTGGAGGCATTATCGGCGACGATGATTTCATAATTAAGCGCCGGGCTATACCTCTGGATGGAATCTAAGCAAGCCCGCAGATACTCGCGCGCATTGAGGGTAATAATACAAATGGAAAGGTCCATGTATTTGGTTTTCCAATCAGGTTCTTCTGCTGGTTAAGTGTATCACGCGCAAAGCAAGGCAGGCTCAGGACTTTTGCAACCAAATTTCCGCGCCAGTCGGCAGCTCCGGCAGCCAGAGCCGGCTGCCTTGCGCGGAAGCCTCAGCATCGCTAAAAAAGCCTTCAAAAGTCGCTGAAGCCGGGAAGGCGGCTTCGGGCAGCAGTAGTTCACCCGGCGGGAGCGGTTGTGGAGCTCGGTTGGCACTGACTAAAACATGTTCATCACCAAGCACACGTTGATAGAGCAGCATGTGTTCAGCGCCATAAAGCACTTGGAAAGCCCCTTCTGCAAGCACGGGGTGGCGTTTGCGCAAAGCGATGAGGCGTTTATAAAAGTTGAGCAAATCCTGATCCCAGCTGCTCTCATCCCATGGGAAGCAATTACGGCTGCCGAAGCTTTCGGCATCTTCCAACCCGATTTCATCACCATAGTATAGGCAAGGAACACCCGGGAAGGTAAACTGGATTACCGCAGCTAAGCGTAATAGCTGTTTATCGCCACCCAGAGCCGTGAGTGCACGTGAAATATCATGACTGCTAATCAAATTGAATTGCTGCAAGGCAAGCGCCCATGGAATTGCAGCCAAGGTCTCCTGCCAAGCTTTGAGCACCACTTCGGTAAGCCAAGGCTGCTCCGCAGCAAGCTTCCCCTTCCAGCCCACGGCGGTTTGGCTAAAGGGCTTCAGCCAGAAAAACAGCGGGTTATAAAAGCCAAAGTAGTTCATCACCCCGTCCCATTGATCGCCTTGCAACTGAGCGGAAGCCTCAAAAAAATTCTCAGCCATCAAATACGCTTCCGGCTTGGTCTGCTTGACTGCCTGCCGAATTTGCGGGATGATGGTGTGCCCTAACTGCTGATCATTTTGGCGCGCAAGCATATTCCCGGCGTCAACACGCCACCCGTCAGCCTCAAAGGGCGGGCGCAGCCAGTAGCGGAAGGCGCTCTGCTCGCCGGAAAACATGAGCTTGCACAGCTCCGGGGCGCGATAATTCAGCTTGGGCAACGAGCCAAAGCCTAACCAGGATTCATAAAAGTCTGCTTCATGGTCAATAAAGAAATACTGCGCTTCTTGGCTGCTTGGATCTTGCCGAGCTTTCTGAAACCAAGGGTGCCCTATGCCGCAATGGTTAGGGACGATATCCAAAATATAGCGCATACCCCGCACGTGAAGTGCCTGGGCTAAATCTACCAAGGCTTCGTCTCCACCCACAACTGGATCCACATGAAAATAATCACACACATCATAACGGTGATTCGTAAAAGCCGTGAAGATTGGATTGAGGTAGAGCGCATTAACCCCTAACTGCTCAAGATAATCGATGTGCTGCTGGATCCCCGGCAAATCACCTCCATAAAAAGGAAGCAAGCCTGGTTCATTTGGAGCCGGCTGCCCCCAAGGGAATGTCTGGCGGTGCCAGTTCTGGTAAGGGAGCGTTTCTTCCTGCGGATCGTTGCTCGGGTCGCCGTTGGCAAAACGGTCCGGGAAAATCTGGTAAAAGACTGCCTGTTGCACCCAAGGGATCGGAGGCGTATCTGCCAGGAGCTTGAAGTCGAAAAAATCAAAGGGCAGCTTTTGGCTCACTCCAGCGGCATTAAGCCACCAGACTGCTTCCTTAGCTTGGATAGCAAAGCGGTAAGGCACACGATGTTCGAGCACGGTAAGCTTTGCGCTCCACCAGAGCCAGCCTGCTTCTTCACCCTCTGGCTGCATTTCGGTAAGCTGTTGCTCGCCATTAGGGAAGGTGCGCAGTACCACCTGCTCAATCGGTGCATTGACTGGCGTACGCAGTCGAATGGAAATCGTCTCCCCCAAAGCGGGGTACGGATTGCTTAGATAATCCCGTGTAGGGAAGTGCAGCACAGAGCGAAGCCAGTCAGGGGGTAAGGTGTTATTGGGCATAACAGTCTCCTCAGAGCGAGAATTTTACTATATAGGGAGTCAAACTAATCAGTTCTTGCACCCATCGGCAAAGGACTTGGGGTTGTGAATCAATCTTCTTTGAGGGGTTTGAAGCCTTCCCCTAAGGTCTCACTCACCTGACCCACTACCATGAATGCGCCCGGGTCAATATCATGCACAAGCGTTTTTAGTCGGGTGACCTCGGCAGAAGAAACGACGCAAAAGAGCATGCTTTTTTCCTGTTGGGAGTAACCCCCTTTAACTGGGATGATGGTGACCCCGCGCTCCAACTGAGTTTGAATAGCATTAATAACTTCATCCTGCTTGACGGTGATGATGTAGGTTGCCTTCGTAAAGTTATACCCTTGGGAGACCATATCCGCAGCCACACCGCTGACATAAATCAATATCAAACCATAAAGCGCTCTCTCCCAGCCAAACACAAAACCTGCCAGCAGCACCACGAGCGAATCGGTAATGAGGTATGCCATGGAGATGGAGATGCCAAAATTCCGATTGAGGATCCGTCCTAAGATATCCGTTCCACCGCTCGTGCCGCGCCCGAGATATACGATGCCTAACCCCACACCCAAAGTGATTCCGCCATAGAGGGTATTAAGCACGATATCGTCCGTGATGGCGCTGGTGCCGGTTAGATAGATGAGCAAATCTGTAAACACCGAAAAGCTAAGGATTGAGAGCATCGTACGGGCAGCAAAGCGTGGACCGCCCAAATAACGCCAACCTAAGAAAAACAGCGGGATATTTCCAAGCACGACCACCAAACCAATGGGGGTGTTAAAAACATAGTTCAGCAGCTGTCCTACGCCACTGATGCCGCCGCTAACCAGCTGTGCTGGCACCAAAAAAAGGCGCAAGCTCAAGGCTTGGATAAACGCGCCCACCAAAATAAGCACATACTCCTTGATTGAACGCGGAGAAAAATCGATTTGTTTAAAAAATTGGCTAATACTCACAGATGTATGCCTCACAATAATAAGCTGACGATGCATGATTATACGCTAAAAGAATTAAATAGGATGTTTATTAATATTAGTGTAAGAGTAAAGTGATAATGTCCTCGTGACCTTGCATGGTTCGCTGCGGGCAGGATGCACACTCAGAGACCGGCGAGAACAAGAGAATTAGATGACGAATATATCAGCCACTGACACATCACTGTGATTAGGAGAAGGGCGCTCTTTGCCCGACGAAGCAATCTTTTTTACCGTGTCAGCGGATTGCCTCGCCCCTGCGGGGTTCGCCCCTAACGGTTTCGCAATAACAGACGGATAAATTTCAAAAAGTTCCATACTGGCAACTTATCCACTAAACAACAGTCCACTTCTAAATTGCCAATATTAGCACCTTTCTATTTAACCTTGACCGTTTATTAAAATCTGTAACCCTTGACAGTGAACATTTGTTCTGATATTATTTATGCAATAATTAATCAAACAAACCAGAGAAAGCAGGGTATGATGGCTAGACGCAAAAGCGGATTAAGCCCGCGACACAAAAAAATCCTCACCTTTCTGGAAAGCTATCAACTCGAGAAGGGCTACCCACCTTCCATTCGCGAAATTTGCGATTACACCGAGATAAGCTCCACTTCCGTTGTGAACTATTATCTAAACCAGTTAGCCGAAATGGGCTATATCGAGCGCAGCAGCAACGTTTCGCGCGGCATCAATCTGATCAAGAATGCAAAAGGCATTCGGCTACAAGCGGCTAAATCCGCTGCAGAACGTCTGCTCGAACCAATCTTTAATATCCCGCTGGTAGGCAACATCGTTGCGGGCGAGCCGATGCCCGTGCCCCCTTCGGATTTCAGCTACTATGACCCCGACTCTGGTGTGGAAATTGCCCGCGGTTTGCTCCCCGAAAACGACGGTACTGAGCAGCTCTATGCCCTGCGCGTTTTTGGGGACTCAATGATTGATGCTATGGTTAACGATGGCGACATTGTGGTGATGAAAAAGGTAGACCAAGCGCGTAACGGCGAGATGGTCGCGGTGTGGCTTTCTGATCGGGATGAAACCACATTGAAATATTTTTATTTAGAGAATGGCAAAGTACGCCTGCAGCCAGCCAACCCGCTGATGAAGCCCATTATCATCGAAGACCCAAGCATCGTGGAAATTCAGGGCAAGGTTGTGCTGGTCATCCGCCAGTTAGCATAATCCCACAAGAGAGATTAAAAAAAGCCGTATTTTTAGAATACGGCTTTTTTTGGTCCATAGAGAATTTACTCTAAAACTACTTCGGCGCCTGCTTCTTCCAGCTTAGCTTTAGCATCGTTGGCAACTTCCTTGCTCACGCCTTCGAGCACCTTGCCACCCGGAGTTTCAGCTAAGGTCTTGGCTTCAACTAAACCTAAGCTGGTGAGTTGGCGGATGACCTTGATGACATCGATCTTCTTGGGACCGGTGGCTTTGAGCACCACATTGAACTCGGTCTTCTCTTCCTCTTCTTCAGCAGGTGCGGCAGCAGCCGGACCTGCAGCAACAGCTGCAACAGGTGCAGCGGCGGAAACGCCCCATTTCTCTTCGAGAAGTTTGACCAGTTCAGAGGCTTCCAACACAGAAAGTTGGCTCAGTTCCTCTACAATTTTTTCTAAATCTGCCATTTTAATTTACTCCTATTTTATTTCTATTTTTTATAATATGTTAGCCTTTCAAACAGGCATGTTGACAACTATGCAGCCACAGGCTGCTTTTCCGAGTTGGCTCGGATGACGGCTGCTAACCCGCGGGCTGGCTCGGCAATCGTACGGACAAGTTTGCTGGCTGGCGCCAAAATTGTTCCTAACAACATAGCGCGCATAACTGGCAAAGTGGGTAATTCGGCTAAAGCTGCGACGCGTTTTGCATCTAAGAAAGCTTTATCCAAATAGCCGCCTCGAATTGCAAAGGATGCATTTTCCTTAGCGATGTCGGCAACGATCTTCGCCGTTGCCGGCGCATCTTCCGGCGCAAACACAACGG
>BAABOD010000057.1:4468-7341 GCA_040371255.1 Anaerolineaceae bacterium | reverse complement strand
TACACGGGTTATGAGGTCACTGAACGCTTGGATGGCAATGCTTATTGCGTCCTCCAGGCTGAGCAGATAGGCGGGGTAACCCCTATCGATCAACGCACAACAGAATAAATTGAGCATTATCTATGCGCAATAGAGAAAGAGAGAAAAAATATGTCAGAAAACAATAAAAGCTACATCCGCAAAAGCCAGTACGAAAACATCCAACTAGCCATTTATCTGGATGCTAAGGGGCATTTGCTTGACCTTGATCTGCAGCACCTTGATCAAGCCGCATCAACGCAGCCGGCAATTACTACGCTGATTGACCACACACTGCTTAAACCAGAAGCGACCGAGGAGCAGATCCGATCACTCTGCGAGGAAGCTTTGGAATATCAATTTGGTGCAGTGTGCGTTAATTCATGCTGGGTTTCCCTTTGTTCTCAGCTATTGCAAGGCGGCAGCATCAAGGTGGCTAGTGTGATCGGCTTCCCCTGGGGATCCCCCGTGACAGCAGCAAAAGTTGCCGAGGCCCGCCAAGCGTTGCAAGATGGTGCAAGTGAGCTGGATATGGTAATAAATTATGGCAAGCTCAAATCTGGCGACTACACCTACGTGGCGAACGATATCCGCGAGATTGTGCGATTAGCGCATAAGCATGACGCTTTAGTCAAAGTTATCCTGGAGACTGCCGTGCTCAGCGAGCAAGAAAAGATAATTGCCTGCTTGATTGCAAAAGAAGTCGGTGCGGATTTCGTCAAGACATCGACAGGCTTTGCCGGCGGAGGAGCAACCGTGGAAGATATTACGTTGATGCGTAAAGTAGTTGGGCCCGACATGGGGGTAAAAGCCTCTGGCGGGGTGCGCAGCTACGCAGATGTCCAAAAGATGTTAGCCGCAGGCGCCACACGCATCGGCACCAGTTCCGGCATTCATATCGCGCAGGAAGCCGCTGGGCAAACCCAAAGCAGCTCAACCGCTGGCGATTATTAATTTCTTGCTCTCCTAAAACAAAAAATCAAATAAAAAAACCCAGCCACATTCAGCTGGGTTTTTGGTGTTATGTTCTGCTTTGACTATTGTTTTGCGGGCATATCGCGGCTGGCTAATACGTTCACGCCAGTGCCGAGCACATTTTCGACTATTACTGACTTCATTTTTACTGGCGCAGTCACTTCAACCTTGCGGATCTCATCCAATATTTGGGGGATGAGCGGTTTGGGTACCGGCCGCTCGGTATAGACTGGAAGCAGCGGGTGAAAACCGTTATTTACCTTAACCGTGGTTGCAACCATACGGCGAGGATTTGTCATTTCAGCAACGCCGTAGTCAATCCCTTTTTTGCAGTTATAACCACGGACCTCAATGACCTCACCATTCTCTATTACAGCCGTCAGGGTACAACCCTGCGGACAAGCCGTACAAATCAAATTAACTTCTTCAGCCATTTTCTCTCCTACCTCGGATTAATATCAATGGTCAGACTGTTTGCTTTGGAGACGTCAGAATAATTTTTCGTCTTCAGCACTACTGTAACCATCTCGCCAGGGCGAACGTACTTTTCAGCTTTGCGCGTGATTAAGTTTTCGCCATCATGAACTTCAATCCATACGGGCTGTTCAATGGGTCGGGTCACACGCATCTGCAAGCGAATATCTTCCTGAGCTAAACTGGATTTATCCAACTTGTGGGGAACTACATAGCGCACGTTCTTGCCAGCTTTTAGTGGGATATAACGCGCCTCTGCATTACGCAAGCTGATTGCATATTGAGCGGCACGTTTACCCGCTTCAAAGCCTGCTTCAGAAACCCAATCAACCAAATCATAGACATGCACCACGTTACCGGCAGCAAATATGCCGGGTACATTCGTCTGGAAGGTCTCATCCACATACGGTCCGCCTGTAATCGGGTCGAGCTTAACCCCTGCCTTACGTGAAAGTTCATTTTCTGGGATCAAGCCAACCGATAGCAGCAGCGTATCACAGGGAATAATCTCTTCGGTGCCTGGGATGAAGTTCCATTTTTCATCCACTTGTACAGCTTCCACCGCCTCAACGCGATTCTTTCCCATAATGCGTTTGACCGTGTGATTGAGCTGCAACGGGATGTTGTAATCCTGCAGGCATTGCACCAAGTTACGGCTTAAGCCCGAAAGATAAGATTGAATCTCTAAGACGCGCTCCACCTTAGCACCCTCGAACGTCAGACGGCGCGCCATAATCATACCAATATCACCAGAGCCAAGGATAACAACATCTTTTGCTGGCATGTAACCTTCCACGTTGACCCAGCGTTGTGCCGTTCCTGCGGTAAAAACGCCATTCGGGCGCATGCCGGGAATGCGGATCTGCGGCCGGGTGCGTTCACGGCAGCCCATAGCCAAGACAATCGCCCGTGCTTCAATTTCGACATAGCCATGCTCTTTACTGGAGACAAATAAGTGGCGGTTTGGGGTAATATCCAGCACCATGGTGTTTAGCAGAGCCTCGACGCCTAAGCTAAGCATCTCTTCGATAAAGTGCTGTGCATAAGCAGGTCCGGGCAAGTCTTCCTTGAGCAATTCCAAACCAAATCCATTGTGGATACATTGCACCAAGATGCCGCCTAACTCATAATCGCGCTCGATGATCAAAACATCATCAGCACCATTCTTTTTGGCTTCAATTGCGGCAGCTACCCCGCCAGGACCGCTGCCAACCACCACAACATCATAAATATTTTTCAGGGCCATCTTACTCCTCCACCTCTTTTGTTTCTCTGAATAGGAACTCGGACCCTTTACCGCGCTTGGTCACCTCCAAAGGCGAGATACCTAACTCTCTCGAAAGGATATTCACCACACGGGGCATATCGAACCCCCCTTGGCAGCGTCCGGTGCCAAGCCATGTGCG
>BAABOD010000057.1:0-4368 GCA_040371255.1 Anaerolineaceae bacterium | reverse complement strand
CCGCCTAAATTGACAAAACCTTCAACTTCATCCGGAATTTCAATAATGAAATCACTCTTATAATTTATTCCAGGGGTCTTGCAAGGCGCATTACCCGTTGGGCGGATGCCTGCAAAATTGGCTATCGAGTAACGCAGATTGAGCGAAGGTACGAGTTTGAGCGCCCCAGCAGCAACTTCATCCAGACCTTCTTTTGTGGTTGAAGTATCCTCTTTGTCCTCAATCTCATTGGCATTCGGTCCGATGATGGTATTCTCGTGCAGTGTTGTTGTAACGAGGATGCCTTTACCTTTCGCTGAAGGCACGGGGAAGAGCACATTATCGATAGTGATTTCCGCGCGATCGAAAATAAAATATTCGCCTTTGCGCGGCGTGATTTTAAACTCTGGGCGGATGCCAGCTTTATGCATAACCTCATCCGAATATAAGCCAGCTGAGTTAATCACCCAACGACTGAGGAAATCACCACGGTTAGTTTTTATCCCAATGATGCGCTTACCCTCCATGATGAAATCTTCAAAAGCAGTTTCCAACAGGATGGTTACCCCATTCATCACTGCGTTCTCGGCTGCAGCAATGGTCACTTGGAATGGATCGCAAATACCGCCCGTGGAAGCCCATAGCGCACCGCTAACTTCGGGGTTAATGTTCTTTTCACGTCGGCGCACTTCAGCCCCACTGAGCATGACCATGCCAGGAACGCCATTCTGTTTACCTTGCTGCATCAGCTTATCGACGATTGGGAGCTCATCATCTCCTATTGCAACCACATAATCCCCGCGGCGCTCGAAAGGAAAGTTCAATTCGCCGGCAAGTTGATCCCACATGGGATTGGCTTTCACATTCATGTAAGCTTTTAATGTGCCCGGTAAAGGATCGTATCCTGCGTGCACGATGGCGGTATTTGCACTGGATACGCCCATCCCAATATCGGCTGCTTTATCGATCAACAGGATTTTCCCTTCGTAGCGGGAAAGCCAACGGGCGACCATACAACCGACTACACCCCCTCCTATAATAATGTAATCATATTGTTCTTGCACTCCAACCTCCTAAAACATAAATTTATATTAATATCTTTTCTAAAAGTGAAATCCTCTTGATGAGAAGCCAAAATGAATAAATTGGCTCAAGGTTTATGAGATGATAGGATAATAACTGTTGATGGTTGTTCATAAATACTTTGGTCTCACACTCTTCTTGGCAGTCTCAACGTTGCTAATGTTTCTGATCAGGCTGCGACTCCGAGTTTTACGTGAACTCGCTACATTATACTACGAGAGTTGACAAGATTTATGCATTTTTTGCTTTTTCTCTATCATCCTAGCCAAATTATTCAGGCAAATTTTTCAATTTTCCTTACATGCGAGAGAAAAAACTCCGTTTTTATGATTAACGCGTGTCAATTTGTGCTAAGTTTGTATAATATTATTGACTCACGCAATTAATCGTGTTATATTATTTTTGACTCGAATCGCTCCAGAAAATTAATAAGGTGATAAAGACCACCAAACTGGAAATAAAAGTGTATTCGCTCGAAAGGACGCAGTGTATTTATGTGGGTTTTGAGCAAGAATGCAAGACAACTAAGTCAAATTCCAGTGCTGCCCAGCAGCTTCAAGGCGGGCTGCGTATGTAATGATGATCGTTTTTATCAAATTATCTGGCTAAGCGCATTCGAGATTTTTGTTTCCAAAGGAGGTGGTCAAAAGATTTAATTCCATTTGTCAACGTCGTTCCAAACTATAACCATATTTTTATAAAAACTTATATTAAAAAGGAGATTAGATAGTTATGGAAAAAAGATTAGGCAAAGAAGTAATTGGCGAGATCTTTGGCACCTTTATCCTGATCCTGCTTGGTGATGGTGTGGTTGCAAATGTTGGTCTTGCCCCTCGTTTGGCTGGCACAGCTTACAACTGGAATACGATAACCATTGGCTGGGCTTTCGCCGTGATTATTGCTGTTTATGTTTCTGCCGGTGTTTCTGGTGCTCATCTTAACCCTGCAGTAACACTTGGCTTGGCTGCACGCCGCGGCTTCCCCAAAGGGAAGATTTTACCCTACATCCTTGCTCAAATGGTTGGTGCATTCTTGGGCGCTGCTGCTGTATATTTCATCTATCGCGATGGCTTAGTAGCAGCTGGCATGCCGAACGTGTGGTCCACCGGCCCCGGCTCTGTCTTTGGTCAATCATTCTGGGGTGGCGCCAGCTCAGGTGCAACGGGTACCTACAGCATGTTAACTGCCTGCATTGCTGAACTCTTTGGCACTATGGTTCTGACCTGGGGTATCGCTGCCAGTGGTGACCTGAAGAACAATGGTCTGAAGGATAACCTCGGTGGCTTTATCGTTGGCTTCACTGTGTTGGCAATTGGTCTGTCACTGGGTGGCCCCAGCGGCTATTCCATTAACCCTGCCCGTGACCTCGGCCCACGTTTGTTCGGCGCCCTCGTCGGGACACAAGGTCTCTTCGATGGTTTGTACTGGCTGATCCCGCCTGTGCTCGTTCCTGCAATCGCTGGTCCTATCGGCTTCTGGCTGTATGACATTTTAGTAGCCAAGAACCTGCCAAAGAAAGACTAATTTTTAGAACCGTCTTAAATACCTGAGGACGGATGAGGAGGCTGATAGTATGAAAAAACTCATTAATAAACCCGAAGATGTTGTACTTGAGGAGCTGCAAGGTATCGAGCTCGCTCACCCGGACCTCGTGAAGGTCCACTATGACCCCAACTTTATCTATCGTGCAGACGCTCCAGTGAAAGGCAAAGTCGCCGTCGTTTCTGGTGGTGGCAGCGGTCATGAGCCAATGCATGGTGGATACGTGGGCAAAGGTATGTTGGATGCCGCCTGCCCAGGTGCGGTCTTTACTAGCCCAACCCCCGATCAGGTGCTCGAAGCCACCAAGACAGTTGATGGCGGCGCTGGTGTATTGCACATCGTAAAGAACTACACCGGCGATATCATGAACTTCGAGATGGCTGCTGACCTCGCTCGTGGAGAAGGCATCGAAGTTGAAGCTGTTGTGGTCAACGATGATGTCGCTGTAGAAGATAGCCTCTATACAGCAGGGCGGCGCGGCGTTGGCCTCACCGTCCTCATGGAAAAAATCGTTGGTGCCGCTGCAGAGGAAGGCCGTTCGCTCAAGGAATGCGCAGACTTGGCTCGCAAGGTGAACAGCCAAGGGCGCAGCATGGGCATGGCGCTAACTTCTTGTACAGTCCCGCACGTCGGCAAGCCGACTTTTGACCTGCCCGAAGACGAGATGGAGATCGGTATCGGCATTCACGGTGAACCTGGTAGAGTTCGCATGAAGTTGCAGCCCGCAGATAAGATCACCGAAATGCTGCTCAAACCAATTGTGGAAGACCTACCCTTCAAGTCTGGCGATGAAGTTTTGCTCTTCGTCAACAGCATGGGCGGAACACCCCTCATCGAGCTCTACATCGTTTACCGCAAGGCACACAAGATGCTTGAAGAAATGGGTATCAAAGTCGTCCGCAATCTGATTGGCCCCTACATCACCAGTCTCGAAATGGCTGGCGCTTCGATCACGCTTCTCAAGATGGACGAGGAGCTGAAGAAGCTGTGGGATGCACCTGTTTTAACTCCAGGTATGCGCTGGGGTATCTAATAAACTGTCGGAAAGTCTGGAGATGTTAGTTTCTCCAGACTTTCCCAATGTATCGAGGTTTACCGTGGCTATATCAAAAGAAGATGTACTGAATTGGATTAAAACTTATGCGCAAGTGATCGCCGAAAATGAAGCCCTTCTGACGGATCTTGATGCTCAAATTGGCGATGCCGATCACGGCGCCAACATGAATAGAGGTTTTAAAGCGGTTTTGACCAAACTGCCGGCTCAGGAAGATAAAGATATTAGCACAATCCTGAAGACGGTAGGTATGACGCTTCTCTCGACGGTTGGCGGCGCTGGCGGTCCACTTTACTCCACCATTTTTTTAGAGTTGGGTAAAACCCTTGCCAATAAGGAAGAAATCGACCTCGCCGATTGGGCAAGTGCTCTTGAAGCAGCTGAAAAAGGCGTACAGAACAGAGGGAAAGCAGTCCCAGGGGATAAAACCATGATTGATGCCCTCGAGCCGGCTGTCATTGCGCTCAAAGAAGCTTTGGCACAGAATTTGTCTTTTGAAGAGGCACTAAGAAAATCCGCAGAAGCTGCACATGAAGGCATGTTAGCCACTATTCCTCTGGTAGCCCGCAAAGGACGCGCGAGCTACTTGGGTGAAAGAAGCGCAGGTCATCAAGATCCTGGAGCCACTTCAACCTATTTCTTAATTGATACTGCCGCAAAAACCTGGGCAAAACAAAATACACATAAATAAAAATTATAAAAAGGAGAGT
>BAABOD010000056.1:0-7432 GCA_040371255.1 Anaerolineaceae bacterium | reverse complement strand
ATCAGGAATACAAAAGGCAGTTCTGGTTCTGTCGGGAAGACCTCACGGATGCGCCAGGTTAGCCACGATTCAACTTGCACGCGCATACCAGGCTTAGGCAACTGGTTGACCATATCTGGGGGGATGAGCAAGTTGAGGAGCATGCCGGCGGTATCGATGACGGCGGCATAGACTAACCTTCCGCTTAACTCATGGACAAAGCTCGTTAATGTGCGGATGATGCCCCCAAATTGTAATAGAGAAAATTTGTCACCACCTTGCTCCTGTTGATTTTCTTCATGAATCAAGATATAGCAAACGCCTAAGTCAGTCTCGTTTTTACCGACAGGCATAGATTTGGTAACCCTCGGTGTGAGTCTCGCTGGGCACTTTTGGGTTTAATAAGAATTGGATGCGTAAATCTTTCTCAGCACCCAGTTGCAGGAGGAATAATTTCTCTACATTTTTGACTGGGGCTTCTAAGCGGTTTAGAGGCGTTCCGGACTGATCGGTCGAGGAGTGATAGTGAAAATTAAAGCCCTCACTTTTACTCCTATCTTTTAAAGCTTCCACATCACGATGCCTTGCTTGGTGAGCAAGGAGCGGTAGGTCAGATTGTGCAAATCTACTTGGGTAAAATGCTCGTTAAAAAAGCCCCAGAACTGCTTAAAATCGCATTCTGTGGAATATTTGTATCCTAAGCATTCGAAGAAGCGGATCATCGTTTGCTCCGCGGAAGATTATTGCTTGAAAACATGCTCGCCTGACCTGATGTGTTGACTCTGCGAAAATAGGTTTGGAAATCGAGGCTATAATAAACCTACTAGGTAGCACGACTGTGCTTATACCTTGTAGAGGTAAATATGAAAGAAAATAAAAAGAAACCTATTTTAGCTATCATCCTTGGAATAATTGTTCTGATTTTGGTTGCAGGAGGAGTTTTTGTGCTTGCTAACTGGAACCGCTCTTTAGGAGAGCCGTTAGGCTTACCCACCAGAACTTCGAGCACCAGTGGCGGATCTGAGGGAAGCGGCTCAAATTCTGGTGCTGCTGGAGAAGGTGAGCAAACAGGTGTTATACCCATACCTACGGAACCTGTCGGGGATCCTGTTTGCGGCGACACCAAAATAATGTACCTTTTAGCTGCCGGCGTAGACTCCACCGACCCGGAATATCTTTATGGCTTATCGGACGTCATCCGTGTGATACGTATTGATTTTGTCACCCCAAAAGTAACCGTCTTGACCCTGCCACGCGATCTGGAAGTGCAAATACCTGATCTGATCCCATCCGTGCAGGATGAGATATACAACGCTAAGCTAAACCAAGCTTACTTTTATGGCGGACCAGGCATGGGCTTTTACGAAGGCCCAGGTGGCGGGCCAGGGTTGCTGGCGCGCACGATTGCGTATAACTATGACCTATATGTGGACCATTACGTTGCTATCAATATGGTCGCCTTTGAAAAAATTGTCAACGCGATTGGCGGCGTGGATATCACGTTAGGCGAACCCGTCGATTGCCGGCCTGAGGGAGCAGAAGCCATTGACCCCAATAACCAACTGCCTGATTACTTTGGCGTGGGCGTGAACCACATGGATGGTGAGAAGGCGCTTACCTTTGTGCGCTGCCGCGCCCGTTATGGCGACATTGTGCGCTCAGAGCATCAATCTATGGTGTTAATGGCAATTAAAGACAAGCTTACAAGCCCTAGCGTAGTTACCAGTCTCCCTGAGCTAGTCAGTACTATGCTGGATGATGTACAGACCGACCTGAGCATGGCTCAAATCCAACAGCTAACTTGCTTGTTGCCTCAACTGGAAGATGACCAAATCCAATTTGTGCGCTTCCCGGATGAATGGTTAGTCCAAGGCTGGGCAGATATTGCCCGGGTTGGCAGATCCTTTATCTGGGATATCCCCAAAGAAAAGATTGTTGAATTCTGCGATCTTTTTGAGGCAGATGCGCTTCCGCCGCAATAAACCGCCTTATAAATCCTGGCTGGCTAAAAGTATACGGTTAGGTCCATGTCCTCATACAGGGGAGCAACTTCATCGTAACCATTGAAGAGCAGCGTAGCACGGGAGCCAATCTCCCCGATGCGCCGCTCTTCACTTTGTGACCAGCGCGGGTGATCAACTGCCGGGTTGACGTTAGCATAGAAGCCGTATTCTTGTGGCGCGATGGCATTCCAAAAAGTGACTGGTTGGTCGGCTTGCAGGGTGATCTTCACCAGCGCTTTGGCGCTTTTGAATCCATATTTCCACGGCACCACCAAGCGGATGGGTCCGCCGTTTTGCGGGGTAAGCGGCTCTTTATACAGACCAGTTGCCAGTAGCGTCAGGGGGTGCTGAGCTTCATCTAAGCGCAAGCCTTCGAGGTAAGGCCAGGGGAAATCCAACCCGCCCTGACCTGGCATTTTCTCGGGTCGGTAAACCGACTGAAAGGCGACGAATTTTGCCTCAGGCAGCGGCTGCGCCATCTCCAGCAACTTGGCGAGGGGGAAACCCGTCCAGGGCAGCACCATTGACCAAGCCTCCACGCAGCGCATGCGGTAAACGCGTTCCTCTTGGACGAAATTGGCTAGCAGCTCTTCCATGCTAAAAGTCTGCGGGTTCTTGACCAACCCGCCCACTTCCACTTGCCAAGGCTGCATCTGAAAATCCTTTGCCCGTTCAACCACTGAGGATTTGGAAGTGCCAAATTCGTAATAATTATTGTAGCTGGTGGCAAGATCTTTATGCGTCTCCACGTCATCAGCGGGTGCAATTGGTGTGGACGGTGAGCTTGGTTTGTTATCCATGCAAGCTGCCAGAAACGCACCTACTGAAAAGATGCCGACAGATTCTAGGAACTTGCGCCGTGTCAGGTAAAGCTGCTTGGGGGTAATTGGCTCTGGGTCAATCGTTTGGGGTGGGTTTTCTGGCTTCATGGGTGCTCTTTATGAGAATGATACTAACATTATAACTAAAATCCTCCTTGTTCTTTGTTCTCGCCGGTCTCTGAGTGCACAGCCTACCCGTTGGGTACCGAGGGAGGAACTTGACCGAAGGTCTCCACAGCATTGCATGGTCAGGAGACCATGCTAAAACAAAAAGACCTATAGGTCACAAGCCTGGCACGGTCAGGAGGGTGCACAGCTTACCCCTAGGGTACCATGCCAGAACAGGGCTTGTGTAAAAGTTTGCGACCTTCAGCAACGCACTAAAGGCGTTGGTATAATTGCGGCGTAAGCATGCCAAAACAGAAAGGAACAGCAACAGAAATGTTGACCCTGCGCATAATGACCCTAAACTTGGGCGGAGGTGTGAAAAACTTTAGCGGTGAACCAGATGAAACCACCTCAAAAAACGAGGCTTTGCTAAATCTACTCTTTCAGCTTCAGCCAGATGTGCTTTGCGTGCAGGAGATAGCTCAGTACACCGATGCCGAGGGTCTAAAGCATAGCATGGTTGACCTAATCTGCAATGGCGGTGAATATTCCTTTCATTGCTATGGCGAAACACTTTCCATGAAGCACCATATGCAGGTCAAAAAGGACCTGATGGTCAATGGCTTATTCAAAGACTGGTGGGATTGGTCTAAGGGAAACGCGGTTTTTTCACGACTACCCTTTGCGCGCCTGGGTGACCCAACCCGCGAGGGCGTTCCCCGCAATGTGCCTATCTACCAACCTCTTAGATATGAAGGCACCCGCGATACCGACCCGCGCTACGTCATCCTCACCCGCCTCAAACGCAGCCCATTCCCTTATCTGGTGAATCTGCACCTCACTACCTTGATAGGCGAACGTGGAGAGGCTAAGGAAGATGCTATTATCGCGCGAGCTCAACAACTGCGCGCTGAACAGATTAGCCAGGTGATTTCCCTGCTTTCAGAGAATATTTTGCAGAAGGGGTTACCTTTGCTAATAGCCGGGGACTTTAATGCCAACCCCACTGAACCTGCTTTGCAGCTTGGGCTTGAGGCAGAGCATGGTTTTGTGCGCCTCGCCCCTTCAAACGACATTCCAACCCACCCAGAAGCTGGAGCGGTGGATCATATTTACTTCTTTCCGGGCAACCGATTGCAAAGTTATTCGTGTCAAGTGGTTGCCAGCGATTTGGCACATCGCATCTCCGACCACCTGCCTGTGCTTGCAGACGTGGTGATAGAATAGCAATCCTAATTATGGAAAAATCTATGGCAAAACCTCAATACTTTGGAACCGATGGCATCCGCGGCACAGCAGGAATGTCACCTATGTCTGCGGAGTTCGTCTTGCAGTTAGGAAAGGCTGCTGGCTTAGTTTTGGGTGCGGGAAGTGAAAGCCGACCCACTTTTATCGTTGGTCGGGATACGCGCAGCTCTGGTATGATGCTTCAGAATGCGCTAGTAGCGGGGCTGCTGGCTAGCGGTGCGGATGTGGTGGATCTGGGCATTTTGCCTACTCCTGCGATTGCATTCCTGACGCAGAAAACCGGCGCTCAAGCTGGCGTGGTCATCTCCGCATCGCATAACCCTGCTGCTGAAAATGGCATTAAGTTCCTCAGCAGCCAAGGCACCAAGCTACCCGAAGAGACTGAGCTTGCGATCGAAGCCCTGCTGCAAGAGGAGCAACTCCCGACAAATGGTCATGGGTTTGGTCAGATCACTGATGGTGCTTACCTCCACGAAGTTTACTTGCAAGATTTAACCACCAGCCAGCCGGGCTTGGATCTGCACGGCTTCAAATTGGTTTTGGATTGCGCCAACGGCGCAGCTTATCAGGTGGGACCGGAAATATTCCGACGGCTGGGAGCAGAAGTGATCGCGTTGAACGTTTCCCCAGATGGTCTGAACATTAATGCTCAAGCGGGCTCGGAGTATGTGCGCTCGCATCCACAAGCCTTTGCCACATTGGTACGAGAACATAACGCTGACCTAGGCTTAGCTTTTGATGGCGATGCTGATCGCGTGATCCTGATGGATGAGCGCGGCAGGCTGGTGGACGGCGACTATATGCTCGCGATCCTAGCTGACTACCTGAGGACTCAGGGCAAGCTGTTAGGCAATGCTGTGGTCACAACAACGATGGCGAACGGAGCTTTAGCTGGTTTTTGCCAGCGGCACGAACTCACCCTTATCGAAACCCCCGTTGGAGATAAATACATCACTGAAAAGCTATTCAACTTGACCAGAGAGAATGGCGCCCAAAGCAAGCTCGGCTTAGGTGGGGAGCAGTCTGGGCATGTGATTATCTTCGATGCGGAGCATCATACTGGGGATGGCTTACGTTCAGCGCTATTCATGCTGCAGGTGCTGAGCGCGCACCCCGGCGACCCGCTCTCGGCACTCACCGGCAACATCCAGAAGTACCCTCAAATTGTGGCTTCCTGCGCGGTAGCTGCCAAACCCGATCTCAAAACAATTCAGCCGCTGGAAGCACTGCTGGCTGAGCTGCAGCAAGCATTGCCTGGTTTGGTGCGCAGCAACCTGCGCTACTCGGGCACAGAGCCTAAGTTCCGCATAATGTTGGAAGCAGATACCCGCCACACAGCCGAGGAAGTTGCCCGTTATGCCTGGAAAGTGTGCGAACTCGTGCAACGTGAGACTGGCACACCCGTTGGTGCACCCATCGAAGTGCTCAACGTGGCTGAGGGCGGGCTGATACCGCGCAACACGGAAGCATAAGGAGATTGGTTCATGGCACAGAACACAGATAAAAACTTCACCGCCAGTTTAGCCACCCGCTTCAATACACTTAACCGTGCTATCTTGGTTGCTGAGCAGCCTGAGCAGTGGCAGCCCGCCATTGCCGCAATGAATGCTTTTTTAGCGGAGCTGGAAGCCTGGCTGCGGGCAAATCCTGATCAAATTGCGGAAGACTTGGTCACGTCCTCGCGTGTTTTCAGCTTGCTGCTCACCTTAGCTGCTACGGGTACGCAAGGTCGGCTGGAGCTTTACCAACCCAAGGAGGATGCTGCCTCACAAGCTTACCGACGGCAATTAGATGAAGACTATATGCCTGCTACAGCTGCTATGCGCCGCAAAGCGCTCGATTTAGCCCACATGTACCTCACCGCGCCGGCTTTTAGCAGCTTGGCGGAAGACATCCATCACGAAGTGCTGCCCTTACTGGAGAGCCTCGACCAGGCGCAAGACCCGGACCGCTTTATGGCTTACCGCGTGATCCAGGTCGGTAATATTTACGAGCGCCTCTATGCTCTGCGTGTACGCACGAGCGACCCGCTGCTCGTCGGGACGCGAACCAGTACCGGTTTGCTGCGCGAGATTTACGACCGCAAGTATCTACGCTTTGGCACTTCGGGTGTTCGCGGGCGTTGGCAGAATGATTTCACTGAGAAGCGTGCCCGCCAGGTGGTGCAAGCTATCTGCGACTTTATGAACGCGCGCAATGTGCCAGCTTTTGTGGGTGCAGAAGACCTCTCAGGACGGCGCGTAGTGATTGGGCATGATACCCGCCGGCATTCAGACCAAGTCACGCAATGGATTGCTGAGACATGCTTAGCCAATGGCTTTCGTGTGGAACTGGGTAATCGCGATGTGCCCACCCCAGCACTCTCGTTTTATGAGACCGACGTGCTGCCGCCAGACGAGGTGGCAGGACTGATTATCGCCACTGCCAGCCATAACCCGCCGGAATGGCAGGGCATCAAATTTAATCCCCGCTTAGGCTATCCAGCTCCCACGAACGTGACCGACTTTTTGGCTTTTCGCATCAACGAACTGCAGCTCGAAGATCAGGGCGGTGGCAGCGCGGACTTGGAAGCAGAGCGTGAGCGCGGGCGTGTTTTCGGCTTCGATCCGCTGGATAAGTATGTCCATTGGATCAAAAATAATGGCAACGGCAACCAGCGCATCCCGATTGACTTCGACCACATCCGCCGCTTTTTTGCTGATAAGCATGTGGTGGTGGATGAGATGCACGGCTCTGGACGAGGCTACCTCACCCGCTTGCTGGGTGAAGCCGGCGTGCGTTACACGGTTATACATGCCGAAGTTGACCCAGACCTGGGTGGGCAAGATTACGCCAACCCTGAAGAGCCCTTCAACCAGCTGCTCAAGGATACGGTAGCAAGCACAGGTGCTTGGTTAGGCATGGGCATGGATACAGATGCTGACCGCTACGGTATTGTGGATAAAGGCGGGGTTTACTTCCGCCCTAATCAGATTTTGACGATGCTGGTGCGATATTTAGGCGTGGACCGCGGCTTTACGGGGCGCGTGATTGCCACCCAAACCGGCTCACCACTCATTGAACCGCTGGCTGGGATGATCCCGAATAAAGAAGCAAACCGCCCAGCCCCAGGCGCATTACCTGGTTACGTCAGCCAGCGCACCTATAAGTGCCGCGTGGGGAAGATCGAGACCCGTGCGCTCAAGTATGCTTTTATGGTGCCGGTAGGCATCAAATACATCGAAGAAATTCGCCGCACCGATGACCGCTACAATATTCTCAAAGAGCTGCCAC
>BAABOD010000055.1:0-8157 GCA_040371255.1 Anaerolineaceae bacterium | reverse complement strand
CACGCTTGCTTAGCCTTGCCGAAGGCTTCATCTGCTTGCCAGGCGGCTTTGGCACCTTCGATGAGCTCTTCGAAGCCCTCACTTTAGCACAGCTGGGTGTGCACCACAAGCCCATCGGCTTACTCAATCTACAGCATTATTTTGATCCACTTCTTGGATTGATTGACCATAGCATTCATGAGCACTTTATCTACCCAGAGCACCGCGAATTGTTCGTCTGCGCCAATGATGCCGACAAGTTGATAGATATGATGCAAACTTACCAGCCACCCCAAAACCTCAGCCGCTGGGTGGAGCGCCCTTCATGACCTCCTCCCCGATCCGCGCCTTTTTCATCGACCTGGACGACACCGTCTACCCAGCCTCCTCCGGGGTTTGGCCACTGACTGGTGAACGCATGGTCACTTATATGCACGAGGTGCTGGGCATTCCTTTGGCGGAAGCCCCTAAAATCCGTGAGCGCCTCTTCCATACTTATGGCACCACTCTGCGCGGCTTACAGTTAGAATACGGCATCGATAGCGAAGACTACTTAGCTTACGTTCACGACCTTGACCTGCGTAACCTGCTGCAACCCGACCCAGAGCTTAAAGAAGCCTTAGCACGCTTCGAGCAGCCCAAATGGATCTTCACGAATGCAACCCGCGAGCATGCCCAAAACGTCCTTTCCGTAATTCAAGTAGTTGAGTGCTTTAGCGGCATTATCGATATCCGCGATGTACAGCCCTATTGCAAGCCCGACCCAGCCGCCTACCAGATTGCCCTGCAGCTGGCTGGCAGCCTTGCACCGGAAGAAGTTTTAATGGTGGATGACCGCAAGGAAAACCTGGACGTCGCAGCCAACTTAGGGCTCCATACCGTACTGATTGCAGACCAGCCCCAAAACGGTTACCAAACTATCCACCGCTTAGCCGACCTGCCCAACCTTTTCTAGAGCACACTATTGAGATTTGGTACGATAATTCTTAGAAATTCCTGTGGAATTCTGCAGCGATATACAATTAAATAAAAAGTTAATCTGCTTAAGGTACACTTATATTCTAAAGAAATAAACGGGAGCAATTATGCAACAAAATAAAGTCCTGAAAACAATCTTATTCGTTATATTGGCAATCGTCGTAGCCGCTGGATTATTCATGGGTGGTATCGTTTTTGGAAACCAACTCCCCACCGGTGTGGTCCAATCAGCTTTTCGTGGTCAAACGGCAACAACTCAACCCACCGAAGTGGTCACCGACGTCTGCACAGGTTACGCCAGCACCAGCACTCCGGAAGAGCTAAAGACACTCTTTGTGCCCTTCTGGGAAAGCTGGCAGCTGCTGCACGAGAATTTCGTCGACCAACCCCTAGATGACGTCGCTTTGATGCGCGGCGCCATCCGCGGCATGCTTGCCGCCACTGGCGATAAACATACCTCATACATGGATCCAACAGAGTTCCAACAAGCCAATGCCAGCATGGAAGGCGAATACGAAGGCATTGGCGCATGGGTGGATACCACCGGCGATTACTTAAAGATCATTGCCCCGATGAAAGGCTCACCTGCCGAAGCTGCTGGCTTGAAAGCCAATGATGTGGTTATTGCTGTGGATGGTGAAGACCAAACAGGCGTACCTGGCGACCTGGTGCTGCAGAAGATTTTAGGCCCAGCCGGCGAGCCGGTTACCCTAACCATCCGCCGTGGCGATGAGACGCTGGATGTAACCATCGTGCGCGCCAAAATTAGTGTCCCTGTGGTTGATTACCAAATGCTTGAAAACGAGATTGCTTACATCGCGCTTACTACCTTTAACGACCAAGCCACCGAACAGCTTCGTGATGCTCTCGATGAGCTCATGGCGCAAAACCCCAAAGGCTTGATCCTCGACCTGCGCAATAATGGCGGTGGTTACCTCTCCACTGCCATTGAAGTCGCTTCGGAGTTTATCCCCGAGGGTGTTATTATGTATGAAGAATATGGTGATGGCACCCGCGAAGTTTACAATGCCAAACGAGGTGGACGCGCCACCGAAATTCCCTTAGTCGTTCTGGTGAACGAAGGCACCGCATCTGCTTCAGAAATTGTTGCCGGCGCCATTCAGGACCATGGCAGGGGTAAGTTGGTTGGCACGCAAACCTATGGTAAGGGTTCGGTGCAAAACTGGATTCCGCTCTCCACCGAAGATAGCGGCGTACGCATTACGATTGCACGCTGGCTCACCCCGAATGGAAATCAAATCAACGATGTCGGTCTGACGCCGGATGTGGTTGTGGAAATAGACGAATATGCTAACTATATCCAAGTTCCTGCCGATGGCGATACAACTAACGTGGAATGGCACGACGCCCAATTGGAAGCTGCCATTCAGCTGCTTCTAGACCAATAAATTAAGGAGAAAAATAAAAATGCCTTACTATTTCATATTCATGATACCCGCGCTGATCCTTTCATTAGGATCGCAGCTTTATGTGAATTCCGCTTACAGCAAATGGAGTAAGGTGAGGAATTACCATAACCTCACTGGAACAGATACGGCGGAGCAGCTCATCTCCCGCTTGGGGATGAATGACATCCGCCTCACCAGCGCGCGCGGCACACTTTCGGACCATTATGACCCGCGTAATCACACCTTAGCGCTTTCACAAGGCGTTGCGGACCAGCCCTCCGTGGCGGCGATGGCAATTGCCGCGCATGAGCTCGGCCATGCTCAACAGGAACATGACGGTTACGGACCGCTTAAACTGCGCAGTGCGCTTGTCCCGATGGTGAATATTGGTTCAACTTTGGGCTGGTTTATGATCCTCCTCGGCCTGATCTTGCAGGTGAGCGGCTTGGCACAGCTGGGCGTGATCCTCTTCTCCGCCGGAGCCATCTTCTCCCTTGTAACGTTGCCAGTGGAGCTAAACGCCTCCAAGCGCGCCAAGCAAATGCTGCCAGAGAACGGTCTGGTTGTCAACGAAGAAGAGAAAAAGGGTGTGGCAAGCGTTTTGAACGCTGCGGCGCTCACTTACGTGGCTGGCTTAGCCACCTCGCTGCTGCAACTATTTTATTTTGCCAGCTTAGCGGGCTTTGGCCGCAGAAATTAAGCCTTAGAAGTGCAAGAGCAAGACCCTGCACGCTCTGCGTCTGCGGGGTCTTTTTTAATCAAATGTGCTCAGATTTACCGCGAGCAGCTTCTTCATGGGTATAATCTTTGGCAATATGTAAAACTAAGGAGATCCTCATGTCACAAACCCCTCCCCGTTGGGACTTAAGCAATATCTACGCGTCTTTGGATGACCCCAAACTCCAGGCAGATATGCAAGCGGTCATCGCGCAAACGCAGCAGTTAACTGAGTTTTATCAATCCGAGCTGCTTCCGCTGGCTGCCAAAGACCAACCTCTGAGTGAAGTGCTTGCGCAACGTTTAAACAAGCT
Source organism: Anaerolineaceae bacterium (assembly GCA_040371255.1). Taxonomy (GTDB): domain Bacteria; phylum Chloroflexota; class Anaerolineae; order Anaerolineales; family Anaerolineaceae; genus Mesolinea. The sequence goes on along the minus strand of BAABOD010000055.1, from coordinate 4,760 downwards.
TGTGGATGAGCTCAATACATTGCTCGAAAAGACTTACACAATTGGTTCATACTTATATCTCAACATCAGTACTAATTCCTTTGATAAGCAAGCTGAACAGCTGCTTTCTCGCTTTCAAATCGATATGGTTCCCTTGGAAAACCTCCTTGTGCAGCTGCGCAAGTGGTTAGGCAAAGTGCAGAGGGCTTTGCCAGAAGCATTGCAGCAACCCGGCAGCGCTAACCAACACGCCTTTTTCCTGCTGGAAGAAGCTGAGCAATCCCGCTATTTAATGTCTGAAGCTGAAGAAATGTTAGCTAACGAGCTGACCCTCTCAGGTGGGACAGCCTGGGGACAGTTACAAGGTGTGCTCACTTCCCAAAAGACTGCTGAATTTGAGTTGGAAGGCAAGGTGCAGCAGCTGCCCATGCCCGCGCTAATCAACCTGCGCAGCCACCCTTCTGCCGAGGTGCGTGAACGCGCCTACCAAACCGAAATGGTCGTTTGGGAAGAGCTCAAGGAGCCCTTGGCTGCCTGCCTCAATGGCGTCAAAGGTGAAAGCCTCACACTCGATAAAAAGCGCGGCAGGCGCGATAGCCTGCATGCCTCGCTCGATCTTTCCCGCATCGATGAAGATACTTTGGAAGCTATGTTCTCCGCCGTGCGCGCCTCGCTCCCCACCTTCCGGCGCTACTTTCAAGGTAAAGCAAACTACTTAGGCATGCCGCAGCTGCCCTGGTGGAGCTTGCTCGCGCCTCTCGGGAAGAGCACTCAAACCTACACCTTCGATGAGGCACGCGAACTGATCTTGACTTACTTTGGCAGCTTCTCGCCAGAATTAGCCAATTTTGCTCACACCGCTTTCGCTAATAATTGGATCGACGCTGAGCAGCGCCCCGGCAAGCGCGGCGGCGCTTTCTGCGATAGCATCCCAGGCGTCAAAGAGAGCCGGGTGCTGTGCAATTTCGATGGCTCGCTGGACCAGGTGTTCACGCTGGCGCATGAGTTGGGGCATGGATTTCACGACTATTGTGCCTATAAAGCTGGCAAAACGCCCTTGCAAACGCGCACACCGATGACCTTGGCAGAAACTGCTTCAATCATGTGCGAGACAATCGTATTCAACGCCATTCATAAGACCATTTCTGATCCGCAGGAAGAGCTTGCCATCTTGGAAACTAACCTTTCCGGTTCGGCTGAAGTCGTCGTGGATATTTATTCGCGTTTTCTCTTCGAAAAAGAAGTCTTTGCCCGCCGGGCAAAATCCACGCTGGCTGCGGATGAAATCTCAGAAGTTATGCTTTGGGCTCAACGGGAAGCCTATGGTGACGGGCTGGACCCCAACGTGCTGCACAAATACATGTGGACCTGGAAGCCGCACTATTACAACCCGCAATTTGCCTTCTATAACTACCCCTATACCTTCGGCTTGCTCTTTGCCACGGGGCTCTACGCCATCTACGCGCAGCGCGGTGCGGAGTTTGTGCCTGAGTATATGCAATTGCTTGCCAGCACCGGCGAAGCCAAACCTGTGGATTTAGCTTCCCGTTTTGGCATCAACATCCGCGACCAAGCCTTCTGGCAATCTTCGTTAGACGTCCTGGGCAACCGCATCGAGCGCTATCTGAGTTTAGGTCAATAAATACTCGTAAAATGTCAAATTAAAAGCCGGCTTTCGCCGGCTTTTTGAGCTCTCACAGGTCATTGTCAATGTTACAATAATCTTGATCCCGCTAAAGGAACGAAATTATGACACTTGATACACAATTCCTTTCGAACCCTCTCTCTGCTTGGCTGAAGGGATTGATTACTGCCGTCCTCGTCTGGCTAATCCTTACGCTCTTGCGCCATTTTATCCTCAAGTTGACTATCCGCACCCACAAAGAAGGAAGTCTGCTTCACCAGATTACTCACACCTTCAGCCAGGTTACGATTATCGTCATCGCCCTTGCAAGCCTGACCGCATTCCTAACCCTGCCTGATCAGGCTCATCAAATCCTAACCGTAATCTATTTGGCTGCAGCTGGTTTGCAAGTTGGTCAATGGCTCACATCTTTAGTTGACCATTGGGTCAATTCTCAGATCAGCGCCGTTCCTGAGGGCGAGCTACCGCGGCGTTCATCTTTGGCAACGCTTGGGGGCTTTCTCAAAGTGGTCATCTGGGTCGTAGTGGTACTCATTGTGATCGATAATATCCCCAATGTGGATCTTTCCAGCATGATCGCAAGCCTTGGTTTAGGCGGGATTGCTATCGGCTTGGCTGCCCAAAATGTGATCAAGGACTTGCTTTCCAGCCTGACAATCAGTTTGGATAAACCTTTCGCTATTGGGGATAGCATCCAAGTGGGGGATTTTTCGGGAACCGTGGAACACATTGGCATTCGCTCCACGCGCCTCAAGAGCATCAACGGCGAGGAACTCATTATTTCCAATAACGATTTGCTTTCCAGCCGCGTGCAAAACTTCCAAAAGATGGAAGAGCGCCGCGTGAGCTTTATCCTTTCGGTGGATTATGCCACCGCTTTGGAGAAACTCCAGCGCATCCCGGAGATTTTACAAGAAGAAATTTCCCATATTGAGCGCTTACGCTTTGGGCGGGCACATCTGAAAGCTTTTGGAGAGAATGCCTTGCAATATGAAGTGGTTTATTTCGTCAACAGCGGCAATTATACAGACTTTGTGGAGGGTCAGCATATCCTAAACTTGGCGCTGGTTCAGCGTTTCCAGCAAGAAGATATCCGTTTCGGCAACGTCACCCCCAGCCTCAAAGTGGACCTCACCTCACACAATCCCATTAATCTCAATTAATGCTCTTCTAAAGCGCCTTAGCCCGCTCTTGCAGGGCGATTTCTTCAGGGCTATGCGCTTCAATGACGATGCCGTGAGGTCGGGATTTTCCAGCTTCATCAACATATACAAAGGTAATAAAGCCATCTACTGCCAGCTCCCCCTTCACTTCAGCGCGCACATAACTAATCAGGCGGCTGCGCCCGGTAAACACCACAGTTGAGCTCATTCGTATCGTCTCACCGGAGTGCACTGGTCGGGTAAACTCCATACCGTGGATTTTAAGACAGAGGATAAACTGCGGCGGTAGCAAATTAGCAGCGGCAATAAAACCAGCCTCCACCAGCCACTCTGCTCCCCTGCCAGCAAAGAGCGTCCCATGGTGGTTTAAGTCCTCGCTTTTAACCAAATGATAAATTGTCAAGGTTTCCATATTCATTTTGCGCACCTCTAAGGTATTCGTATTTCTACATCATCAAAGCCAACGCTTAAGTTTGGACCCGCCAGCGTGCCAACGATAAATCCCACAGCTCCAGGGGTGAATTGCGGATCGACTACCTCTGCCAGCAAGCCATTATTGACCGCGAGCTTAAGGCTCTCCGAGCTGCACTCCGCCGAAAGTTGCAGCACCCCGCCGGCGGCAATCTCCTCAGCATAGGTCCAATCCAGCAGAGTAAGCGTTTCTAAGCCTACGCGCTTCCAAATGGAAAAATAGCCATCCTCGCTCACTTCCAGCACGGTGAAGTGCTGCTCATCCATCACGCCACACATCAACCCGAAGTCGCCAATCCCGCTGCCTGCTAAAACTCGTGCCGTAGTGCTGATGCTCATTGCTTCATAAGCATAATCGACTGTCGCCCGGGATAAGCTAAAGGGCAAACTGACCTGAAGGACTAGTCGCCCATCTTTAATTTGCACGGAATTTGGATCTTCCTGAGAAGAATGCCATCTCGATGAGGATTGAGTGAAATCATCTTGATAAATTAATTCTCCAGCAGCACTATATGGTGTACTGCTTGCCTGGCTGCGCCGGAAACCGATCTCACCTTGGTAAGCCGCAGCAAGAATACTTGCAAAAGCATCCGCTGGCAGCAATTCGCTCAGGCTGCCGCCTGCGGGCACACAAGCATCTTGGTGATCGATGATCCCATCGCGGTTACTATCCAAGAGCGCCTGGCAGGTTAAATTAGCGCTCACGCTCGGCTGTCGCGCAATACCGACAAGCTCCCCAATGCTGTTCGTGGCAATCCAGCCAAAGTGTTCACCATTTTCTTCAAACGAAGTCAGAATTTGCGCCTGATCGCCTGCTTGCGCTCCACTTTGCACACCTACTACGAGCCCCTCCAAGCGAATTACCAGCGCATCTTCTCCAGTCGGGAAACCCCACACAGCGAGCGGCTCCCCTGGTAAATAAGCTGAGACTGTACTTGCCACAGGCAGTGCCGGCAGCTGCAAGCTACTATAGTCCAGCGGTGTACCCGAAAGATCCGTGCGCAGCTTGAGTACAGCCACATCCAGCACCTCATCCACTTGCACAATGCTCGCGCGATACTTCTCCACCGGGGGCATGTCGGGGGTAACCGTCAACGCGACGATTAAATCCTCTACCGGGTAGAAGCGGCTGCCCAGTACTGCCCGCGCACTCGTCAGAACCAAGCCATCCGGGCTGATCAATGCGCCGCTTGCTTGCCAACCAATTTGCTCCTCACCGTTAACCTCGACCAATGCTTTTATCTGCACGAGTGCCTGAGCTGGTGTATCCGCGTTCACTAATGTTTGCGGGCGGATGGAGATGCCTGGTCTCCAACCAGCGGGGTTCGTACCGCGCACATGGGCTTGCATAGTGAAAGGGAACTTGACCCCATCCACAACAGCATAACCTTCTTCTGAGTAATCGCCTGAGTCTAACGCCGTAAAACGGAAAACGAACGCGAAGCTACTCCCCGGAGCAAGCATCATCTCTGGCTGCAATATGCCGCTGCCATCCGCCGCTT
>BAABOD010000054.1:0-8178 GCA_040371255.1 Anaerolineaceae bacterium | reverse complement strand
GTCACTATAGGATAAAACCGAGAAAATCAGGTTATCCACTTCGTTGAGCGGATCGCTGGAGAAATTCAAATCTCCGCGCCAATCGAGATAGTCAAAGATATTATGCATAGCTGTTACTTAACCTGTAAGGTATTTTACTCAAATTTAACCACAAACCTCATTTAGCCGTACTAAAACGCTTATGGTTACGTACACCCATTAATACAATCTGACTGATTGCCGCCCTCGACAATTTCGCCATTGTCGCAGATAAGGAAACCTTTAGCGTTGGATAACTGCTTCCGCCATGGCTTGGCCATTGATTATTAAGCGCACTAAACCACTCGCCTGATTACCCCCTAAGCTCACCACTCTTATTGGATCTGCTGTATTAATATTTACTGAAATATAGTGAAGGTCTTGATAAATGTCCTCATAACTCACCTTTCCCTCATAGGCTCCCCCATCGCATTGTACCCATACTCCAATATTCAACATCTTCTGGCTGTCAGGTTCTTCAATGCGCTGCAGCTTTTCACTGCTATCACCTAAGGTCAGCCACAGCTCACACGGATACTTTTTGCCTGCTTCATAGGGTTGGAAAACTAATTCAGTAACTTTTATACTCTTTTCAGCAACGACGATTAAGTTATCCTTCTCTTGCGCAACAACTTGAATTATGTAGGTGTCACCAAACGCGATAATATGAGCCAAGTCTCCTGACCATACCTTATCTCTGTAATATTGAAACTTAGTCTGGCTGACTGTTGATTCTCCATTATATTCATTAATAATTCTCAAACCATACCGCTTTCCTCCAGGAAGACCCTCGATGTGGACTAAAAAACTATCCGATTCTTGCACTGTGCTAATCTCTTGGCCATTGGAATTCTCACTAACGAATGTAATCTTGATCTCATTACTGATATTCTTCGTTATTTCTTCTTGGGGAAGTACAAAATTGATGGGGAGATAAGAAAAACCAAGATAGGCTGAACTACCTACCAGTAAAAGAGAAACCAGAAAACATACGAAACAGTGACCTTTTTTGGAAAACAGCTTGGCAAGGCAAGAGCAGAACATGTAAACAAATGACAGGGCGGTCAAAACGGACATCACCCAGCCAGCAGCAGAAAACCACGGCTCAACTTCCATGTAGTATGAGGTCATGGAGGCATCCAATTTCGGATAATAAAACCAAGTTAAGTCGTATAAACGGCTGGCTGAAGTATTTAAAGCTAATGCGATTATAAAAAGCAACAAGGCGGAAACAAAATTGTTTCGTTTCGGAATGATGATTATCAGAATTTCAACTATACATACCGCGATAAAGATATCTACAAACATCCTATTTTCTGCATTCTCTAAGGGATGCAGAAAAAGAGTTAGTCCAAAAATTACAAATATAACGACCCAAACGAGATTAAAAATTCTATTGTTCTCTTTTTTACGAACTTCTTCAGAATTTTTCTTCATACAATGAGTATACATCATTTTATGAGATTTTATAGAGGGTTTTAACAAACTTCATCTCTCTCCACTTGACCAATTAGATAATGAGCTAATATAATAGACCATTATTTACTTAGCGTGAGGATTTATGTTGCCTGAATCAGATTACACCCGCCTCAGATGGGAAATAGGCACCGGCTACGATCTATTCATCAGCTTGCTTGTGCTCCATCGACCTGAACAACATGGTTTGCGTGCCTCTTGGGCAGCAGGCGTGCGCTCACGCCTTCCCGCTGAAGAACGTGAGACTCTGGAGACAGCCATCACTCTGATGTACGAGCCGCTGCCTTTTGTTCATAACGTTCCATTGCCCAGAGACTCCCAAGCTGTTATCGATGCGCTTGAACATTTACCAGCCGAAAAAAGGCTCGAAGTTCTGAGTTTATCCTATAGCACCCCCACGGTATTACGCGACGTGTTGCTCAATGCAACCACGCAGCGTAAATGGACCACTACCGAAAAAAGCATCATTAGCAATAACCTCCAGAACCGTGACCGATTGGTCACCCCCACTTATTTAAATTTGCTCTATGAAACCTGGGCACATCGAGAGGAGTTTGGCGAAAAGTACCTGAAGGCGCTAAAAGCCTATATGGAAGCTTTCTTTCTGGAAGAAGAGCAGCGCATCTTGCCAGTGCTGCGCCAAGGACTTTCGCATGCACAGATGCGGGCAGGCTCTTTGCAGCTTCCTACGATGCTCGAAGAACTATCTGCCGGCGTACGCCTCGCTGATTTGGACAAAGCTCGCCGTATCTATTTAGCTCCCTCTTTTTGGGGATCACCTTTCCTGTTCTACAACCGCTTAGATGTGGATACTTTGCTCGTGATTTTTGGCGCTCGACCCGATAGCATGGCTTTAATCCCGGGTGAGGTTATCCCAGATAGCCTGTTACTCAGCCTTAAGGCACTTGCGGACCCCACCCGTCTACGCATTCTGCGCACGGTTGTGCAATCACCCCAGACTGCCGCACAGCTTTCGCGCCTGCTGCGGCTTCGCCCGCCTACCGTTACCCATCACCTCCGCGAGCTGCGCTTAGCCGGCTTGGTGCGCGTTACCGTTTCCCCAGAAGGAGATCGTTATTACACCACACGCTATGAAGGCTTAGAAGCAACGCAAGACCTGCTCAAAAGGTTTATTCAGGGGGATTAAGGTGGAGAAAATACCATCAACTGTTGAAGCTAAAAAGACTTCTTTTGTAAAAACCTATTTAGAGCGCATCGCTGCCTTCAGCCCTAATGCCAGGAAATACCTCATTGGCACCATCATTTATGGCTCAGCCATAGGGGTATATCAGCTGCTTTTCAACTTCTACGTACTGAGTTTGGGCTACAACGAAGCCGTTTTGGGCAATTTAGTCACTGCCCGCAGCGCGACTTCACTCATCGTAGCGCTGCCTATGGGATACTTAGCCAACCGCATTGGCCACAAGCGTGCTTTCATCTTGGGGCACAGCGGGATGGGCGTTGCTATCCTCATGATGGTGCTCTACCCATCAGTGCCCATCTTTGTGGTGATGAACATCGTGATTGGCTTAGCCCAATCGCTCACCGCTATAACCATGGGACCTTTCTTGATGGAAAATAGTGGTGAAACCGAGCGCACCTATCTCTTCAGCTTCAGCTCTGGCTTAAGCATGACCGCCTCATCTATTGGCCAATGGGTAGGCGGGTATTTGCCGACCTGGGCAGGCACGAGATTGGCAGTGAGCGCAACCAGTGCCACTGCCTACGCTTGGGCTTTGGGGATCATCGTGATCGGCGTGGCAGTTTCGCTCATCCCAATTTTTATGATCAGCCAAAACCGTGCCAAAGATAGCAATTTAGCTTCTTTTGCACCAATTAATTACATGCGCAAGAACCCAGGCAAATTGAGCAAACTGATCCTCCCGATTTTATTTACCTCGATTGGTGCCGGCATGATTATGCCTTTCATGAATGTGTTCTTCCGCAACGTGCATAACCTCTCTGACGCGTCCATTGGTGTGCTGTTCGCTTGGGGATCGCTTGCAATGGGCATCGGACTGCTTTTGGCGCCAGCATTAGCGGAAAAATTTGGCAAGATCCAGGTTGTGGTCGCAACGCAAGGTCTCTCCATTCCCTTCTTAGCCTTGTTGGGTTTTGCACCTTGGTTTGGCGTGGCAGCTACGGCTTATTATTTTCGCTTGGTGCTGATGAACATGAGCTCGCCTGTTTATACGACTTTTACGATGGAACAAGTCGAACCAGAATCGCGCGCTATGGTGGCGAGCCTATCCAGCATGGCAAGTAATTTTGGTTGGGCATTCAGTCCGACGTTTAGCGGGTACTTCCAAGTAAACTACGGTTTTGCGCCGCCCTTCCTTATAACGATCTTTTTCTATATTGCTTCTGTGGCGATGTACTATTTCTGGTTTTGGAAAGGGAGAAGCTTGCCAAGTGCTAATCCGCTTGATTTAGAAGTGAGCCCCCAACCTGCCGATTGCCCTGATAAAGTGCTTGACGCATAGGGTCAAGCTACAGGTTTAATCCGAAAGTCGTAGATACCTTCAGAATACTCCCATAAGTTGCCACAACCTGGGCAGGTCTGAGAGGAAGCGCTTTCTGCTAAGGTAGCTCCACACACAGGGCAGGCAAAAAATCCCTGGGGATGCTCGGCAGGCGCAGTGCCAATTGCCTTTGCACGGGTGAAAACGCTTGGTGAATACTGAGCGAAAGCTCCCGTCCACTGCAAGGCTGAATCAAGACCCACTAGGAACCCGAGCGGCAGGTGCTGCTTGAGCCAACCCACACGGAAATAAGAAACAGCTAATTGCCGTTCGACCTTGAAATCATTCTGTGCCAATAATCGGCGAATGGTTTTAGGGTGAAAGTCAAAGTTGAGCGTGGCAAATTCCACTTGCTCAGGTGAAAAGGGATTCCAAGCTTGCTTGCCGCTGAGGTAACGAAATACCGCTTTCAGATTGCGCTTGTTGGCGAATTCTAAGATAAAAACAGCGTCCTGAGCCAGCACGCGACGGACGCTCTGCAAGGCTAAGCCGGGTTCAGCCATATGATGCAGCGTACGGATCATTGTGGCACCGTCAAAAAGACTGGATACAAATGGGAGTTTGTATACATCCGCTGCAACGTATGTGTAGCGCGGGTTATCACCTAAGCGCTCGCGCGCTTGCAGCAGCTGCGTACGGGAGTAATCCAGAAGAACCACGCGCTTATAGCCGCCATAGCGCGGTGTATTGCGGCCAGCACCAGCGCCCAGCTCGAGCAACAGCTCGCCTTTCGGCGGGAGCAGTCGCTGGAGGGCAATGGCTTCGACGGCATCTTCATATTGGCGCTGGCCTGCTTCCCAAAAGGATTGCTGATAATCGGATCCCTCGTAAGAGCAGACCGGAGGAGTGGAGGTGGATGGCTCAGTCATGGTACATAAAAATGTTCGGGCAGGTTTGTCGGCAACACCCGAAGCGACCTCCTTACCGCTGCTTCCTCTCGGACCTGACGGGGTTCGCAGGGCTCCGCCGTGCCGGTCCCGCCCGAACTTAAAATAAGCATAATCTATCCCGGCAGGGCTGTCAACTTTTTGAGATTATCCTGGTTACAGATAATAATGACATTTTTACTCCTAAATGAGCCTTTCCTTGTATAATTCGCTCTTGAAATTTTCACTTTTCTATAAAGGAGTTTGCCGTGCTCAAATCTCACCGATTCTGGATTGCTGGGGTTCTTATTTGTTTCGTCTTTACACTTTGCTTCCCTCTTTTCACTCAGCGGGGACCCCTGGCGCAAGAAGTAGTCGCCACGCTCCCAGATTTTCTTTGCTACCGTACGCTGGATACAGTTCTTGCTGATGCTGCAAGCCTTGCTGAAGCACACTCCGACCTGGCTGACTGGCTCGACATTGGCGATTCTTGGGTCAAGCAGAATTCTGGTGACACATCGGGTTATGATTTGAATATCCTTAAGCTCACCAACAAGAACACGACCGGTAGTAAGCCGGTCCTTTTTGTAATGAGTGCTTTGCACGCCCGTGATTTGGCACCCGTTGAACTAAACCTTCGCTTCGCTGAACATCTTTTGGAGAACTATGACCACGACCCAGAGGTCGCTTGGCTGCTCGACGAGACCGAAATCTATCTTCTTTTGGTTGCCAACCCAGATGGCCGTGCTGTGGTAGAAGAGCAAATTGCGAGCGGCTGGGCTAGCACGGGTGGTACTGATGCCCGCCTGAAGAACTTGAATGCAGCAACTTGTTCAGATTTGGATCTCACTGGCACCGACCTGCGGCGCAATTTTTCCTTAGAATGGACAGGGGGCTACTTAGGCTGCACAAATATCTACAGTGGCGCGTCTGCCCTTTCTGAGCCAGAATCTTCATCTATTCAGGCGTACTTTGACGATGTCTTCTCTGATTTCCGCGACGAGGACCCTTTTGATATTGCAGAGGTAAGCGGTCTCCTTCTTAATATGGAGAGCTACGGAGACATTTTCAGGTACCCTTATTTTTACACAGGTGACCCCGCCCCCGAAGAAGCTGAGCTTTACACCTTAGCCAATAAACTCGCCTATGGTTTAGACGCTTTTCCGACTGAGCCAACAACACAATTCCATGGCACGCCCGAGGATTATGTCTATGCTGAGCTAGGTATACCGGCTTTAGCTTACGCGATCGGGAGCAGTTCAGAAGGTCAATACTTTATGAACTGTGGGGACTTTGAAGAGGAACTCAATGCCAATCTCAACATGCTGATACGAGCAGCAAAAGCTTCTTTTGCTCCATACAGCTTGCCAGCAGGACCAGAAATTACCAACTTGAGCATTCAAAGTCGCATAGAAAATGGGCAGATTCTTTGGCAGCTTTCAGCTGTTGCCAAGACTAACCTTTACAGATTTACTACGGATCCCACACCGATAGGCGCTTCTGCTGTGTATAGCTTTGATTTGGCTCCATGGCAAGAAAGCGCTGTGCTCTACGACATCCAGCCGGAAGATGGGTCTTGGGATGAAACTGAGGAGGCACTGTTTGCCGAGTTGGACGTCTCTGCTCTTCAGCCCGGACAACACCGAGTGTACGTGCAAGCGGCTTTAGAGGATGGAACAGCTGGCTTAGCTTCCGCAGGCACGATTACCATCGACCCTGAAGAGCCCCTGCCCACAGATACGCCCATTGTGGCTGAGCATTACAATTACTTGCCTTTAATCAATAAGTAATAGCTCGCCTTGGGTTTTTATGGCAACGAAAGAGGCGCGGTTACGATTTTTTTTGTTTTGATGACTTTCCGCAGGTCTACAATTACCAATGCTTCAGATTAATCCACAATTAGTCTTATAATAAGGGTGTGTTAACTCTACACGAGAAAGGAGATGGTCGCTAACAGAAAATAGGTCTTAGTCTTTTCCAAACAGCAAGTCCCAATTCTAATTTTGAAAGAAGGAGTTAAGAATGAAAAGTAAGAAGTTTGTTTGGATGCTTTTAAGCATATTGATTGTCAGTAGCTTTGCTCTCGCAGCGTGTGGTGGCGAAGCTACCCCCACTGAGACCACCGGCGGAGAAACGCTGGCAGTTGGGATTGTTTTACCCACCAAGGATGAACCCCGCTGGATCCAGGATGAAAACCGCTTCAAAGATGCCCTGGAAAAAGAGAACTACAGCGTGGAAATTCTCTTCAGCCAGGGTGATTCCGCCAAAGAAAAGCAGAACGTTGAAACCCTGATTTCCAAGGGCATCAAAGTTCTCATCATCTGCCCGCACGATAGCACTGCCGCAGCTGCTTCAGCCGAGGCTGCCCGTGCAGCCGGCGTCAAGGTTATTTCCTATGACCGCCTGATTACCGATACCGAAGCTGTCGATTATTATGTAACCTTCGATAGCGTCTCCGTGGGTAAAGCCCAAGGGCAGTATCTGGTTGATCATGCCACCGGCACAGGCAACCCGCTGTACTTGTATGCTGGCGCTGCTTCCGATAACAACGCTTTCTTGTTCTTTGAAGGCGCTTGGAGCGTGCTGCAACCCAAGATTGTGGATGGCACTTTCGTAATCAAGAACTCCTCCGAAGCTGTGGCACTGCAAGATAAGCCCACGCTCACCCGTGAGGAAATGGGCCGGATCATTGGTCAGGTTACCACCAACTGGGACTTCAACGTCGCCAAGAACTTAGCTGAATCCAACCTGACCGCTGCTACGGCTGCTGATAAGGGTGATGTCTTCATCTTGGCACCCAATGATGGCACAGCCCGCGCGATTGCGGATACCTTTGCTGCCGATACTGACGTCACTTCCTACGTGATCACTGGTCAGGATGCTGAAATTGCATCAGTGCAATATATCATTGATGGCAAGCAGTCCATGACCGTGCTGAAGGATGTGCGTGTATTGGTTGCTGATGCGATTAAGGCTGCCGTGACCTTCTTGGAGGGCGGTACACCTGAAGCAACCACCACCTATAACAATGGTGTCATTGATGTTCCCGCCAAACCATCAGAGGTTATCAGCGTGGACCAAACCAACCTGATTGCGGCTATCATTGACTCCGGCTACTACACAGCAGATCAGTTCACTGGGTTGGAAAATCTTAAGTAAAATCGTCTGATTTAGGGTAAAATAGTGACTGGGAAACCAGTCACTATTTTACAAAATAATACATTTCGCAATAAGGAGGCGCTAATGGAACAGCCTATCCTAGAAATGAAATCTATCACCAAAGAATTCCCCGGGGT
>BAABOD010000053.1:0-8590 GCA_040371255.1 Anaerolineaceae bacterium | reverse complement strand
TGCCCATACGCCTATTTTCTAAATTACCCCCTTGACAAAACGTGTCCCAGCGGCTCAGCCGAGGCACAAAAAACAGCTTGCCGCTGGGGAAGGGTCAGGGTTAGGGTTACCGTGAATCATTTAGACAAGAAGAAATAAGATGGTTAGTTATGAGAAAAAAACCATACTGAGGACTTTATCCACTCATTAGGACATTTCTATTTAGCCTTGACAGGGTTAAAAGTGCAATGAACGCGAGTTGTGAGGTACCTTAGGTTAGCTTAGACTTCAATACGGTACTTTTCACGTGGATGGTAATGTACATATACTGCACTGACGTTTTCTATATTTTCCTTAATCTTCTTTTCCACTAAGCTGGAGATAAGATCGCCCTTTTGAACGCTAATTTGACTATCGACACTGAGTGTAAGGTTGATGATGTAATTGAGGCCAAAACGGTGGGCAAGCACTTTATCAACAGCCTTAACGCCTTCGACAGAAAGCGCCAGGTTTGTAATTTTTTCGTTCAATGCCTCCCCTGGGACGGTATCCATCAGCGTGGAGGTAGATTCTCTCAAGATCGAGATACCAGTGCGTAATATAAAGAGCGCGACCACAGCCCCAGCCAAAGGATCCACCCAAAGGTAGCCCAACCGCCCAAGGAAGATGCCCAATGCGGCAGCCCCAGCAGCCATAATATCGTTGAGGTGATCAGAGGCTAAGGCAATCACAGTTTGATTTTGGGTGCGTTTGCCGATATGAGAGGTTATCAGGAATAAAACAACTTTGAGGATTACTGTGCCAATTGCGACCCAAAGCGCCAGCATGCTGCTGCCGACGAGATTATTATTGCCTCGCAACAGTTGAAACAAAGTATCGATAGCATTCCAAAAAATGGTGATGGCTGTGGTGATCACAAAAGCGCCCACAACCAAAGCGCCGATACTTTCATATTGCGTATGCCCATAAGGGTGATTATCATCAGCGGGTTTTTCGGCAGCGCGCACGAAAAAAGACACTACTAAGTAATACACCACATCGGATGTGGAGTTTATCCCATCAGCTAAAAGGGCAGGGGATTGACCAAGAATTCCGACGCTTGTTTTGATCAGCGCTAAGAGTGCATTAACCCCTAAACCAAGAATTACAGTTAATTTACTTTGTTTATTACGTTGTTCGTTTTCCATTTTGTTTTTAACCAGCTTGCCATCAAGGTCTTCGAGCTTTTACTTACTGCTCGGTTTGCTGCGATTGTTGCACATTCCTTTTATGACCTCTTCGTGTAATTATTGAGGAGAGCGGGGGGTCAGCGGTCGAGCCCGACGGCTTTGCGCATGCGCGCTAACACCGGTTGGGCGATAGCGCGTGCTTTTTCGGCGCCAGCTGCCATTACAGCATCCAAATAAGCGTGGTCACCGATCAGCTCGGCATATTTTCGCCGCGGCTCGGCAAAAGTTGTCAGCATCAGCTCGGCTAGCTCTTGCTTAAGCGCGCCATACGCTAACCCACCCTGCAGGTACAAGTTGCGCACTTCTTGCAAGCGCTCCGCCGGCGCAAACAAACGGTAAATCTGGTACAGATTATCGCTATCCGGGTCTTTGGGCTCTTCAGGCGTTTTGCTATCGGTCACGATGCGCATAACCTGCTTGCGCAAGGCTTTTTCTGGTGCAAAGATGGGTAAGGTGTTGTTATAGCTTTTGCTCATCTTGCGCCCGTCAATCCCAGGTACTGCTTGCACATCCTCCGGGATGATGCCTTCGGGCAGCTTGAGCGTCTGCCCATAGATGCGGTTGAAATTCTCGGCGATGTCGCGGGTGATCTCAATGTGCTGCTTTTGATCCAAGCCAACGGGCACCACATCCGAATCATAGAGCAAAATATCAGCAGCCATCAACACCGGGTAGTTATATAAGCCCATGTTCACGCCGTCATCTGGATCGTGCCCCAGCTCGATGTTTTTTTCTACTTGGGCCTTGTAGGCATGCGCGCGGTTCATCAAACCTTTGGGCGTGACGCAGGAGAGCAGCCAAGTACATTCAGGGATTTCTGGGATAGATGACTGACGGAAGAAGATTGCTTTTTCTACATCCAAACCCAGCGCAATCCAACTGGCAGCCACTTCGTATATCAGCGTTTGCAGTTCTTGGGGTGTTGGTGTGGTGGTGAGCGCGTGTAGGTCCGCCACGAAATACATGCCCAGATATGTATCAGTTAGGGCAATTGCCGGCTTGTACATGCCAAAATAATTACCTATATGCGGAGCGCCGGTGGGTTTAATGCCGGTTAGTGATATTTTCCTCATTCTAATTTCCTTGTTATTATGTCGCAAAAGATTATAACGCAGAAAGCACCTGATTTTCGTTGGGAAAAGGGTTGCATAGATTGGCGCCGAGCTCTTGTTTTTGCATGGTATCCTGCGGGCAGGCTGTGCACTCAGGAGACCGGTAAGAACAAGTCTCGCACAGTTTGGCGCTAAACAGTGGCTGGCAGGGTACAATAGAAGATGAGAGCATTATGAGCAGCAGACACCCGTGGAGAGGTTTTATCAACGCCAGCGATGAAAAGCCGGCAATTAACAGAGAAATTCTAAAGCGCGTCTGGCAATACGCAAAGCCCTATCTCGGCGGCATTTTAGGTTCACTCGGCGCAATTCTCATCACCACTTTGCTCAACCTGCTCAACCCGCTGATTATGCGCCAGCTGGTAGACGTCGTTCTCCCCAATAAAGACGTTCACCTGTTAGCGCTATATGCTGGAGCTCTCTTTGTCGTTCCGCTGGTCAGCGGTGCATTCCAACTCGTAGAACGCTATTTAAGCGCTCGCGTTGGCGAAGGTGTGATTTTCGACTTACGCGTGGCACTTTATGACCACTTTCAGAGTATGCCGCTGCACTTCTTTGTCAATACGCCGTTAGGTGAGATGATCAGCCGTCTGAATAACGATGTGGTCGAAGCGCAAAATGCCGTCAACCGCACGCTGGTGAGCTTGGTGACGAATGTTATCCAAGTGGCGAGCCTGCTGGCGGTAATGTTTTCACTCAACTGGCAGCTGACTTTGCTAAGCGCGGTGATTGTGCCGCTCTTTGTTTTGGCAGCTCAAAAGCTGGGAAAGGTGCTGCGGCGCATCTCCCGTCAGCAGATGGAAGTGAATGCGCGCATGAACGCCAACTTGGGTGAGACGCTCAATGTGGGCGGAGCGCTGCTGGTGAAGCTTTTCGGCAAGCAGCGGGATGAAACCAAACGCTTCAGCACTTACGCCCGCGAAGTGCACGACCTGGGGATCCGCCGGGCAACCACCGCGCGATCTTTTATGGTACTGCTGAGCGTCCTGATGGCAATTGGGACAGCACTGGTTTGGGGCTTGGGCGGCAGTATGGTTATTGCTGGCGTGATCACACTGGGTACTATCATTGCTTTTGCGAGTTACTTAGCTCAGCTTTATGGCGCATTCCAAGCGCTGGTCAATGCTCCGGTGGAGTTTGCTACCTCGCTGGTCAGTTTTGAGCGTGTATTTGAGGTATTAGACTTAGAGCCTGATATCCAAGATCCGGCTGAGCCTATTCGGCTGGAGAGGGTGCGCGGGCAAATCAGCTTCGAGGGTGTCTGGTTTAAGTATCCTGAGGGCAGGAGAGGCTTATTGCAAGAAGTCTACCGCCCGAACGTTCCTGAATTGGTGATCGAAGGGTTGCCTGTCGAGAGCGCGATTGCCTTGCCGCTGCCGGCAGAAGAACCCCGCAACCAAGCCAGAGAGTATGCCTTAGAAGATATCAATTTGGTCATTGAACCGAAACAGTTGGTTGCGTTGGTTGGTCCCAGCGGCGCTGGGAAAACCACACTTACTTACCTGATGCTGCGCCTCTATGACCCAACCCGCGGGGTCGTCAGATTGGACGGGCATGACCTGCGCAGCCTAAGCCGCAAGGATCTCACCAACGCCATTGGCATGGTCACGCAGGAACCTTACCTTTTCCACGATACCATCTTAGCAAACCTGCTCTATGCTAAACCTGATGCTACCCGAGAGGAAGTGGAGCGCGTGGCACGCACTGCCAACATCCATGATTTTATTAGCGCGTTGCCGGATGGTTACCTCACCGTAGTGGGAGAGCGCGGTTACCGCATGAGCGGCGGCGAAAAACAGCGCTTAGCACTGGCGCGAGTGCTGCTCAAGAACCCGCCGATTATGATCTTGGATGAAGCCACGAGCTCTTTGGATAGCGAATCCGAGGCACTTATTCAGGAAGCTATGGCACGCGTATTCACGGAGCGCACCAGCGTTGTGATTGCGCACCGCCTGAGCACGATTCTCTCGGCGGATGTGATTTTCGTGATGGATCGCGGGCGGATTGTGGAGCGCGGCAGCCATGCAGAACTGATGCAGCTGGCTGGGTTATATGCTGAGCTGTATGAAACCCAGTTCCGCAAGCAAGGAAGAGTGGGGAAGAGTATTCTATAGGTAATATTCCAAACTAGACAATTCCTATTTATTAAAAACTTTGTTCTCGCCGGTCTCCGACCGAGCGAGGAAGTTGACCGCAGGTCTCCTTCTTTACAAGCAGTTATTACCACCGATTGTCTAAATAAGTTAGTCAATTTCCTGGAGACCTAAAGGTCACACGCCTTGCATGGTAGGGAGAGTGCGCAGCCTACCCGTAGGGTACCATGCAAGAACATGAGACTTACCTCCGAACCTTTGCGCAGCCCTCGCTTGAGCTCGGATGTGAACCGTGTTTTAGGTGTATTAAAAGGAATATGGGCGCGAGAGGGCTCGAACCTCCGAACCTTATTACACCCCCTGAGGGTGCACGGATGTGAAATCTTTAAAAGAAAAATGGGCGCGAGAGGGCTCGAACCTCCGAACCTCACGGATGTGAACCGTGCGCTCTAACCAGCTGAGCTACGCGCCCATGGACATTCAAATTATAGCAAAGCCGCTGCGCTTTGTCCAACATTTTTCGGCTGCTGTTGGAGCAATTTTTGGCGCAAATCCCTCTGCAAAGTCCCATTTTTCGGTTACAATTCAGCTATTCAATTAATGAATAGGCAAAACTTATGTCGCCGCGCAAATCACTGCCCATGCACCTCGAATATGCCTTACTTGGCCTCATCCGCCAGCAGCCGCAATACGGCTATGACCTGTTGCAAAACTGGAGCGCTAACTTGGGCATTATCTGGAACGTAAAGCCGGCTAGCCTCTACGGGGCGCTCAACAAGTTAGAACAGCAAGGGCTGCTCACCTCCATGCAAATGCCAGGAGACGCCTCACCCAAGCGCAAGGTTTTTAGCCTCACCCCGGCGGGTGAGGAGGCTTTTCTTTCCTGGATGCACACACCGGTGTCATCCCCGCGCGCTTTCCGCCAAGAGTGGTTTGCGCGCCTGTATTTCTTCCCCCAGGTGCCTCAGGAGATTGTGCATGCGCTCTACGTCGCCCAGCTGGAGATGGCTGAGCGCTGGTTGGACGAGCAAAGCGCGCTCAACTTGACGGGCTCGCCCTTCGAGGCACAAGTGCGCGCCTTTCGGCGCAGCCAAATTGCGGCGATCCTGGCTTATTTGCAAGAAAATCAATCTGAATTTTTCCAAGGAGAAAAGAACATATGAAAAAACGATGGTTAGGGCTATTCCTTCTAATTAGTTTGCTGCTTTCGGCATGCACTAACCCAACCGTGACGCAGCCAGTTACCCAATCCTCTGCCGAGCTGCCAACGGAGACCAGCCCTGCACTGACCCTTACAGATGCTTTGGGGCGCACGGTAACACTCGATTCCCTTCCACAGCGCATTGTGGTGACGGGCAAAGCCTCCCTGATGGTGCTGGATGCGATGTATATGTTCCCCGAGGCGCGTGAGCGTGTAGTCGCTTTTGAGGATCTCGCACAAGGCGATGTCAATTTTATTTCCTTGCTGGACCCAAACTATGCCGAAAAGGCATGGCTCCAGCGCGATGCCGGCGTTGAACAGTTTGTCAGCGCGGAGCCGGACCTCGTGGTGATGAAGAGCAGCAACGCTGAGAAGTACGGCGCGCCTATCGAAGCAATTAATATTCCCGTGGTGTATGTAGATTTTGAGACGCCCGAACAATACGCACGCGATTTGGGCATTTTGGGCAAAATATTTGGCAACCCCCAGCGCGCCAAGGATCTCGCGGCTTATTATCAAGGCAAGGTGGACGCTATCTATGCAGCGCTGCCGGCGGAGGTAACCCGCCCAAGCACGCTTATGTTGCAATACGCCCTCAAGGATGGCGCTGTAGCTTTTACTGTGCCTCCGCTCAGTTGGATGCAAACCCGCTTAGTCGAAATGGCGGGTGGGGCAGTGGCTTGGCAGGATGTGCAAGCCAGCTCTGGCTGGACCATAGTCACCATCGAGCAAATCGCGGCTTGGGATCCAGATGTGATTTTGATTGTGGCGTATAACGATGACCCCAGCACCGTGGTTGCCACGCTCAAAGAAGATGCCCAGTGGAAGACGCTGCGTGCGGTCCAAAACGGCAAATTGTACGGTTTCCCCAAGGACCTCTATAGCTGGGATCAGCCAGACACACGCTGGGTCTTAGGGTTGCAATGGCTCGCGACGGTGTTGTATCCAGAGCGACTCAAGCCAGAAACGCTAATGCCAGCTGTGCAAGAGTTTTATCAATTTGCTTATGGCTTAGACGCGCAAACCTTTGAAGCGTCCATCAAGCCCGCGCTGCAAGGGGATTTACCTTGAGTGATAGTACACTCCTTGAGAGCATAGAAATTCCTGCACCCAAACACAGCTGGATTTGGTTCGCGCTAACCAGCGGGCTGGTGCTGATCTTTCTGGTTTCGCTCTTTTTGGGGCGCTACCCGCAAGCCGGCTTGGTGCGGCTAGAACAGCTGCAAGAAAACGAGCTGGCGAGGCTGCTAGTTTTCAACGTGCGCCTGCCGCGCCTGCTCACCGCGCTGCTGCTGGGGATGGTGATGGCTTCGGCTGGCACTGTATTCCAGATGATTTTTGCTAACCCCTTGGTGGAGCCTGGCTTTTTGGGTGTCTCTCAGGGGGCAGCCTTCGGCGCAGCGCTTGGCATCGTCTTTCTCGGAGCGACCTCGATGGCGGTGCAAGGACTGGCGATTATCTTTGCTTTCATTGGGCTGGGCTTTTCGTATTTGCTTGCCCGCCGCATGCATATTGGCGATTGGCTGCTGCGCTTGGTGCTGGCTGGGATTGCGGTTTCGGCGCTGTTTTCAGCTGGTGTGGGCATTATCAAGTTTATGGCTGATCCAATGCGTCAGCTCCCAGAAATCACCTTTTGGATGCTCGGTGGCTTGGCGAGCATCACTTGGGCGAAGTTCCTTTCCATTCTGCCAGCTTGCTTAGTGGGTCTAGTCATTATGTTTGTCTTCCGCTGGCGGCTGAATCTGCTGGCTTTGGAAGAGACCACCGCGTTTTCACTCGGGGCTGCACCTCGGCGGGAGCGCTTGCTGCTGATGACGGCAGCAGTCCTCGCCACCGCAGCAGTTATCTCTGTGGCAGGCATCGTCAGCTGGGTGGGGTTGATCATGCCACACATTGCCCGCGGGCTTTTTGGCTCGGATACGCGCCGCAGCCTGCCAGCGGCGATGCTTTTAGGCGGGATCTTTGCTATTTTATGTGATGACCTGGCGCGGCTGCTTATCATTGGCGAAATTCCGCTCGGGATCCTCACTTCACTATTAGGCGCGCTGATTTTTGTAATTCTGATGGCGCGGCGCAGACAGGCGGTGCCAGCATGAGCGCAGCCTTGCTGAGCTTTGAAGGTGTTGCCTTTGGCTATTCCCGTCAGCGTCAAGTCTTCACTGATTTGAACTATGACCTCGAAAAGGGAAGTTTGGCTGTGCTTTTGGGTCCCAACGGCGCGGGTAAGACCACGCTGCTCTATATGGCATTAGGGTGGTTGCTGCCGACAGCGGGAACCGTGAGTTTGAGCAGCCGACCCCTGCAAAGCTATACCCGAGGAGAGCTCGGCAGGCGGATTTCGCTTGTTCCTCAGGCTGAACACTTGCCCTACACCTACTCGGTGTTGGAGTATGTGCAATTTGGGCGTGCGCCGCATCTGACGTTAGTCGAGATGCCCGGTCAGAAAGATCATCACGTAGCGCGGGAAGCGCTGGCACGCGCTGGGATTTCTGCGCTTGCTGATGCGCCTATGGATAAGCTGAGCAGCGGCGAGCGGCAGTTAGCTGTGGTGGCACGCGCATTAGCGCAGGAGCCGGAAATCTTGCTGCTGGATGAACCCACGGCGCACCTAGACCTGGGCAACCAATACCGTTTGCTGCAAACGCTAAAGGAACTGAACCGTGCCGGCGTTACTATCCTCATGACCACGCACGACCCGCAAATTGCCCTGACAATCAGCACGCAGACGGTTCTGGTGGAAGGCAACGGCAAGGTGCGCGTGGGTACAGCGGAGCAAATCATTACTGCCGAGACGCTCACGCATCTGTATCATCTCCCAGCGGGGGCTATCGAAATCCGACCTAACCGGTCAGGCATCTGGCTGCGGCAGCTTTAAAGCATGCTCCATCGTATAAAAACACAGACGGAAGCATTCTCCTGCCTAATTTTGATCTTATAATGGCTATTTTCTGAGCAGCTGCATAAACTCAGCAGTGG
>BAABOD010000052.1:2901-8848 GCA_040371255.1 Anaerolineaceae bacterium | reverse complement strand
CGGGGGCTTTGACCGTGGGATCCTTATTTGTGGGACTGGCGTGGGCATGTCCATTGCTGCCAACAAATTCAACGGTATTCGTGCTGTTGTGTGCAGCGAGCCTTACTCCGCTATCATGGCACGCCGGCATAATAATGCCAACGTCTTGTGCATAGGCGCGCGCGTTGTCGCTGGGGGCTTAGCCACCCTCATCTGTGAAGGCTGGTTGAATGCCGCCTTTGAAGGTGACCGGCACCAGCGCCGTTTAGACATTATCACGCGCATAGAACAGCGCAATAGCCTTCCGGGGATTTCACCGCTGGATGAATCCGCTGCAAAAGAGGAATCTCAGAATGCCTCCAAACTTACAGATGAGCCGAAACCTAATCAGGATACACAGCCACTATCTCCTACTGCGGGGGTATAATATCACCGTCCATCACGCTTAAAACCTTATTAAACGCCCAAGGAGGCACAATGAAATACCAAATTTTCGGAGATAAACTCCCCATTGTTACCTTGCAGTTTGAAGCCGGTGAGAGTATCTATACCCAATCCGGCGGTATGACCTGGATGACCGATAACTTTACCATGGAGACCAACATGAAAGGCGGCTTGATGAAAGGTCTCGGCCGTATGCTCAGCGGGGAATCCCTCTTCATGGCAACCTATACGGCAAAAGCTTCTGGTGCAGAACTAACCATTGCTTCATCCTTTCCTGGCGAAATTCTGCCTCTGGAGCTCAACGGCACCCAGCAGTGGATTTCCCAAAAATCAGCCTTCCTCTGCGCTACGCCGGGTGTAAATCTTTCCACATTTGTCACCAAAGCCAGAGCGGGTTTCTTTGGCGGTGAAGGTTTCATCTTGCAAAAGCTGGATGGAGCAGGAATCGTGTTTCTCGAAATTGACGGGACAGTGGTGGAAAAGAACCTGCGTCCAGGCGAGCGCCTCAAAGTCGATACGGGTAACGTAGCTGCTTTCGAGAGCACTATAAAGTATGATGTTGAAACAATTAAAGGCTTTACGAATGTGCTCTTCGGCGGCGAAGGGCTTTTCTTAAGCGTCTTGGAAGGTCCCGGAAAAGTTTACTTGCAATCGATAAATGTTTCCGGTTTCGCTGCACGCTTAATCCCTTATCTTCCTCATAGAGACTAATCCAAATTATTAAACAACGAGGGCTGTTTTTTGTAAAATAGCCCTTTTTTTAATTGCCTTAGTTTCTCTAATGGTTTATTTAGGCATGGATTGCTAAAGCGGCTTGACCATATAAAGTTCCCCCATCTCAAAACCGCGCATGGCATAGTACTGCCGCGTCCCAACTGCAGCAATTACTGCCAAGCGCTTGTAACCCTGCGCTCTGGCGATTTCTTCTGCTTTCTGGATTAGATTCTTCCCTAAGCCGGCATGCTGTGCCGCTCCAGCTTGCTCGGTGCCAACTTCTAACGACTGACCGTAAACGTGTACCTCGCGGATTATCGCAGCGCCTTCCAAATCTTGTAATTCAAGCAAGTTATTCTCGTGGGGTAAAGAAAGCCGAAGGAAGCCTGCTAAGCGATCATCTTCAGTATCGTAAGAAAGAAAATGCTCCTCACTAACACCAGTTTGATAGACTAAGTCATGTAGCGCTAACGCCGTTCTCTGCATACGGCCGCCGCGGATTTCTCTGCAGCGAATACAGTTACAGCGCTCGCCCCGCCGTTCAAGCTCCCTTGCCACATCTTGCCGCAGGCTGGTGTTCCGGTTACCTGCCACCACATTCGTCGAAGGGATGTCACGGATAACTCGGTTGATGCGGCAATAGCGCGGCACAGTCGGCTTAATATCTGCCAACAAATCAATCAGCTGCTCTTCGCTATAGGGTTGAAATTCTCCCCTCTGCCAATAATGATAGAGCTCGGCGTTTTGTAAGAGTTGGCAAGGGTAAATCTTGAGCTCATCGGGTTGAATGCTGCCTTCGACCCAAAGCTTAGCAAAATCAGCGCGGTCGCTCTCGAGAGTTGCACCAAGCAGGTTGGGCATCCAATGCGCAACCACCTTAAAGCCCGCTGCGCGCAATAAATCGACCGCCTGCCGAGCTTGCTCGCTCGTGTGACCGCGTTTGTTTCGTTTTAAAATGTCATCATCAAGGCTTTGGATCCCGATTTGGAATTTGGTTACGCCCAATTTGCGGTTAAAAATCAGCTCTTGCCGGCTGATCAAGTCCGGCCGCGTTTCCACTACCAAACCTACGTTACGGTGTGCACCGATTTCATTTCGTTTTTGTACATCTTCCAAACGGATCTCACCTTGGTCATCTAATGGATTTTCCGCATTGAGGGCTTCGAAGCAGCGGCGGATAAACCATTCGCGGTAACTGCGCGGATACGCAGTCCAACTGCCACCGAGGATAAGCAGCTCTACCTTATCGGTGGGGTGCCCAACCTCATGCAGCGCCTTCAGGCGCGAAGCTACCTGGCGGTAAGGGTCAAATTCATTTTCCACCCCACGCCGCGCTCCAGGTTCATCTGAAAGATAAGACTGCGGCATATTGCTCTCGGTGGGGCAAAAGATGCACTCCCCTGGGCAGGGGTTAGGCTTCGTCAGGACAGTAATTGTGGTGACGCCCGAAAGCGTACGGATGGGTTTCATGCGAATCGCGGCTAAGATTTGCGGATCCTCCTCCCACTCACCGCTCTCGACCAGCTCCCGATAAGCCGCCACTAAGGTATGTTTGGCTAAAAAGCCGGCGCCATTCGGCAGAGGGTGCTTCCGTAATGCTTTGCGCAGCTCCATGCCAAGCCTCAGGTCTTCAAGAGCTGCTTTTGCCAGGGAAAGTTCCTCTGGGCTATTCATACGTTTTTCTTTCCATGCTTTCGCATTAACCATAAAAGTATTTTACCTGCTTCTCTGAGGCAAACACTTGCTTGCCGAAGCTGATATACTCAGTTTATGGATAGCCAAACACAAGAAAGGCTCTTGGAAATCAATCGCGAATTTTACGCACAAAACGCCAGCTCGTTTTCTAAAACCCGTCGTAATGTTCAACCAGGCGTGCGGCAATTAATCCCGTCCATCCCCCATAATGCGAAGCTGCTAGACATAGGCTGCGGGAATGGCAATTTTGCTTTAGCCTTGGCTCATGCCGGCTTTGAGGGTTCTTACTTCGGAATTGACGGATCCCTTGCATTTATTCAAGAAGCACAGCAGGCTGTTGCTCTATTGAAAACCACAGCCGAGTTTCGCTTTCATGCAGTTGACTTGTCCTCACCGCATTGGGCAGATGCGTTCCAGCCCGGTTCATTTGACCTTGTTACATGCTTTGCAGTGTTGCAGCATTTACCCGGCAAGGCGCTTCAGCAGTCTATTTTTACGCAAAGTGCGCTGCTTCTGCGCTCTGGAGGTCAGTTGATGCTCTCGGCTTGGCAAGTATTCCAGAGCCCCACGCTCACAGCGCGCATCTTGCCATGGGAAATGGCAGATATCGACCCCAAGCAAGTCGAGCCTGGAGATATCCTGCTCGATTGGCGTGCAGGTCCGGCTAGCGAGCAGCCTGCATGCCGCTACGTCCATGTATTTACTTCAGAGGAATTAATCACACTCGGCGAAGCCGCTGGTCTAAGCCTAAATTCTGAATTCTACTCAGATGGCAAAAATCAACGCCTTGCACTCTACCAGGTATGGGAAAAGCCCTAAGCCCCCTTAGCCTAAAGCCACATCCAGCAGCATCATAATCGCAAAGCCAAGTAATACTCCAATGGTGGGGATATCAGAATGGTCGCTAGAACTCATCTTTGCCTCAGGGATAAGCTCTTCCGCTACAACGTAAATCATCGCGCCGGCAGCAAATGCCAAGGCATAGGGCAGCAGATTTTGCATCGAAAGTGTTGCAGCTGCGCCAATCACCGCGGCAATAGGTTCCACCAAGCCCGAGAGCTGACCCCAGAAAAAAGCCCGCCCTTTTGAAATACCCTCGCCGCGTAAGGGCATAGAAACCGCCAAGCCTTCAGGGAAATTTTGAATGCCGATACCCAAAGCAAGCGCAATCGCGGAGGTTAGCGAAGCACCACTCAAGCCGGCATTGGCTGCCCCAAATGCGACACCGACAGCCAAACCTTCGGGAATGTTGTGCAGGGTAATCGCAAATACGAGCAGGATATTGCGCTGCCAAGTGGTGCGCAAGCCTTCAGGTTGGTCATCCCCAATATGCAGATGCGGTAAGAGCTTATCCACTGCCCACAAAAAGCCGCCTCCTATCAAGAACCCCCCTACCGCCGGCAGCCAAATTGGCCCAGGAAGGTCAGCAGAAAGTTCAATCGCGGGTGCTAAAAGCGAGAAATAACTCGCAGCGATCATTACGCCAGCTGCAAAGCCCATCATGCCATTAAGCAGGCGCTTGTCTAACTCTCTGCCGAGGAAAACGCCTAAGGCGCCTAACGCAGTCATCAAATATGTAAACCCTGTCCCCCAGAGTGCTTGTATAATCGGAGGAAAATTCTCAAGAAAACTCACCATAAGTTCACCCGTTGAATGTTATGATAATTACGCGGATAATTCTACCAAATGAACCCTAATAACGAGACTTCCAATTCGACCATAAACTCCAGGGAAGAGCTTCTACAGCGCATTGCTGTTGCGCTCTCCGCGCGGCAAGCAATGCTGGCTCCAGAACATACACAAGCATTGCGCTTGTTCAATGGATTTTACGAAGGCTGCCCGGGTTTGGTGGTCGATTTATTTGCCAGTACATTAGTTGTAATCAACCATGCGCGACCGCCTGATTCCCTTGAGGATTCTGTCCCAGATGTTTTTGCCTTCTATCGCGAAGCTCTCCCTTGGCTCACGAGTGGATTGCTCAAACGCCGGCATGCCACAGATCCCGCACTGCGAAGGGGCGTCACCGCCTTTGGTGATTCGCTCTCAAGCGTCATCACAGAACATGGCGTGCGCTATGCTCTCGATCTCACACTCAATCAGGATTGCAGCTTTTACTTGGATACGCGCAACCTCCGAAAATACTTGATTCAAAACATGACAGGAAAAAGCGTGCTCAACTGCTTTGCCTACACCGGCGCCTTAGGCATCGCGGCATTGGCGGGTGGAGCCCGCAATGTAGTCCAGACTGACTTAAATAAGGCAGCGCTAATGTTAGCACAGCAATCAATCCAGCTTAACTCCTTCTCCGGCTGCATGGAAACGCTCCCAATGGATTTCTTCAAGGCGGTAGGGTATTTTAAGCAGCACAAAGTGCTGTTTGATTGCGTTATCCTGGACCCACCGCTCTATTCCAACACACCTCAGGGAACGGTTGACCTGCTGCACAACTGGCTAAGGTTGATCAATAAAGTGCGCCCATTGGTCGCTCACGAAGGCAAGCTAATTGTGATCAATAATGCACTCTACCTCCCTGGCAGCGCGGTGATGCAAACTTTGGAGGCGTTGGAATCCACTGGATTCGTGCAGCGCGAGCGCCTCATCCCAGTACCAGAAGACATCACCGGATTTCCACAGACGGTTCACGACCATCCGCCTGTAGAACCCAGCCCTTTCAACCACCCCACGAAGATCGCCGTGCTGCGCATCACCCGTAAAGACGGTGCTCCAGCGACATTCTAAAAGTGTATAAAAACGACCATTGATCGATCACACCCAAATTCTTTATAATAATTAATAACAATTTTCCCTCTACCTACCCTCGCCTAGCTCCGAAGCACATTCGTGTTTGAAATCAATCTTCTGCGAGAGAGTGGTTCTTTTGAAGGCTGGGGAGGGGAATCAAAGGGGTGGGGCTGATGAACAGATTGCGAACTTGTTGGAAAAATAGGCATTCATTTATTCTTAAACTAAGCATTTTTTACCCTTATATTAATTGTATGGGATGCTTTCCCGCACAAACCGCAGGCTTTGAATACGCGCTTTAAACCAAAGACTGGACATAGCCGTAGTAAAATTTTGAGCTGAAAAAAGATGAGAGTTTCCTTAGAATTGTTAT
>BAABOD010000052.1:0-2801 GCA_040371255.1 Anaerolineaceae bacterium | reverse complement strand
AGCCGTAGTAAAATTTTGAGCTGAAAAAAGATGAGAGTTTCCTTAGAATTGTTATGCTTAAACAAATTTGCTTGATAATCATTCAAATGAGATAAAAACAAGATCAGTTCAAGGAGGAATGCTTTTGGAGGAGTCCGTTATGATCAAGGTTGAAAACTTAACGAAGTATTATGGCCAAAACTGTGCAGTAAAAGACCTCACTTTCCACGCTGAGAAAGGTGAAGTTCTTGGTTTCTTAGGCCCGAATGGCGCCGGCAAAACCACCACCATGCGTATCTTGACCGGTTACATGCCCCCAACATCCGGCAAAGTGACAATTGGGGGATATGACGTCATCGACCAATCTTTGGAAGTACGCCGCATCGTTGGATACCTGCCTGAATCGGTACCACTTTATCCAGATATGCGCGTCAACGAATACCTGCGCTACATGGGAAAATTACATCAAGTTGACCGCTTAGAAGAGCGCGTTGCCGAAGTTATCGAAAAGGTAAACATCTCCGACCGAGCGCACAGTTTTATTTCTAAGCTCTCCAAAGGGATGCGCCAGCGCGTGGGTCTGGCTCAGGCACTCATTCACGACCCTGAAGTGCTTATCTTAGACGAGCCCACCATCGGTTTAGACCCAGCTCAAATCATTGAGGTGCGCAAGCTCATCGGGGAAATCGGAAAGGAAAAAACCGTGCTGCTCTCCACGCACATCCTTTCGGAAGCACAACAAATTTGCGATCGGGTGCTGATTATCAACCGTGGTCAGTTAGTCGCCGAAGATACGCCAGAAGCCCTGCAGAAACGCTTGACCGGAACGCAAAAAGTAACTGTTCACTTGGCAAGTGACCCAACCCCAGCAAAAGGAATTCTCCGAGGGATTGAAGACGTCTTGCATGTGGAAATTAACGCCCAAAACCATATCATCTTGGAAAGCTCAGGCGCGACGGATATCCGCCCAAAGGTGATTGCTACGCTGACCGCAGCCAATCTGGAAATTCTGGAAGTGTATTCTGAAACTGCGAGCTTGGAGGATATCTTCTTGCAATTAGTGCAGGAAGAAGAAACCGAAAGGCAAACACAGCCAGAGCTGGAGGGAGCTTTAGAAGCCGAAACTCAGAGCAGCGAAGAACAATCAGAGCAAGGAGGAGAAAACCATGCGTAACATCTGGACCATTGCTGAAAAAGAGTTTAAGTCCATATTCCATAATGCCATTGCGTACGTCTTTGGCGTGGTGATGTTCCTTTCTCTTGGAATTTACTTTATGATCTTGCTGCAATATGGCATGCAAACCCAAACTTATGTGCCAGATATGCGTGTGCTCTTAGATTGGGTTCTTTTCCCCATCTTTTTCTTCGGAGTCCCGGTGTTGACCATGCGCTCTATATCGGATGAAAACCGCACGGGTACGCTAGAATTGATCCTGACAGCTCCAGTGCGAGACGCTGAGCTCATCATAGGCAAGTGGTTAGGCGTTTTTCTCTTCTTTCTCTGCAGTTTGGCGCTCACCTTGCTTTACCCCATCCTGCTTAACTTCTTGGTGGAGCCGGGGATTGATTTCTCTGCTTTGATTGCTGTTTATATTGGCTTGATTCTCGCGGTCGGCGCAATGACAGCTGTCGGTGTACTGATTTCTGCGCTCTTCAAAAATCCAATAGCCTCCCTGCTTGCCTCATTAGGCGCAATATTGTTGATGTGGATCATTGCCTCACCAGCCAGCAATACTACAGGCTTTCTTTCGGATTTGCTCAGATATCTCAGCTTGCCAGAGCATTATTACGACTCGTTTTACTATGGCTCCGTGAGCCTTAGCTCTGTGATTTTCTTTATCAGTTTAACTATATTT
The DNA here is from genome assembly GCA_040371255.1 of Anaerolineaceae bacterium. Lineage (GTDB taxonomy): Bacteria > Chloroflexota > Anaerolineae > Anaerolineales > Anaerolineaceae > Mesolinea. The sequence goes on along the minus strand of BAABOD010000052.1, from coordinate 966 downwards.
GCACTATTCCTAGGGGCGCGTGTGATTGAATCACGGAGGTGGAAATAATGAAAACCAATAAAACTAAATATTCCCAGATTGCGTTGATAATTGCTGCCGTTGCAGCAGTTGCCTCCCTGGTGCTCACCATTATTTACTCGGGCTTCACTTTAGCGAGCCAAATCTGCTTAGGCGTGGGTGTGGTTGCCTTAGCAGTTTCCATTTTACTTGACCCCGAAGATATGCGCGCGTTTTTCTCCGGCAGGCAGGCAAAATATGGCACTAACATGCTGCTCAGCACCTTAGCAGTCCTTGCCATCCTCGTTGTGGTCAACCTCATTGGTTATCACAACGATATCCGCTGGGACCTGACCGCAGATAAAACCAACAGTCTGAGCCCAGAGACGCTCAATGTGCTCAAATCGTTGGAACAGCCTATCACAGCTCAAGCCTACTTCACCACCCTCACCTCCAAAGAGAATGCCGAGACTTTGCTACGCAATTATAGTAATGCTGCGCGGGGCAAGTTTAGTTATGAGTTTATTGATCCTAATGAGAACCCGTTGGCAGCGAATGAAGCCGGCATTACACGTGATGGAAGTATCGTGCTCAAAGCCGGCGATGCCCAAGAGATCATCACCACAGTCAACGAACAGCAACTCACCTCTGCTCTCTTACGGCTTCTCAGCCCCGAAGAAAAAGTAATTTACGTGCTCACCGGACATGGCGAGCCTACATTCGATGCTTACGAGGACGCTAGTTATGCTTTTGCAGTAAGAGAACTTACGACGAAAAATTACACCATTAATGAGCTCAATTTATTGGCGACGAATACAATCCCTGAGGACGCCAAAGTGATTATTATCGCTGGTCCGCAAAAACCTTTGAGTGAAGATGAAGTTACGCTCCTAAAAGCGTTTGTTGAAAATGGCGGTGGACTGATTGTTATGCTCGAACCAACTGCGCTAACGCAATTTGGAGATTCTC
>BAABOD010000051.1:0-9401 GCA_040371255.1 Anaerolineaceae bacterium | reverse complement strand
CAACGCCCTGAGGCAGCAAGAGAATTTCGGCAATTTGCTTTTGATACCTCTCGATTGGCGTAACACCACACCATACGGCTCCCAAGCCAAGCCCAGTAGCAGCCAAGAGCAAGTTTTCTGTAGCCGCGCTGCAGTCTTGAATCCAAAACTTCTCCACCCGCTTGCCAGCACGGAGATCGCCACACACGCTAACGGCGCATGGGGATTTCATCTTTCCAAAAATCAATGTATGGTTGATTCTCCTCAAGATTTCAGCCTCGGTAACAACCACAAAGTGCCAAGGTTTGAGGTTCATCGCAGTAGGTGCTGCCATCGCCGCCTGCAGGAGCAGGTCAATCTGCGCATTACTCACCGGCTCATCCGTAAACTTTCGGATGCTCCGCCGTTTGAAGATTAAATCCAACGCTTCCACGAGAGACCTCTCATAATGCTACGAGCAAAGCCCCCAAGGTGCGCGGCGCCTCCATCATCGGCATGTGCCCAGCACCAGGGATAAATACACTGTGAGCTTTTGGATTTGCCTGAATCATCGCCTGCACTGCAGCTGCGGGAACAATTTGATCTTCTTTGCCTGCAGCAATTAAGACTGGGCAAGTGAGACTGGCTAAGAGGTTAAATCTTTCAGGCCGCTGGGCAATAGCGAATTGCGTGTTTGCCAAACCCTGCGGGTCGGTTGCTGCAATCAATTTACGCGTATACTCCTGGATTTGTGGATCGAAAGAAAGCTTGGGGCTCATCGAATTAGCGAGCACATGGCTTCCGTGTTTCAATATTGCCTCAGCATCTGTAAGGCGCTGGCGCTTCTTTTCTTCCGAATCGCTGCCAGCGTTAGAAGCAATCAGCGCTAAACCCGCTAAACGTTCAGGGTGCTTCTCGGCAAAAGCTAAGGCAATATAGCCACCCATAGAGTGCCCGCCCAAGAGCACTTGGTCAAGCCCTAACTGGTTGAGCACGCCAAGTACGTCTTCTGCCATTTGTTCCAAAGTATGGTTGGCATTACCCGTTTCGGATTTTCCCTCACCACGGAGATCCAACAGAACAAAGCGCGCCTGATCTTGATAAAGCTGTGCCATTTCCAGCCAAATAGTGTGATCGAGACCTACACCATGTAGTAGAACAATCGGCTTACCTTCACCTAAGCTCTCAACATTCAGATTGATATCACTTACTCTAATTTTCATGCGGTTCTCCTTCTTGCTTTTTACTTTCCAGAAATTGATAAACGAAATCGATTGCCCCCTTTGCGTTGCTCACTTCACCTGCAGCTTGGGCTTCACGCATCGCTGCTAAGATTTCACCAAGTAAGGGGCTAGGTTCGAGCCCGAAAATACGTTGCAGGTCTTTTCCATCCAGCAGCTTGGGCGGTTGAATAAGGGCTTCTTGACGATTGAACCAGGCAGCTAAAAGCTTGTTGACAGCCTGCACTTCGCGCTCCCACGCTTCCATCTGAAGGGTATCCTCGAAAGCTGCTAAGGTATCGGCTAAACTGAGTAAGGCGTTATCCACGCCGGCAGCACCTAAATCACGAAAATACCGGTAAACAGCGCGATCGGTCATCTCAACGCCAGGTTTACTAAAATGATGAATGCGCATGTGCTGGCTGACGAGCAATGTGAGATATGCAATCTCCTCCCTGCCTAGCATAAGTGCCCGTGCGCGCTTTTCCATCAGCTCGGAGCCAGCCTTATCATGCCCGTAAAAGTGATAGCGTCCTTTTTCATCTTGGGTTTGTGTCAGGGGTTTCCCCACGTCATGGTACAGCGCTGCCAATAGCAGTAAACTGCGCCGCGGTCTTCCAGCTTGTATTGGCTGAGTGAGCAAATCTCGTACTTGCTCAATATATGGGGCGAGCATCTCTTTTGCCAGCTGCATGTAGATTTCAGTTTTGCTTCCCTCAGGGTTAGCCCTCGATCCGAGCATAATTTCTAAGTAGGTAATCACTTGCAAAGTATGCTCCCACAGCGGATGCACATGCGGATAAATTGCAGGTTGTGGCTTAATTACAGCCAACTCAGGGAAAACCGGGGCAAGAACTCCGAGGTTGTCCATCAGCTTGAAAGCTCCCGCAACATCAACTTGAGCTAAGATCTTAAAAAGCTCGTCACGAATACGTTCGCCCGAAATCTGTGCCAAACCCTCCGCTGCCGCGCGCATCAAACTTTCAGTCTGTGATTCAATTTCCAGATTAAAAGTGCGTTTGAAGCGTATGCCGCGCAGAACGCGCAGTGGATCTAACTGCATAGATTGTGGTGATGCCGCTTTCAGCACTTTAGCATCTAGATCCGGTAAGCCGCCAAGCAGGTCGATCACCTCTTCCGGTTGCAGCAAGTCGAGAAGCAAAGTGTTGATGGTAAAATCCCGGTTTTTTACGTCCTCAAGCAAGCTTCCACCGGTATAAATCACAAAGTCCAAGATGATTTCATTGGATTTGCTCTGGTTCAATATAACTCTGCCAGTTTGGCGTTCATCATCGAGGATGAAGCCGACAGCGTGTAATTGCTGACGAACCTTTTTTGCCAGTTCCAAAGATTGCGCCGGAACGACAAAGTCAAAGTCATTTACCGGTCTGCACAGCACAAAATCGCGCACGGCACCCCCAACCAGATGCACCGGTAAGTCCTTTGGTGCACTGCTACGCACAAGCTCTAAAAGCTGGCGGGTTTCTGGATCAAGCTGGATCTTCATACTTTTTCAAATTAACAGTTCCGATAAAGGGTAGGTTGCGATAATAATCATCCATATCCAGCCCGTAACCAAATACGAATTTATCTTCTATGGCAAAGCCACGATAGCGCACGGGCACGTCTACTTCCCGACGGGATACTTTATCCAGCAGGGTGCAGACATAAAGCGAAGCCGGGTCGCGGGTTTGCAGCAGCTCGATCACTGCCGCCAGGGTATGGCCGCTATCGATAATATCTTCCACAATGAGGACATGCCGGTCTTTGATGCTTGTATTAAGGTCTAGGGTGATGCGTACATCCCCTGAAGATTGGCGCGCTCCACTGCCGTAAGATGTTACCGCCATAAACTCTATCGCCAATGGGACGGAAATTTGGCGGATTAAATCGGTCAAAAACATCACCCCGCCGCGTAAAATGCAAATGACCAATAGCTCTTTACCGGCATAATCTCTTGAAATCTCGGCTCCGAGCTCGCGAATACGCGCTTGCAACTGTTCTTCGGTAATGATGATTTCGTCTAAAAAATCCTGATAGGGTTTCATACTTCCCTCTCAATCACGTGGAACTTCATGGCAGCGCCGGCAGCGGGCTTCGTACATTTCCGAGGCGCCCACGATCACAATAGGATCATTATAATGAGCCGGCTTGCCATTGACCAAGCGCTGGGTGCGGCTGGCTGGCTCCCCGCAAACCATACAAATGGCGTTTAGCTTATCCACATACTCCGCTTTGGCAATGAGCACAGGCATACAGCCAAAAGGTTCTCCCCGAAAGTCCGTATCTAGTCCGGTAACGATCACGCGAATGCCTTGATTCGCAAGCTGATCGACTACTTCTACAATGGGGTCATCGAAGAATTGAGCTTCATCGATGCCTACTACCGTAACCTCTGGCTCTAAGTTCTGAAGAATTTCCGCAGCGGAATTGATTGGCAATGCTTCGAAATCTGCGCCAGAATGAGAGGTGACCTTGCTATACGCATAGCGGCTGTCAATAACAGGCTTGAAAACCTGAACTTTTTGCCGCGCAATCACAGCCCTACGCAGGCGGCGAATAAGTTCTTCGGTTTTTCCACAAAACATCGAACCCGTAATGACTTCCACATAACCATATTGATGAGCCATAATACCCTCCAGAAAAGACAACAGGCAGGTGGTGTGCCTGCCTGTTAAGTTTACCGAAAAAAAGCCAAGTTGTGGTGTTAATCTTCAGAAGATTCAGCCGTTGATGGCAGCTTATAACCTAACTTACGCAGCTGTTTCTTGATATCAATAAGAGATTTGCGTCCGAAACCATCAATGTCGAGCAAGGCTTCTTCACCCGATTCCAACTTAGCTAATATATCTCCGACCGTATTCAAGCCGGCTTTGGTCAGCGCGTTGATCGCCTTCGTGGAGATTTCTAGTTCAGAAATCGGACGTTCAGGGGAGGTTTTTGCTCCAGCTTGGGCTTTCAGATCGGCAACATATTCCTGCCGCACCTGTAAGCGCTTATAGAAGCGATCCACTTGCCCTTCGCGGTCAAGCAAGCGTGCTTGCTGACCCGTATAGAAAGGGTGGCAGTTAGAACAAACTTCGGTTCGGATTTCCGGCACAGTTGAACCTGTAGTCCAGGTTGTCCCACAAGAAGCGCAAATTACTTTGGCTTCCGGATAATATTTAGGTTGAATTTTTGCTTTCATAGTTCCTTTCCGGCACCGTGTTAATCTTGAGAAACGATCACGTGCACTTTTTTGCGTCCGCCCGGAAGTGTCTCATACTTAACGGTTCCGTCGGCAGTAGCAAAAAGCGTGTAATCGCGACCACAGCCAACATTCCAGCCAGCATGTACCTTAGTGCCATGCTGCCGAACTAAAATGTTGCCACTGATTACTTGTTCGCCACCAAATTTTTTGATTCCAAGCCGCTGTCCACGGCTATCACGACCATTGCGGGAGGACCCGCCACCTTTTTTGTGTGCCATCTTGACTTACTCCATAGAAATTGATTCCACCAGCAGCTGGGTGTACTTTTGGCGATGCCCTGTATGCCGGCGATAATTGTTTTTAGGTTTATATTTGAAGACCAAAATTTTCTTGCCTTTAATCTGATCGACGACAGTAGTTTTGAGGCTGGCACCTTCCACTTTGGGGCTGCCAACCATTACTTTATCGTCATCAACAACGAGAAGGACTGATTTAAGGATAACACTATCCCCAACTTTAGCTGGAAGAAGGTCAACAGTAAGCGTTTTACCCTCTTCAGCGCGGTATTGCTTACCGCCAGTTTCAACAATTGCATATTTCATTTTTCTCCAATCTTCACTTCGCCACATCCTGCGCGTTTCACCGCTCAGCTGCGGGTAAGTTGGTTTACATAATTTACCCCAGCAAGATATTGCCGGGGCAACGAAAAATTATTATAAATGCACCTAAGGTGAATGTCAAGCAAAATTGCCAGCTAATTATGCGCTTATGAAATAATCCTTATACATAATTGAGCTTGCTGACCACTGGAATTTTACACCACTCCCTAAAATGTCTACTTTTTTTGCTTGACCGATGGTCAAGCTGATGATAAAATTTTTTCACCTTAGCCCCCATGGTCTAGTGGTTAGGACACAGCCCTTTCAAGGCTATAACTCGAGTTCGAGTCTCGATGGGGGCACAAAGCAGGAGATCTACCTCCTGCTTTTTATATATACCCAGATCATTTACCGTTGCATGGGCATGTTCCACTTACTCACCGAAAAGAGTTTTTCTAGCATAGCTGCTCGCGCTGTCGCGTCCATCCACAGCGGCTGGGAAAAATCCTCAAATGTAATGGTCAACAGCTCCACGCCCAAGTATTTGCCATCGTAGAACACGTGCTGGTCGATGAAGGCATCATCTGTATCCTGTGTCAGACCGTATTGATCAAAAAACAAATTCCCCAAGCCGTAATGCAGCACAGTATTGTCGGTAATCTCTATAGCGTGCGGCTGATGCGCTTGGCTGCCGCTGACAATCACAGCGCCGGCAGCTTCCATGCGATGGAAATCCTCCACTAGCTGGGATTGCGCCTCCCAAACGTAATATTCATTGTGTTGAAAAGTAACGATGGGCAAGTAACCTTCTGCTCTTAGTTGCTTCACTTCTGCAGCCATATAGTCCCAATCGCAGTGGAAGTTTCCGGGTTTAGTTTCGGTAGCATTGCTATAAATCCATTCTTTTGCATTACAGCCTAAAAAGGCTATCTTATTGCCATTCACTTCCAGTTTGAGCGGCTGTTTGGCTTCTTCCAGGTTACGCCCGCCACCATAATAAATCCAGCCTAATTCTTTATAGAGCTCCAAGGTGTGCAGCATTGCCTCGGATCCCCAATCCTCAAAATGATCACCTGTCAGCTCCACCACATCAGTTCCTACTGCTTTAAGGAGCTCCACATAATCGTCCTTCGAGCAAAAAATCAGCTTATCGATGTTTTGTGGTGCCGGCTCGCCGCAATTCACTGCAAAAGGCACTTCATTGCTGATATGCAGGATATCTGCATCGCGCAAAGTCTTCCCGATAACCTCCGCCGGTCGGGTAATGCCCAGCTTTTCCATTTCCCTGGCTGTGCCACGCACGAGTGCTGTCACGCCTGTAAGAATGACAGTGGCTAATTTGTCTGCATCGCGGTTAGTCTGAGCCAAGTTTGGTTTTAGAGCGTCTGCTATTGCGTCTGTTGGTTTGCCATCGATAGCCACGAGCGAAATCGGCACTGTAAGCGAGTAACTTTCTGGCATAAAGTCTTTATGCAATGGGAATTGCTCATCCAGTGCAATCACCTTCCACCGCGGCTGAATCTCTTCAAAAGGGATAATCGCCCAGGTGCCTGGTGTGTTCCAAGCAAGATTAATCAAATCTGCATCTGGATGCACTTCCACCGTTCCAGCCGGCTTACCCCACAAGCTTTCGATAGCTTTGTAGCTGCTTTTGCCTAGAATCAAGCGGTCAAAATAAACGGTCGAGCTGGCTTCCTGCCAATAAGCTTGCAATTCCGTCGAATTAATCCCATCCGCAACCGTCGGGAAGGGCGCCACCAGAGCATAAATCCAAGTACTGATTGGGAACTCTGAGCCGAAGGTAAGTTTGGCTGTTGCATTTTCGCTTTCGGAAGGTGCAAAGCCAATGGTATTTATCTGCAAAGAATTTTTGAACGCCGCGGGCAAATCTGGATCCATATAAATGCTCACGGCTTCAGATGTGGGAGTAAGGGTTGGCGTTGCGGTGTCAGATGCCTCTTGGGACGGCTTGTTTTCAGGCGTATTTTCCGTAGCTGTATTAGCAAGGTTTGTGGGTGCAGAACTTAATGACCCACATGCCGAGAGAAGGAGTATGCCAATGGATGCGATCAGAATTGTCTTTTGCACTGCTTTGTGATTAATCATGCGATCAATGTGATCCTTTTTAGTTGTAACTTTCGGACGTATTGTATCCCATTCGCCGAGTTAGGATAATAAATAAATGTTAAACGAGCTTCTGTAATCAGAACCACCCGCATAGCGGGTGGTTTGCTCAAGGGCTGAAAGCCCAGGTCTCCAGCCAACGCCTCAAGGCGCTGGCTTTCTCTTCGTTCAAGCCTCTTTGCGTTCGTTTCTCTCGCTGCCCCTAAAGGGGCACACTTTTTCCCATTTAGCTGAATGGGTCTTTGTACTCCTTCACGCTCAAGCGATCCATTGCCTGATCCCTCTGTTCTTGCTCAGCTATGTACTTTCGAATCGTCTCTTCGTTCAGCCCCACTGTATTTACATAGTATCCCTCACACCAGAAGTGCCGATTCCCATATTTGTACTTCAGTTTCGCATGCCGCTCAAAGATCATTAGCGCACTCTTCCCTTTCAAGTACCCCCTTTACACTCGATACACTGTATTTCGGCGGTATGCTCATCAGTAGATGCACATGATCTGGCATCAGGTGCCCTTCGTGTATCTCTATGCCTTTGTATTGACATAGTGTCCGTAGTATCTCTCCTATGTCTGTCCTGATTTGATTGTAGATTACTTTTCGCCTATACTTCGGAGAGAACACTATGTGATATTTGCACATCCACTTTGTGTGTGCCAGACTATCGCTTTTGTTTGCCATACAATTCACCTTTCCTTTTTAGTTTGTGGCTTGAACAATCACATTCTATCCGGAAAGGTGAATTGGTTCGGGTATAACCCTTTGTCCCCACCCGCATAGCGGGTGGTTTTTTGTCTCGAACGCTCTGCGTTCTCGACTGCCTAAAGGCGTAAAAAAATGCACAGGGTCTGATTGCTCAAACCCTGTGCATGGTAAGTTATAAGCCCCTATTTCATCAACATTGGCAAGAAGAGCTGCTGGGGTGCAGGCTGAATGCAGCTCTGTACACGCAGGTCATCTAAATACCAGCCTTCTGCCGCGCCAGCGTTACCACTGCCCATGCGGAAGCGGAATGTCACATTTTCGCCAGCATAAGCTGCCAAGTCCACAACCGTCCAAGTCCAATCGGTTACCCCACACCAAGCCCTCCGGCCCGCTATTGGGTTAACTACACCTGAACGGATCGTCCCAGTATAGGGATTGGTAAGAATGTAACTCGAAGAAACTTGAACCCATGTCTCACCATTATTCGTGCTTATCTCAAGCACACCCCCATCATTGCAGGCGCTAGCACTATCAAAGGTCCAGCGATGCCAAAAAGACAAGGAGAGGGGATCTTCTCCGGTCGGCAAGCTGAAAACAGGCGAAACAAGCTTTTGGTCAGAAGTAGTGGCAGGGACACTGCTGAGCCAGGCTGTTGCCGGCGAATGTGCCTGCACGGTGCTCATTGTCCAATGATATAAGCCACTCGAGATATCTTGCCATCCTTCTGAGCCTTGCTCGAAATCTGATTGGTAGATGATATGAGGGGTTGTGCCTGCTGGGCAATCCCCTGGACCAGGCTGCGTGCGGAAGGTAAAGACTTCGTTTTCACTGGTGGCATTACATACATTCTCTGCAATTACGCGCCAATAGTAACGCGTATCTGTCTGCAGCGCGCTCGCAGGCAAAAAGTTGGTAGCGGTCAGTCCAGCCTCATCTAAGATGATATTGCTAAAGGTTAGGTCGGTCGCGACTTGCAGGTGATAGCTTATCGCTCCAGGCAGAGCTTGCCAGCTGAACTCAACATTGGGAGGAACATCAATAGCGCTATCCACAGGCAAAAGCAGAGCCGGACCGGCAGCCAAAGTAGTATAAGTGTTCACCTGCAGGTCAGCCATATGAGTTAGGCTGCCGGATGTACCCGTGATGGTGAGGATGCTGCTGCCAAATACGGCTGAGCCATTGCCCGTCAAGGTCAGCGCCGCCTCAGCCGGCGGTGTGTAGGGCCCCAGGGGCTCAAAAGCAAGTGCGTAACCGCTCAATTGGCTGGCCTCCAGGCTCACCAGCTCATCATATTGATTGAGGCTGCCGATATTCACCGCAATAGATTTGCTATCTGTGGAGCAAATATCAAGCGCGCTCGGATTAACCGAAAGTGTGAAATCAGCGGTTCGCGGGCCAAGCACAACCTTCAGGGTCGGATCTCCGAAGATATGGTATTCCTCCCAATAGTATTGATCGATGGAAGTGTTAGAGGCGTCGACAGCCACCAAGCCAGCGTGTTTCATTTCACTCACCGTTGGCACAACAATTCCGGTTGGGTCATCGAACAAGGTATCAAAAATAACCCGTTCCAATACATCATCCTCCGTCCAATAAGAATTATTGG
>BAABOD010000050.1:0-9406 GCA_040371255.1 Anaerolineaceae bacterium | reverse complement strand
GGCGCCTTCGTATAAGACTTCGGAGGCTGGCTGGCGCCCGCTCACGCAGATTTGCGAATTAATCCCTGCGACGAAAGTTTACCGTGGGAATAAGATGATTACTTTTGCGAGCGGTGGATTGGTGGCGGTGCGCTCAAGTGAAATTGTAAGCAATTTAAGAGGGGAGGGGTTGGACTTGGTGGTGATGGATGAATGTGCGTTCCAGCGACCGGAGGTGTGGACGGAGGTGTTGAGGCCGGCTTTAGCGGATAAGAAGGGCGGAGCGCTGTTTATCTCGACACCGAAGCGCTGCAATTGGTTTTACGATCTTTTCAACAAGCAGAATAGTGAGCCGGAGACATGGAAATCGTGGCAGTTCCCGACTTCAACAAATCCGTTTATCGACCCGTATGAGATTGCTTTGGCAAAGGCGAGCACGTCGGAAGAGGTGTTCCGGCAGGAGTATTTGGCGGAGTTTATTCAAGAGAACGGGAGTGTTTTCAGGAATGTGGAGGCTAGTGCTATTTTGCAACCTGGACAAGCGCGCAAGGATCATCATTATGTGGCGGCAGCGGACATAGCGACCTCAGCAGATTTTACGGTAATTTCGGTGATTGACATTGACACGAGGGAACAAGTGTATCTCTCGCGGTTCAATCGGGTGGATTACCCCGTGCTGGAGGCGCGGATTAAGCAAGTGTATCAGGATTGGTTTATGAATATGATTGTGGTGGAGGTGAATGGGATTGGGAAGCCGGTGGTGGACCACCTGACGGAGGAAGGGTTGAACGTGCTGCCATTTGTGACGAGCCAGGGGGCGAAGGCGAATATTATCTTGGGGCTGAAGGCGGCGCTGGAGCACGGGCAGCTGAAGCTATTAGCTGATGAGATTCAAACGCGGGAGTTGCTTAATTTTGAGGAGAGAGTTTCGCCAAACGGGGCGTTTTCGTACTCGGCGCCGGTGGGGCAGCATGACGATTGCGTGATGGCTCTGGCTATGGCATGGGATATGTGTAATAAGATGGGGGTGAGTGAGGATGTGGTGATTGAGGTGGGTGACCCGCTGGAGGATATTGGCAGGTTTAGCCGGCGGGGGATATAGGGGGTGGAGGACGGGTTCAGATTTATGGGCTGAGGTAGAACACCAGACGGTTTGGGTTGGAGGAGTGTGCCGGCGGTATTTTCTTGGTTTTGGTGAATGAGCCCTGACCCTGACCTTTCCCCAGCGGCAGGGGGGATTGCGGGTCTGTGCTGGGGTCAAGCTTTTACTTGGCTTAAGCGATGGTGGGGTGGCTGATGGGATGAGGTGAGCATATTGGAATTGGAAATGAGGGGGCAGGAGACCTGCGGTCAAACCCTCTCGTACGTGCCCTGCGGGCAGGCTACGCACTCTGGAGACCGGCGAGAGCAAAAGGCCTGTGAGACCTACGGTCAACTTCCTCGCACGGTACCCTACGGGTAGGCTGCGCACTCAGAGACCGGCGAGAGCAAAGTCAAATTCCTCGCGCGGTACCCTACGGGCAGGCTACGCACTCGGAGAGCGGCGAGAACAGATACCTTCTGCTCTTTCACGGTCTCCTGACCGTGAAAGACATTTGACCTTTAGGTCTCAAAAAAACTGATAATCCGATTATCACAATCATTTATCAAGGCAGAAAAACCAGGAGACCTACGGTCAAACCCTCTCGCACGGTCGGGAGACCGGCGAGAACTGAGATTGGGAGACCTGCGGTCAAATTCCTCGCGCGGTACCCTAAGGGTAGGCTACGCATTCTCCTGACTATGCAATGGTGTGGAGACCTGCGGTCAAACCCTCTCGCACGGTCTGAGACCGGCGAGAGCATGGAGACCTGAGATTCAATTTCGTCGTTGCCAATAATGCTATAATTTATTTCACGGGAGTTTCTCTCAGTTCTGTAAGGAGGGCAGGTAAAAACGCGTGGCGACAAATTTCATAACTAATGAGGCGGGAAAATCACTCAACGAACGGTTGATCGAGCTGATTGAAAGCAGTGATGAACTCAAGTTCCTGGTGGGCTTTTTTTATTTTTCTGGCTTGACCGAGCTTTACGAGGGATTGAAGAATAACCCGACGGTGAACCTAAAGGTTTTAGTTGGGATGAACGTGGATAAGCTCAACTACAACTTAATTGAGTACGCGGATAATGATCAATCTGCCTCGAATAGTCAGAAGTTGGATAAGTATTTTAAGAGCCTCCAGCAATCATTGACCAGCGAGGATTTTGACACAAGTACTTTTTACGAACAGGTGGTTTTTTTCGTCGACCTCATCAAACAAGGCCGGCTGGTTATCCGCAAGACCAAAGAGCCTAACCATGCCAAAATATACTTCTTTTTTGATGCGGACAATCAAATGAAGAAGAAGGTTTTTATCACTGGCAGCAGCAATCTCACTCGCCCAGCATTGACCACGCAAGCTGAGTTCAATGTAGAAATTAGCGATTACGGCACCGAAGAAACCGAGAAGTATTTTGATGAGCTCTGGGAAGATGCTATTAAAATCACCGAAAAAGACGAGGTCAAAAAGAGGCTTATCGATGTGATTGAGAAAAACACGATGGCTCGAAAGATTACGCCTTTTCAGGCTTATGCTTTATCGCTCAAAACTTACCTGGATTCTTTTAAACAGCAAAATATTAGTTCTTCTCTGCCAGATCTGCTAAAAGATAAAGGATATACGCCCTATCGCTATCAATTAGATGCTGTGGCACAAGCATTGGCAATTATTAAAGATTACAACGGTGTGATTATCGCTGACGTGGTGGGCTTGGGCAAGACCATCATTGCCTGCGCCGTAGCACGCGAGCTGCGAAAGCGCGGTTTGGTCATTTGCCCGCCTGGGCTGATGGGCGATAAGGACAAAAAATCCGGCTGGCGCATGTATTTGGAGCAGTTTGGGCTCACTGACTGGGATGTACGCTCTGCTGGGGACTTGGAAAATACTGCAGAATATATTCAGAGAATTAATGACTTTGAGGTGGTCATTATTGATGAAGCCCACCGCTTCCGTAACCAGGACACTAAAGATTATGAGTTCCTGAAAAATATTTCGCGCAATAAGATTGTCATTTTGCTGACAGCAACGCCCTTCAACAACCGCCCGTCAGATATCCTCTCACTGCTTAAGCTTTTCATTACGCCGAAAAAATCCTCGATTACATTGGAGAACAACCTTGTTTCCCGCTTCAAGCGTTATCAAAATGCTTTTGAGAAACTTTCTTACATCAGCAGATATGCAAACTCCGCGAACCCAAACAATCGGAGGAGAGCTCAAAGCGATTATGAAACCCTTTTTGGTGAACCCTCTATCAACCTTTCTAAGGTGAAAGAGCGTTCGCAATATTTGGCTGCTGAGATCCGTGATGTCATCGAGCCAGTTACAATCCGGCGCAACCGATTGGACCTGCAGAATAACCCTGCTTACAGAGACGAGGTAAAACAGCTTTCCAAGATTGCGGACCCTGAAGAATGGTATTTTGAATTAACCGATGAACAATCGGCTTTTTATGACCAAATTATCCGAGAATACTTTGGCGCGCCAGAAGATGGCGGGCGCTTTAAGGGTGCAATCTACCGACCTTTTGAATACGAATCCGGAAAATTGGAAGATCTTGAGCGAGAAGAAAATTTTGAGTTCATTCAACAGCGCAACTTGTATGACTTTATGCGCCGGCTAATGGTGATGCGCTTCGAAAGCTCCTTTGGCTCGTTCCAGCAATCTATCCATCGTTTCAGAAGCATCACAGAACACGCGCTGGAGTTCATTGATAAAACTAATCAATTTATCTTAGACCGGCAGCTGATGGAGAAGATTTACAGCAAAGACGAAGAAGAAATTGAATCCGAACTGGCAGATTTCAGCGAAAAGCTGCTCAATGGAAATTACCCTAAGAACAATCGCATTTATGACCTAGATAAGTTTGCCAAAAAAGATGAATTTATCGCGGATATTCACTCTGACCTAGACCTTTTTGACGAAATCATTGCGAAGCTCGATCAGATGGATTTAGTGAAAGATGACCCGAAGGGTAACTGCTTGGTTGAGCATGTCCGCACCGTACTTAGCCAAACCCCCAAGCCAGGCGAACCCAAACGCAAGGTTGTAATCTTCTCGCAATATAAGGATACAGTCGAGCACCTGGAAAAGAAGCTTGAGCCCGTCTTTGGGGACCGGCTGCTGGCAGTAAGCGGAGTTCTTTCATCCAAAAAGATTGACGAAATCAATCGAAACTTTGATGCCTCCGCACGAAAACAGGATGACGACTACGACATTATGCTTTCTACGGACCGGCTTTCGGAAGGCTTTAACCTCAACCGTGCCGGCATGGTGATTAACTATGATATCCCTTGGAATCCGGTGCGGGTGATACAACGTGTGGGGCGCATCAACCGCATTAGCAAGAAGGTGTTCGATGAGTTGTATATTGTCAACTTCTTCCCTACGGAGAAGGGCGCCACGGAAGTAAAATCACGCGAGATTGCGCAAAATAAGATGTTCCTCATTCACAACGTTCTGGGCGAGGACGCTAAAATATTTGACATTGATGAGGTACCTACAGCTTCGGGTTTGTTCGAGCGCTTGACGCAAAGCCCTGATGAGTTGGAAGAGGAAAGTTTTTATACCAAAATGCTCAGGCGCTACCAAGCGCTATTAGAGAGCCACCCAGGGCTGGCAGAAGAACTAGAGGACTTCCCGCTGCGGGTGAAGGTGGCTAAGGCTTATGGTGAAAACGAGCTGCTGGTCCTAATGCGCAAAAACCGCTTGTTCATTCAGACGAAGACTTATAACGGCGAGGTCGAGGGCGAGCCTTACCCACTTAGCTTCGAGCAGGCTTTGCCACATATTGAATGTGGAGATGATGAGCCTGCGCTGCCACTGAGCGATGCGTTTTGGAAGCATTACCAGCAAACAAAAGAAATTGTGGAAGAAACACGTGAGGCTCTGAGCGCTAATAGCATCGAAAGTAAAGCCCACAATAACCTAAAAACGTTGATTAAGCTGGCAAAAAAGGATGAAGACCTGGCTAGGTATGTGCGTTTCGTTGACACATTGCTCGAGGATATCAAGGACTATGGCACGCTCTCTGATTACACGCTACGGCGCATTGCTAACCTGGAGACGACCAATGGAGATAAACGCGCCAAGCTGATCGCAGAAATCGAGCAACTGAAAACAGAGTTAGGTGCAGATTACTTGGAAAAAGAAAAAGAGCAGCTCAAACAAACCCACAAAGAAATCATCATTGCCATAGAAAATCAGGTGCTATGAACAATCAAATGCTTCAAAAGCTTATTGACCAGTTTAGCCGTTCTTGCAGGGGACCCTACGGGCAGGCTACGCACTCAGAGACCGGCGAGAACGATGGCGCTCGGTACCCTACGGGCAGGCTGAGCACTCAGGAGACCTACGGTCAACTTCCTCTCACGGTCGGGAGACCGGCGAGAGCACTAAGAGACCGGCGAGAACAGAGCTTGGAAAGATGGAGACCTACGGTCAACTTCCTCGCTCGGTCGGGAGACCGGCGAGATCACTAAGAGACCGGCGAGAACAGAGTTAGGTGCAGATTACTTGGAAAAAGAAAAAGAGCAGCTCAAACAAACCCACAAAGAAATCATCATTGCCATAGAAAACCAGGTGCTATGAACAATCAGTTACTCCATAGGCTTATTAGGCAGTTTAGCACAGAAAGCTTGATCGCTTTCCTCAGCGATAAGAACTCAGATTTTGAACCCATCCGCACGCCGCTGCGAAATTATCCTTCGGAAGACTTTAGCCAAGCACTAGAGGTGGGAGAGCTGCCCTTTGGGCACGCAGAAAGCTTAGGGGTTTATAGCTTTAGGGTAAATAAAGCGCTCTCGGAGCGCAGCGGAAAAAAGGCACAATATGACCTGGCTAAGAAGGTGCTTAAAGATGCTCAACAGGATGCCGGCATCTTTGTGTTTTATGATGCCCAGGGAAACTTCCGCTTTTCGCTAGTATATGCCGATTACCATGGCACAAAGGTGGATTGGTCCACGTTCAAGCGCTTTACTTATTTCGTCAGCCCGCAGCTGACCAATATAACATTTTTGCAACGGGTGGGGGAGTGTACCTTTAGCTCGCTAGAAGAGATTAAAGATGCCTTTTCGGTGGAGAAGGTTACCAAGAAATTTTATGAGGAGATTTCCTATTGGTACTTCTGGGCTTGCCAGAAATGCTGCTTCCCAAAGGCTGCAGAAGATGAAGAAAACGGCCGGCAAATTTCCGTCATCCGCTTGATCACGCGCATGATTTTTGTATGGTTTATGCGCGAAAAAGACCTGGTAAAACCTAACCTATTCAATCGAGAAATAATGAGGGGCGTGCTTAAAGAGCTTGAGGATGACAGTTCTTCTTATTACTTAGCCATCCTGCAGAACCTGTTTTTTGCCACCTTGAACACACCCCAAAAAGAGCGCCGCTTCCGTAGAGAAGGGCATTTCAACAAGGGCTATAACCCCGATTTCAATAACCATAGCGTTTACCGGCACCAGGACCTTTTTAAACAACCCGATAAAATGGAAGAGCTGTTCAGCGATATTGCCTTCTTGAATGGCGGCTTGTTTGAATGCTTGGACGAAAAGGATAAGAAAATTTACATTGATGGTTTTACAGACAAGGAAGCCCAGCAGCCTTACGTGCCCAACGACTTATTTTTCTCTGATGAGCAGCCGGCAGATTTTAACACCGAGATGGGCACGACAGGGAAGACATACAAGGTGAAAGGGCTGCTGGAAATCCTGAATGCCTACAACTTTACCATCGACGAAAACACGGTGGATGATAAAGAAGTGGCGCTGGACCCTGAGCTCTTGGGGCGGGTTTTTGAGAACCTCCTGGCAAGCTTTAACCCAGAAACCTCCACAACCGCGCGCAAAGCCACGGGCAGCTATTACACCCCGCGCGAAATTGTCGATTATATGGTGGACGAGTCGCTCAAAGCTTACTTCCGCAGCCATCTACCCGAGCGTGAGGACGTGGAAGAGAAGATCGAGAAACTGTTCACAACGGATGAGAATCCCTTCAACCCAGCTGAGACTGAGCAGTTGGTCAAGTTAGTCGAAAGCGTGCGCTTAGTGGACCCCGCTGTAGGTTCGGGTGCCTTCCCAATGGGCGCGCTGAATAAGTTAGTCTTTATCCTTTCTAAACTAGATCCGAATAATGCCCTCTGGAAACAGGCGCAACTGGACGTGGCTGAGCAAATCCCCGATTACCAGCTCAGAGCGAAAACCAAAGAAACGATCGAGAATTACTTCCAAGAGAAGAACCCCGATTACGGCCGCAAGCTTTACCTCATTCAAAAGTGTATATACGGCGTGGATATCCAGCAGATTGCCGTGGAAATCGCCAAGCTGCGCTTCTTCATTTCACTTTTGGTAGAAGAAACGGTCGAGAAGGATAAAGATAATTGGGGCATTGAACCGCTGCCTAATCTGGATTTCAAGATCATGCAAGGTAATAGCCCGATTTCGGAGTATGGCGGGTTGCGCTTTGAGCTTGACGCGAATAAACAGGCTGCCGATATGTTGGCATTTGAGGATGAGAACAGCAAACAGATTAAAGAATTTGAACAACTTAAGGAAGCCTATCAGGCTGAAGCCGACCGCGCCAAGAAAAAGAAATTACAAGACAAAATTGACCAGTCAGTCGCTCAGATTGCCGAAAACCTTGCCCGCAAGCAGAAAGAGGATTACTTTTCTAGGGTAAAGGCAATTGAAGACAAGTATGCGCTTGTGCTGGATTCAGAAGCTAAGCGAGCCGCGATAGCAGTGGAAAAAGAAAAATTGGCTAAGCAGAGCGGATTTGATTGGGCGGCGATTGAAGCTGAGCTCAAGCAATTTGGCAGCAAGCGGAAAGTGCGGCCGTTTTTCCCCTGGCAACTGTACTTTGCCGAGGTGTTCATAGAAAAAGGCGGCTTTGATATCGTGATCGGCAACCCGCCGTATATTCAGCTGCAGAAGAATGGCGGCGCTCTTGCTAAGCTCTATGAAAACTTAGGATATGAAACTTTTACTCGCATGGGTGATATTTACTGCTTATTTTATGAATTAGGTTACCGCATACTTTGCCCTGGAGGGCATCTTTGCCTGATTACTTCAAATAAATGGATGCGGGCAGGCTATGGCAATAAGCTGCGCAAGTTTTTGGCTGAAAAGACTGACCCAAAGCTGTTAATTGATTTTGCTGGTATGAGCCTTTTTGAAAGCGCAACAGTGGATAACAATATTCTCCTTTTTAGGAAAGGGGAAAACCAAGCAGCTTGCAAAACTGTGGCTGTACGCAGTGATTTAAAGTCTTTGACGGATTTATCCCGCTATGTGCAAGAGAACGCTGTGGTTACGGAGAACTTTGGAGGCGATGATGCTTGGATTATCGCAAGCTCAATTGAAGACCAAATCCGAAGGAAAATTGAAGCCAAAGGGATCCCGCTCAAAGACTGGGGGATTAATATTTATTATGGAATAAAAACCGGCTACAACGAAGCCTTCATTATCGATGGGCAGACCAAGGATCGCCTTATACAAGAAGATCCGAAATCTGCGGAGATTATCAAACCGGTGCTGCGGGGAAGAGATATCAAACGCTATCGCGCAGAATTTGCCGATTTGTGGCTCATCACTACTTTCCCAGCCTTACATATAGATATCGATAGATATCCTGCAGTAAAAAATTATCTTTCTTCATTCGGAAAAAAAATATTGCAAACTGGCGAAGAATATATAGACGAAAACGGTGTTAAGCAGAAGACCCGCAAAAAAACCGGAAATAGATGGTTCGAAACACAGGATCAGATTGGGTATTATAAAGAATTTGAAAAAGAAAAGATTATATATGCTGAAATTGTCCATGACCAGAGATTCTATTTAGATAATAGAGGTTATTATCCCGAAGCGACCTCATTCTTGATGACTGGGCCTCACTTAAAATATATTTATGCTTTGCTGAATTCAGATCCGGTCACCTGGATTTTTAAGAAATTTTACGCTGGCGGAGGATTGGGTAAAGAGGGCTTTCGATATAAGAAAAACTTTTTGGAAGATCTCCCTATTCCCCCGCCGATTGCAACCATAGAAAAGGATATAATCGATGTCGTTGAAGAAATCATTAAAATAGCAGAAACTGACGATTTCATTCAAAACAACGAGAAAAAACAATCCATAAAAGAATATGAAGACTTGATAAATGATATTATCTATAACCTTTATGGTTTTTCGGAAGATGAAACTAGATATATTCAAGATTCAAGGCTAATAGAATAAGTATTCTTTTTACAAATTGTAATAAATGTAATTAAACGAGAAGTTGGGGGAGGAAAGAGGGGAAATTCGTGCTAATATAGAAAGTATGTTCTATAACTTTCAACTTTTAGCATACCTAAGGGGGCGA
>BAABOD010000049.1:0-9480 GCA_040371255.1 Anaerolineaceae bacterium | reverse complement strand
GCAAAAAGCGCTAAACTCAAACCGAACAAGCGGTGATAAAACTCTTTTCCGAGGATATAAAGTAGCACAGGGAATAGGGCAAAGCAAACAATCTGCCAAGTCGTCGTTGTCAAGTAATTTTGTCCTACAAATTGGTGCAGCAAACCTAAGAAAAATGTATAAAGCGGCTTCTCAGTAAAGTAAGGGTATTCCAGCCGTTCTCCGATAAGCATATACTGCCCCCCAAGATCAGTAAGCGCAGCGTCACTATAGGGGTAATAATCCTGGTTAGGTGGATAAGGACCCTCGGCGAAGAAGCTATTCGAAAAGGGTGCCTGATTCCACAGCCAAGCTGCCCCAATCCAAAGTAACAAGCAAATTACCACATCCAGCCAAACGCCTGGTGTACGCATTCCAGTGCTGCGTGCTTTCATCTTATCTAAAATAAGATCTCCTATAAGAACGAGGAAAATAATAAGCACCAGCTGGTTGAGCAGCACTGGCACGCCAGCCACATTCCAGTAACGGTCATCCGGATTCAACCCGATCCTAGTGACGACGATGAGCAGCCAAATTGCAGCAATGCTCGCTAAGCAAATCAGAAAAGCTTTTTTATCCCCACTGCCAGATGGAAGGATAATACCAAAAATGACTAAAAATAAGAGTTGGATAATACCTAAATAAATCCAAATGCTCAATGGTTCGGTGAAATATTTAATCACCGCATTATTTGCTCCCCAAATTAAGATCATCGCTGTGGTAAGGAGCAAAAATGCCGTGCACAATATCAGCAAAAGACGACGAAGACGCGGATAATCCCCAACAAGCGAGCTCTCTACGCGTTTGTAAAAATTTTGAGTTGCCTTATTATGCAGGAGTAAAAAGAGTCCGAAAATGACAAGTGCTGCGGCTAAAATTAACCATCCCAGAGAGATGAGCCTAATAGACCTTGCTGCAACCCAACCTTCTGGTCTAATGAAGTTTCCATTTTCATAATTAAACCAAGCCAGGATACTCAATCC
Source organism: Anaerolineaceae bacterium (assembly GCA_040371255.1). Lineage (GTDB taxonomy): Bacteria > Chloroflexota > Anaerolineae > Anaerolineales > Anaerolineaceae > Mesolinea. The sequence continues at coordinate 8,479 of BAABOD010000049.1, read as the reverse complement.
TTCCAAGCCTATCAGGATAAAATATAGTGCAGGAATATACAGTTTGGTAGATTTGAGTGGCTTCATTTTTTACCAATAGGTGTAAATATAGCTCAATTATAAGTCAACCCTGAAAGCTTATGGCATTATCGAGCCAGAGCTTCATAAAAAAGGTGAATTATGTCCCGCATAACCCAACTTTCTCAGTCCCGCATCCATCTCAATACAATATTAGGTGAAGGTCCACTCTGGCATCCTCTCGAAGCCTGTTTGTATTGGCTGGATATCGAAGCCGGGATGTTATTCAGATACCATCCTCACAATGATCAGATCGAAACCTTTTCTTTAGGTAAACGCGCTGGCTGCTTCGCGTTTCGTCGAAAAGGCGGTTTGATCATCGCTACTGAAAATGGAATAGCCTACTGGGATCAAAACCATGGTCTAAGCGCCAACTTCGCTGATCTTTATCCAATAGGTGCTGCCAATATGATGAATGACGGACGTGTGGATGCCGCTGGCCGCTTTTGGGTGGGTAGTAAAGGACCCTCCAGGTCATCTGCCCTCTTCCGCTTAGACCCCAACAGAATGGTAAGCACAATTTTAGAAGGTGTCACGATTTCCAATGGAATTGACTGGAGCCCAGATAACCGCTATTGTTACTATGTTGATTCCGGTGCAGCCATACTCTATCGCTATCGATTCAATCTAGAGCAAGGTATTCTATGCGCACCCGAAGTATTTTATCAGCCCAATGATGCAGCTCGCGCATCAACGCCAGACGGATTGTGCGTAGATCGCGCCGGAAATATCTGGGTGGCAATTTGGGATGGCAGTTGCGTGTTACAGCTTTCACCAGAGGGTGAAGTGCTCCAGGAGGTGCGCCTGCCTGTCAGCCGCCCCACGTCGCTCACTTTCGGTGGCGAAGATTTGTGCGATTTGTATATTACTTCAGCTTCCACCGAGCTTAGCCCTGACGCATTGGCTTCACAGCCCTTAGCCGGGGACCTTTTTCACCTTCGTACCCAAATCCCTGGGCGCTTGCCAAATTTCTACCGCGGATAGGACTTCAGCCCCTCAATCATCCTCTTCAATTTCACCTGTTTTCTCATAACGCAAGCGCTCATGTGTCTCTAAAATGCGTTTACGCATGCGCAAGCTTTGTGGTGTCACTTCCAAAAGTTCATCCGGACCAATATACTCGATCATCTCATCCAAGCTGAGCATCCGCGGAGGATTGAGTTTATCCTCCAAGTCACGAATGGATTGGCGCATGTTCGTTAGATGTTTCTTCTTAGCCACGTTAATGGATAAATCCTGCGGTCTTGGCGTTTCACCTACGATCATACCTTCATAGACGGGAACACCCGGCCCTACAAAAAGTTGACCCCGCTGCTCAGCATTCCTCAAGCCAAAAGTGGTGGTGACTCCGGTCTCCCGCGCGACGATAGAGCTGGCTTGTTTTGTTTCAATCGGTCCTTCTAGCGGTCGAAGTCCAATATAGAATGAGTTCAACACGCCTTTTCCGCGCGTGATTGTGAGGAACTTATAACGGAAACCCAACAACCCCCGGGTCGGCATTTCATAAGTCAGATGCACGGTGTTATCCGGGTTATTGGTCATATTTGTCATCTTGCCACGCCGCTGACCAAGCAGCTCGACCACCGCACCCACATACTCTGGATCCACATCCACGTGCACTTCCTCGAAAGGTTCGACCTTTTTACCATCTTCATCGGTAACTACGATTGCTTCGGGGCGTGAAACCTGAAATTCATAGCCTTCGCGTCGCATGGTTTCGATGAGAATGCCTAAGTGCAATTCACCTCTTCCGGAGACGAGAAAGACATCGTTTGCGTCGGTTTGCTCCACACGCAAGGCAATATTCGTACGCAATTCATCTTGTAGCCTTTCCCATAGCTTGCGAGATGTACTCCACTTCCCTTCCTGACCTGAAAATGGTGACGTGTTAACTCCAAATGTCATTTGCACCGTCGGCTGCTGCACTTTGATTATAGGTAACGCCACCGGATTTTCGGGATCAGCTAAAGTCTCTCCAATTTGGATATCCTTGAGTCCTCCAATGGTAATAATCTCTCCAGCCTCCACATGATCAACCAGCACCTTATCTAAGCCCTGGAATGCATACACATAGCGCGCTTGCACCTTTTCAAGGCTGCCATCGTGTTTGATGCGTGTTAACATTTGACCAGTGGTCAATTTACCGGCGTGAATGCGTCCTACGGCAGTAACCCCGCTGTATTCATCGTAGCCAAGGTTGGTAACGAGCATTTGAAAAGGTGCCTCTAGATCTACCTTTGGCGCTGGAATGTTATCCAATATACACATAAACAAAGCATGCAGATCATTGTCTAGATTAGGGGTAAGCCCTGCTTTGCCTTCCAGCCCATTGGCATAGATAATCGGAAAATCTGTCAATTCATCACTTGCGCCTAATTCCACAAACAGGTCAAAGGTGTTATTAATTGCGTTTTCAACATCGGCATCCTTTCGGTCCAGTTTATTGATCACCACAATCGTTTTCAGGTTTTTAGCGATGGCTTGCTTGAGCACAAAGCGTGTTTGTGGTTTAGGTCCTTCGGCAGCGTCTACCAAAAGGAGGACGCCATCCACCATGTTCATAATGCGCTCTACTTCTCCACCAAAATCAGCATGACCAGGCGTATCGACGATATTGATTTTTACCAATTCACCTGTTTTAGGGTTGGGTATGCTGATCGCAGTGTTTTTTGCTAAGATCGTAATTCCACGCTCTCGCTCCAGGTCGCTTGAATCCATGATGCGTTCCTGTACGCGCTGATTTTCGCGGAAAATCTTCGCTTGGCGCAGCATCGAATCTATTAGCGTCGTCTTCCCATGGTCAACATGGGCAATAATGGCAATATTGCGTAGGTCGGTTCTTTCAGTAATCAATTAATCCTCTTCTTCTCACGTATAAAAAAAACCCGGTTGCCCGGGTTTTGATGTTCATCATAATCCTATCACGCCGTGAAAATACGGCGGTCGTTCCACCCGGTCTTGTGTAATCTCTATGGCGTTTTTCAAGCGTTCTTTCGCTTGTAATAGTTTTCCAGCGTTATTGGCATGGATTTCAAAAAGAGTCTGACCAGCCTCGATTGCATCCCCAATTTTGGCATAAACCATGATCCCCACTGCCGGATCGATCGGATCGCCTTTCTTTTCTCTGCCAGCGCCCAATTGGACCGAGGTTTCACCCACTTCCCTAGCGTTTACGCTGTTTACCCAGCCGCTTTTTTCAGCCAAAACAGGCTCAATAAACTTAGCCTTAGGCAGTTTATCGAGGTTGTCAATGGTGCTCACATCACCATGTTGTGCGATAACCAGCTCTCGGAACTTCTGCAAACCACTGCCATCCTGCATTGCTCGCTCAGCCATAGCTAAGCCTGTTTCTATATCGGGTGCTTTCTGCCCTAAAATGAGCATATATGCAGCCAGATGCAGGCAGTGATAGCGATAATCCTCAGGACCTACGCCATGCAGCATTTCAACCGCTTCTCGGAGCTCGAGAGCATTTCCTACAGCATTACCCAGCGGTTGGTCCATAGGCGAAAGCACAGCGATGACTCGCCTGCCGCTGAGCTCCCCAATGGCAACCATTTCCTCAGCAAGTTCACGCGCCTTTTCTAAAGTAGGCATAAATGCGCCTTTACCTACTTTGACGTCTAAAACAATCGCATGCGCTCCTGCGGCGATTTTCTTGCTCATGATGGAGGAAGCGATGAGGGGAATGGATTCTACCGTGCCGGTGACGTCTCGCAGCGCGTAAAGCTTGCCATCTGCTGGTGCTAAGTCCGCACTTTGACCGGTCAAGACAATGCCGATCTCTTTGAGTTGGCGGATAAATTCTTCTGTGGTTAAATCGAGTTTAATCCCAGGAATTGATTCCAGCTTATCGATAGTCCCACCGCTAAAACCTAAGCCACGACCAGACATTTTCCCGACCGGTAAACCGCAAGCAGCAACGAGCGGTGCAACGGTGAGGGTCGTTTTATCTCCTACACCACCAGTGGAATGCTTGTCCACCACGATGGGTGCTGCTTGGCTGAGGTCTAGAATCTCGCCAGAGTGCGCCATAGCCATTGTAAGGTCAGTCGTTTCCTGATGGGTCATTCCATTCAGCGTAACCGCCATCGCAAAGGCTGCCATTTGATAATCTGGGATTGTGCCTTGAGTATAGCCTTGAACTAAAAATTCAAGCTCATCTTTGGTCAGCGCAAGCTTATCCCGTTTTTTAATGATTAAATCAACAGCACGCATTTGTTTTTTGACCTTATGATTGTTTTTGATCCTCAGCAGGATAGACGCTTACCTTGCGGTATGGTTCCTCTCCAGTAGATTCAGTATAAACCTTTGCGTTTTCTCGCAACGCCATGTGTACAATACGGCGTTCATTTGGAGGCATAGGTTCCAAGACTTGCTTACGCCCTGTCTTTTCCACCTGATCTGCTGCTCGACGGGCTAACTTCCGTAATTCATTCTCTCGTCTGATTCGATAATGCTGCACGTCGACTTGAATCGGGACCCAATAGCCCAATTTATGGGCAATAATGAGGCTAAGAAGGTACTGAAGCGCATTAAGGGTTTCTGCCTTGCGACCGATAAGGAAGCTTAAGTCTTCTCCTTCGATATTCACCGAAATCACAGGTTTTTCGTCTGCTTCAGTTTCAGCATAACCTACGCTCACACCCACCTTGACCCCCATCTTCTCTAATAGTTCTAGCGTTGTCTCTTTGGCAGCCTGTTGTTCAACTGAGATATTTTCCTGCCCAGTTTCTGGTGGGGTAATCGGTTTAATTTCCTTGGGTGCTTCTTCAATCACGGACTCTGGAACAGACTGTACAGACGCGGAACCATTGTAAATCGTGCGGTTTGGATCTTTGACTGTCAGGCGAATGCGTGCCTGGCGTGTGGCAAAATGAAAAATGTTGCGTTTGCCTTCATCCAACACTTCGATTTCCACGTCGTCTTTGGAAAGGCCGATCTCTGAAAGGCCTTTATCGATCGCCTCCTCAACGGTAGGTGCGATTACCTCTAAAGTTGGTTTATTCTCATTCATCAAGCTACCCCATTATTACTTCTTCTTACGTTTTTGTGGTGGTCTCTGCTGCTTCACTGCGGCGCGTGCCGAAGGTTTCGGTTCAGGTTTCTGTGGTTCGAGGATTGGTTCGTCGTCTGGCACTTCAAGTACCGCGGCGGGTAAGGTGGATGCAGGCACCACTGCCGGCTTAGGCTTTATAAAAGGGAGTATTTTTGACCAATCTGTCGTACCCTGGATCGAATATTGAACAATTGTGGCAACGTTGCTGGCTAAAAAGTACAGCGCTAACCCAGAGGCAAGCGTGAAAGAAATCCAGCCCATAAGCAAGGGCATATACAGATTCATACTCTTAGACATCGCTGCTGCCTGGTCGTTTGCTCCGCCAGAAGGTGGTGCCATCACTTTACCTTGAATCCATGTCGTTAAAACTACAAGGATTGTGAGCACCGGTATCGGGACCCCACCCACCACGAGCCTTTCGGGTTGACCCAGATCCATCCACAAGAAGTGGTTCTGAACAGGCAGAATTTTACTGGAATCCAAGAAAGGATAAATCATGCGCTCCAACTTAATCAGTTCCAATGGCGTGGCAGCCATGACCTTAATAATGCTCTGGTAAAGGCCTAAAATGATTGGCAGTTGGATGAGAGATGGCAAGCAGGAACCCGCCGGGTTCACTTTAGCTTCGCGATAAAGCTTCATTTGCTCTTCAGCGAGCTTTTCGCGGTTATCTTTATACTTTTCCACCATCTTTTTATAGCGTGGACTGTTTTGCAACTCAGTCATCGCTCGCGTTTGTTTGATTTGTTTAGCTGTAAGGGGGTAAGTAACTAACTTAATCAACAAAGTAAATAAAATGATGGCAATACCAAAATTTTTGACCCCGAGGGTAATTCCCAACAAAATATTTGTAAAGGGTTGAACAATAATTGTATCCCACATAACTTTCTTTTCCTTTTATTTTCCGGGCGTAAATGACCAGACTAAATTGCCGTTGAGATCAAAGGCTTGAAGCAACACGCTGCCCTTTACACCAATGAAAATCTTATCGCCGGCTAGGATAGGTGTTGAATACACCTGACCCTCTATAGTGCGGGTCCAAACGGGAGCACGATCGTTCATATTGTAGACAGTTAGTGTGCCGTCCTCGCGGACAATGACGAAACTGCTTTCCAGAGGAAGGATGCCGGCTGTAACACTACCGCCTGCGTCCAAAGCCCAATTCACAGAACCGTCAGCGGGGTTCAAGCCAAAAATCTTTCCGCTTTCATCTGAAAAAACAACGCTGCCATCGAACATCACCGGAGTTGCCCACACGCTGGATAATTCACCATTATTGTTGAACGCCCAGAGAATTTCCCCGCTTTGGCTGTCCACCGCAGTAAGAACCTTACCCATGCTGCCCACATATAATGCCCCGTTCTCAGCATCGTAATAAGGTGCAGAAACTAAGGCTCCATTCAGTTTGGTTTTCCAGAGGACATCACCTGTAGCGATATCTAGTGCAACTAAGTGGTGATCCATCGAGCTAATGTAAACCTTATCCTCCACAACGATAGGTTCCGCTAAGAAACCAAATTCACTGGAATACGTCCATACCAACGTACCATCAGCGGTCAGGCAATATACGTTACGGTCAAGGTTTGGTGCAATGATGTGAGTGCCATCGGTGGCTGCTTTAGCCTCGAACCATCCTTTTGCTTCGCTAAATATCCAATCTACACTGCCATTTTCGATTGAAAGCCGCTGGAATCTGTTGGCGAGATCCCCAACATACAACTTTCCATCTGCCAATAGAGGGGGCGCATAAAAAGCGATCTGGGCTGATGCATTTTGCGGGTAGCGCCAAACTTCCGTACCCGTAGCCGCATCGATTTTATACACAAATTGCTGGTAAGAAACGTAGGCTGCAGTTTCATCTGCGCTTACGCCAGGAGTGCCATCAGCGCGTGGGCCCATAGCACAGCCGCCTAACACCAAAGCGGCTAAGACCAGCATCAAGATTAAACCAAAATGTTTCTTCATATTACTCCAAAAATTCATGGGACCGGATCGTAACCACCATGACTAAACGGGTTACAGCGCAAAATGCGTTTAAATGCCATCCAGCTCCCTTTGATTGCGCCATATTTATATACTGCTTGATAACCGTAATGTGAACAAGTCGGGTAGTAGCGGCAAGTATTAGGCGGCAAGGTTGGCGAAACGACAATCTGATACGCTCTGATAAGCAATAAAATAAACAGACGCGGAAGGTTTTTCAGCGTAATAGGCAGATCCTTAAGAGGAGGATCGATATGGCTATGTTCCGTTACCAGTATGGTTTGTTCCGTCATCAGTTTGTTTTCTGTTTAAGCCTGCCCGTACAAGCAGCTTCTGGAAAGATTGGTCAACCTCGGATGGAGTAGACACGAGAAGGTGCTTTCGGGCAACTATCAAGATATCAAATCCAGGTTTGATTTCTGCCCAGAATTGCGCTAAGCGCGCACGTAAGATTCGTTTGCAGCGGTTGCGCTGCACTGCACCGCCTACGGCTTTACTCGCCAGCACAGCTGCACGGGAATAATTTAATCCGTTTGGCAGGAAAACCAAAGCCATTCGCTCGTCCGAAACGGATTGACCGCTCTGACGGATGGCTCGGATTTCCTGCGAGCTCTTGATACAAGTTATGGATTTGCGCAATTTTTCTGGGCACAATCAAACCTAACTTTTTTACCAGCGCACCCGCTTGACGTGATTGTTTACCTTTGGTGTAAGCTGGTGGCGCCCGCGTAAGCGCCGGCGCTTGAGCACCTGTTTTCCATCGCTCGTAGCCATGCGGGCACGAAAGCCATGCACGCGTGCGCGTCGGCGGACTTTGGGTTGATAAGTTCGTTTGGGCATCTTAGTAATCCTTTCAAGATCCTGCACACCAAAGAATGCTGGTGTCAGAGTATTTTTATATTTTTAACCTTTTGATTTTACCTGATTAGTCTAAATTGCGTCAAGCGCAAGTTGTGCGGGAGTTGTGCGGGAGGTGTGCGGGAGGTGTGCGTGGGTTGTGCGGGGGTTGTGCGTGGGTGTTTAAATCTAAAGCAATTCTGCAAGCCCTTAAATTACCTCCCCCATAAGTAAGCCTTCAGAATCCAACGCAGTGATACGCGTTAGCGTGATCGTGTTTGTAAGATCCACATTGCTTCGGGTTCGCACACGGAAAAAGTCTGGCGTCAAGCCGGTGTAGCATATCTGGCTGGTATCCTCTTTGCCTCGCTCCCACAATACTTTTGTCTCACTGCCGATTTTACCCGTTTGGATTGCGCGGGTCTTCATCTGCAGCAATTCGCGTATGCGCTTAGCACGCATGTGGCTGATTGCAGCTGGAATTTGCCCCACAAACTTGGCTGCGGGTGTGCCAGGCATCGGTGAAAACTTAAAGACATGCCC
>BAABOD010000048.1:0-9623 GCA_040371255.1 Anaerolineaceae bacterium | reverse complement strand
TAGCCAAGAACACAACCATCAAGGACATCATTGCGGGCTGGCCCGAGCTGCCTTACGAGGGGGATCTCGGCAAACTTACCGGAATTATTTCTGATCAAAGCACAAAACAACCTTTAGCCGATATTCTCGTCACTGTGGCTGGTTACCACACCTTCACAGATGCGACCGGTCGCTTCGATTTCTCTCAGATCCCCGTAGGTACACACAATCTCTCTGCTATTTCTATTGATGGCGCCTACCTTTCATACCAACAAGAAGCCAATATTATGGCAGATCTTTCGACGCCGGCTGTAATCGAACTGACGCCATTGCCGGAAGTCAATGTCTCTTTTACTGTTAGTGTGCCGGATGAAGCAAGTGGTGCGCCGATTCGATTAGCCGGTAATCTTTACCAGCTGGGCAATGTGTATGCTGATGTGTCTAATGGTGTTAGCAGTCTTGCTTCACGGATGCCTATCCTGAGCCGTTTGGATGATGGCAAATACTCCTTGCAGCTCAAATTCCATGCTGGTAATGCGCTAGTTTATCGTTATACCCTTGGCGATGGCTACCTCAACGCCGAACGCGACAAAGATGGCAGACTGGTTACCAGGCAGATAATTATTCCAGATCGCGATGTGACCATCGAAGATAAAATCGTATCGTGGGGCATGGCAGGCGTTGAACCCATTACGATCAAAGTTACCGTTCCAGTTGAGACGCCTGCAGAAGATTCAATTTCCATTCAGTTACAACAAGGGATTTGGCAACAACCCCTTCCGATGTGGCCTCTGGGTAATAATCAATGGATGATTTTGCTCTATTTAAGACCTGAGGAAAGGCAAAACACGCAATATCGAATTTGTCGCAACGCCCAGTGTGATCTTGCATACGATGAAGCGAGTTACGCCTCGCCAATTTCAATAGCTGATATTCCTGCGAACACAAGCGTACATACTGTCTCCAATTGGCATGCCTGGCAGCCTCAATTAGGCGGATCTCAAGATTCTGTTATGCTTGGAAATGGCATTGAACTTATTGGGGTTGAATTCCTTCCAGACTATCAACCCTCTGATCTTAATCGTTATCGGGATAGTTTAATGGAGTTGAAACAATCAGGCTTCAATTGGGTTATTTTTACGCCCACTTGGAAGGTTTCAATCTTAAATAATCTACCTCAGCTCTCCCCTAATCTCGAACAAAGTATGCTGATGATGGATTTGGCTGATTTGGTGCAGTTAGCCAAAGAAAGTGGCTTTACTGTCGGGCTTTACCCGCGTCTGGATTTTTCTATGGACTCAGCGGAGTGGTGGCAAAATTCTAAACGGGATGCGCTGTGGTGGCAGCAATGGTACCAGGAATACGAGCGTTTTGCAATAAGCTATACGCAATTTGCTGCTAATAATAAGGTTGATCAGCTTATCCTTGGCGGTGTTGACGTAAGCGCCAGCCTCCCAGGTGGCGTCGAAACCACAATAGATAACAAAGGTACACCTAAGAATGCCGATCAACTGTGGGAAGCATTACTTCAAAAAATAAATCAGTATTACCAGGGTCTAATACTTTGGGCATTACCCGTTGGAGAATCAGAACTTCCCGAATATACGTTTTACGATCAAATTGACGGCTTTTACTTACAGTTTCAACCTATTGCTGACGTTACAAGCTATGCTCAACAATCTGTAGAAGACACCCTTAATAACATTGTAGCTAATTTCCAGCGGAGTTCGAACGATAAGCAATTTTTTGCTGGGCTGAACGCGCCTGCACTCTCTACAGACGATTTTACTTGTCCATCTGCCGACTGCCTAATTAGCCCCAGAGCATCTGCCTTCGCTACCTACCCAGTAGATTTAGCTGCCCAGCTAGACTTTTATCGAACTTATCTTAGTGCACTTAGTCAACGAAGCTGGGTGCAAGGCATCAGCTCACGCGGCTTTTTTCCAGTCGTCAAACTACACGATTTTTCCTCATCTATTTATGGCAAACCTGCTATGCAATTGCTAATGAACAGCACAACAGATGCTGAATAAATACTTAGGAAGGAACAAGTGGAACGCAAACATTTAGAACAAGAACTCTCGAAGATAGGCATATCAAACCCTCAAACGATTTTCTATAACCTCAACCGAGCAGAATTAGTTGAAGCTGCTTTAGCCAAGCAGGAAGGCAAGTTTTCTCAGGCTGGTGCGTTTGTCGTCAATACCTCGCCATATACTGGCAGGTCCCCTAATGATAAATACCTGGTTACAAATGGTGATCCAGACTTGTGGTTTGCCAGCGGGACACAAGCCATGGATGATAAGACTTATGCTGCGTTGAAGGCTAAGTTGATGGCACATATTCAGCAACAACCGCTCTTCGTGAGGGATATGCGTGCCGGCGCTGATCCAGACCAAACACTCCAGATTCGCATCATTTCCGACCTCGCCTGGCATAACCTTACCGCTAGTAACATGTTTATTCCCCGTTGTGATGACGAGCCAATCACGGATCCCGACCTGACAGTCGTGGTCGATACTTCCTTCGCTGCTGACCCAGCAACGGATGGGGTACGCTCACCAGCATTTATCATTATGAACTTCGAAGAAAAGCTGGTGCTAATAGGCACAACACGCTATGCTGGCGAAATCAAGAAGTCCGTTTTTACCTTCATGAATTATATGATGCCCAAACGCCACGTGCTTTCTCTGCATTGCTCAGCCAATGTAGGCGCCGCTGGTGATGTCGCCCTATTCTTTGGGCTCAGTGGCACGGGGAAAACCACCCTTTCTTCTGACCCGCAAAGAAGGCTGATTGGAGATGACGAACATGGTTGGAATGAGCAGGGCGTTTTCAACTTTGAAGGTGGCTGTTATGCGAAGACTATTCGCATTAATCCTGAATTGGAGCCCTTAGTTTGGTCAGCTATTAACCGATTTGGATGCCTACTGGAAAACGTCCCGCTCAATGCCCAACGCGAGCCAGATTTTGATAGCAGCGCAATTACAGAAAACACGCGCGCATCTTACCCGTTGGACTTCATCCCCAATTACGAGCCTTCTGGGCAAGGCGGGCATCCGAAACACATCTTCTTGCTCACCGCGGATGCTTTTGGCGTGCTTCCGCCCTTGGCGAAGCTGACTATTGAACAAGCGATGTACTATTTCCTCAGTGGTTATACCTCCAAATTAGCCGGCACCGAGCGCGGATTAGGTGATAAACCCGAAGCGACCTTTTCAGCGTGTTTTGGAGCACCCTTCCTGCCGCTTAAGCCTTCAATCTATGCCAACCTCCTTGCAGAAAAGTTAGCCCGACATCAAACTCATGTATGGCTGCTCAATACCGGTTGGTCTGGGGGCGGCTATGGAGTAGGCAAACGCATCGCACTCCCGCTCACGCGTGCCATGATCAGCGCTGTCCTTTCCGATCAGCTTAATGACGTGGAGACGCATCGTCACCCCATATTTAACTTGGATATTCCCAATGAAGTCGAAGGCGTTCCTCAAAATGTCCTCAACCCAGAGTTGGCTTGGACTGATCAGGCTGCTTATCAGCAAGAATCGCTCCAATTAGCGCATAGATTTGCTGATAACTTTAAGAAATATGAAAAGACAGTTCTGCCGGAGGTTAGTGCAGCCGGTCCTCGCGTGGCGCTCTGATTGACAATTCGTCTGTACCTTGCAAAGGAGTACCTATGGACAAGTTTATTATTCATGGAGGGAAACCTCTAACCGGGACGATGGTCCCATCGGGTAACAAGAATGCTGCCCTACCATTGATGGCAGCTTGTTTGCTTACAGAAGAGCCTATTGTTCTGCATAATATGCCCAACATTACCGATACCCAGACAATGCGTAATCTAATGGAAAGCTTGGGTGTGCAGGTGCGGCAGATTGATGCTTCTTCTTATGAGTTCCAGGCTAAAGATATTCACCCTTCTGATCTTGACCCTGATCTTTGCAGACAGATTCGTGCCTCTATTTTGTTGGCTGGGCCAATGCTCGCCCGCTCAGGGGAGCTCAAACTACCCCCTCCAGGCGGAGATGTGATCGGACGGCGGCGCGTTGATACGCATATTTTGGCGCTCAATAAGCTTGGGGCAATGTTTTCGTATAATGATAGTTTTCATTTTTCTGCCCCCCAACTGAAAGGAGCTGAAATCTTGCTGGATGAAGCCAGTGTTACAGCTACGGAAAATACGATTATGGCAGCTGTGAAGGCTGAAGGGCGCACCATAATCCGCAACGCAGCCTCTGAACCGCATATCCAGCAGCTTTGTCAGTTCCTCAATTTGCTTGGTGCTGATATTAAGAATATTGGTTCGAACACACTGATTATTGATGGCGTCAAGGAGCTACATGGCGGGGAATTTACTATCGGTCCAGATTACCTCGAAGTAATCAGTTTTGTGGGCGCAGCTGTAGTAACGCGTGGCGAAATTCGGATTAAAGACGCCGGCGTTGAGCATCTCAAAATGATTCAACTTGTGTTTCGGCGCTTAGGCGTGGATTTCGACTTTATTGGGGATGATGTGTGGGTTGGTTCCAATCAGCGGCTCGTCATAGAGCCAGATTTAGGCAATGCTATTCCAGAAATTAGCGTGATGCCCTGGCCATCTTTCCCTACTGACTTGATGAGCATCGCGATTGTGATTGCCACGCAATCCATTGGCAGCATCCTCTTTCATGACTGGATGTACCCCAGCCGCATGTTCTTTACGGATAAGTTAGTCTCAATGGGCGCTCAAATTGTGCTTTGCGATCCGCACCGTTGCATTGTGCAAGGCCCAACCCGCCTCAACGGTGAAAAATTAGATAGCCCCGATATCCGTGCAGGGATTGCATTAGTTTTGGCTGCGCTTTCTGCCAAAGGCACATCGGTCATCCGCAACGTGAGCCAGATTGACCGTGGTTATGAAAGTATTGATAAAAAATTAGCCGCGCTGGGGGCTGATATCGTTCGGGAGAATGGGAATAAATAAAAGAAGAATAAAAAAAAGAGGGCTAATGGTCCTGCACCCTTTCTGTCGGATTTTTGTCCAACTTTTAGGGCGCAATGCATAAACCCTCTCTTTTTCTAATCGAGTTTAGTTCTTCTTGTGGCTGTCAACTACTTTCAAGAACTGATCGATGACCTCCCGCAGCATCGGCTCAGGTAATGCCCCCACCTGGCGATGCACCACTTTCCCGTCAGCGATCATTAACATCGTTGGAATACCTTCCACGTTGTACTTGCTTGCCCATTGTTGATTCTCATCGGTGTTGACCTTCGCTACGATGAGTTTATCAGCATATTCCTTGGCGATCTTCTCTAAAATGGGCGCAACCATTCGGCAAGGACCGCACCAAGGTGCCCAAAAATCCACAATCACAGGGACGGGCGATTCCAGCACGGTCTTTTGGAATGCTGCATCAGTCACATTAATCGGTTCACTAATCATTGATAATCTCCTTCAGTTAATTTCTGACGATAGTATACATGAATAATTTCCATGAAAAGTTTTAACCTTATTCAACTTTATTACAACCCAAGTTTAATTCGCAAATGCGGACCTAGAACCAAGATTCCCACAATAACAGCGATCAGAGCAGCAAAGAGGACAGCTGCTGCAGCAACATCTTTACCCACTTGGGCAAGTGGATGACGCTCAGGGCTAGCCATATCGACGATGCTTTCTAACGAGGTGTTGATAAATTCTGCAGTCCATACCATTCCGATCACTAAAAGGATCGCCACCCATTCCATGCGTGTTAATTGTAGCCAAAAGCTCACCGCGATAACCGCAAGCATGACAACCGTATGGATCCAGGCATTTTTTTGTGTACGCATAACATAGCTTAGTCCTCGGCTGGCATACTTGAAAGAGTTACCCCGAGAAATGATAAACAACTTTAGAGCTGAAGGCTTTTTACGCTGAGACTGTTGCTCTGGTATGACTGGATCCATGGCTTGCTCTCCTTTTCAGAAATCTGATAGGTCTGATCAAACATAATTATAAGGATAAACGAACTTTTGGTGGTTTTTAGTTTACGATATGAAAAAATGCGGTAAAATATAGGTCCCAAGCGGGTGTAGCCAAGTGGTAAGGCAGTAGCTTCCCAAGCTACCATTCGTGGGTTCGAATCCCATCACCCGCTCTTTTGTTGTGGTTTCCAAATCATTGTTAAGTTAATTGATTGAAATTTATTTCGTTTAGAGATTGGCTTCATTCAAGCATTTGAATAACCAACATCTCCGGCTTTCACACTAATAAACTGTAAAATCGTAAAGATTGAAAATAAAGTAATTTATAATGGCTAGCAAAGCAGCGCGCATAAAGACACTCAGCCTCATTACGCGCGTAAACGGGAAGAATTGGCTGATTTTTTATCTACTGATGTGCCGATGAATAAGAAAAAATCTCTCTCTTTGCCAATTGCCCAGGCTTAGGCTGCAGCATTTCTATTTGCCTGCTCAACACCACTCTCCAAAATCTTACTGGGGGATATCGACCCAATTCCTTTGGCAGCGTTCCTATATTTGGGAAGTGGAGTAGGCGCGCTTTTGCTCCGTCTTCTCATGAAAACGCGCCACCCTTTGCAACAAACTGAAGCCAAGCTCACCCGAAATGATCTCCCTTGGTTGATTGGTGCTATCAGCTTCGGCGGTGTTCTGGCACCGATTGCTTTGCTGTATGGGCTGCGCATCACCCCAGCTTCAACAGCATCTGTCTTGCTTAATTTCGAAGGTGTTGCTACCGCATTAATTGCAGCAGTTATATTCAAGGAAGCTGTTGGGCAAAGAGTCACTTTATCTATCATTCTCATCACACTAGCTAGTATTGGGCTCTCTTTTGAGGGCGGACAATGGGGGTTCTCTCCTGGAGTTTTACTCATTCTCTTAGCAACCATCTCTTGGGGGTTGGATAACAACTTCACACGAAATATTTCGGAGCGCAACCCGCTCGATATTGTGCTGGTCAAAGGATTGGGAGCGGGCATTTTTTCTTTGATCCTCACCTTAATACTCGGCAAGCCTCTTCCCAACCTGAGTCATATCCTGACTGCAAGCACCTTAGGAGCAATAAGTTATGGGCTTAGTATCGCACTCATCATCTTAGCGATGCGCGGTTTGGGCTCTGCCAGAGCATATGCCTGGTTTGGTAGTGCACCATTTATAGCTCTGATACTTAGCTTGTTAATATTTAACGAGAAACCTCCTATCAGTTTATGGATTGCTTTGCCATTGATGCTTGCTGGCGCTTGGCTTATGGCAACCGAACACCACAGCCACCTGCATGTACATGAGCCGATTGTGCACGAGCATGCTCATACCCACCCTGACCTACACCATTCTCATGCCCATGCAGATTTAGATCCAACCCATCCGATAACCCATAGTCACATCCACGCCCACGAAGTGCTTGAGCATGAACACGAACACACGCCTGACATTCATCACCGGCACGTTCATGCGAAATAGCATTGTTACTTAAGTAGAAAAAGGCGAACCGGAACCCTTTTTGCCTATTCTACTTCCTTGGTCAAACGGCGGTATTCGCAATATTCGCAATCTGGATTTGCCTCAGGGATAGTGTCGCTTTCCAAAATCGCTTTCATGTCCATCAGAGTGGGACTAACCCAAGAATCCTCCCCGTGATGAGTGAGAATCGTTAGCTCGAACTCAAGCTTGTTATCGAAAAGCTTGCGGTCCTTCAAAGCATTTGCAAAAACAAAATACCCCACTTGGGAGACCTTAAAGCCCATTTTCCTAAAAATCCATTGGTAAACTTCCATTTGACGCTTGTAGGACTGTTTAAATTCATCGTCTAAACTAATTTCACTGGCAGTGGAAGTGGCTTTGTAGTCTACTATGTTCAATTCTCCTTGGGGTGTGATCCAAACATCATCAATAATTCCCTGAACCTGAAAACCCGTTTGTTCATCCACAACGGAAGCCCCCACATAATGGTAGACATCATCTCGCCAAAACGGCAAATCGGGATGAGAAAAAGGGACGGCATCAATGCCATATTGAACCATAATTGGGTGAGGTAGTCGTAGTTTTCGATAATAGTCAAATTCCTGCTTCAGAAGGTAATCAACTGCAGAATTGAGAGGCCAGCCTGGCATGGAAGGCTGAGCCAATCCAAGCTTCCTATCGAGATAAAAACAACGTGGGCAGTTGATAAATAGGTCTATCTTAGATCGTGAGATTGCATAAGTATCGGAATTGTTTTCGTAGAGATTGCGCTTGCGCTGTTTATACTTGGTCATAGCCTCATCTCTCCTTTATCAGCTAGACGAGTGTTTCTTCAATTATACCTGGGGTGCATCTATAAAAAACAGCAGACTCTGATAAAGCCTGCTGTTAATTGCGTTTTGCTTTGATTTTACGCGAGCGCTTTTTTATACACCCGGTGGTTCTTGTAAAACGTGCAGCCGAGGTTTTTCAGGTCTTTGCGCATTTGCACAGCAGTCTCAGCTACCTGGGTTAATTCCGCATGCTGGTAGCGAGGATTTGCAGTCACAGAATTGATCAGGATTTCATAAATGAGCGCATTTCCACCAAAACCTTGCGCTTCTGGCAAAATGCCTATGCCATTAAAGTCGATCCAATTGGTTTTATTGATTTCCTGCAGAATACGCAAGATTTCAATTGGTCCTAACTTGCCATTGTTCTTTTTAAACGCTGCGGAGACATCCGGAAAAGGCAGCACAAATCCAACCACCTTATCGCCTTTGAGCACCAATTGCAGCAGCTCGGGGATTACCAAAATGATGGCATTATCCACCACAAAGTTAATTTCGCGCTCGGTGAGCGGGTAGTATTCCCAGTTATTGACGAATGCACCATTATAGGCTTCGCGTATCTTGGGTGCCCATTTGCGGATTTCGGCTTTGTTCTTGAAGTTCTTTATGGTCAGTGTGCCGCGTTTCTTGGCTATACTAGCAGCTTTGGCAATCTTTTCCGGCACTTCAAGATGTTGTGGATCGATATAACTCGAGACAAAGTCAACTTCCTTGATAAAACCGTAATTTTCGACCAAATCGCGGTAATAAGGATAGTTGTAGTTCATCATGTTCATCATTTGATGATGCTCGAAGCCTTCGATCTGAATGCCATAGCCATCCAATGGACCAAAACCCTTTGGACCAACCAGCCGATTCATCCCGCGTGCTTTCGCCCATGCCACCACACGGTCAAAGAGCGCATTAGCGACCTCCTGGCTATTGATGCAGTCAAACAAGTAAAACTCAGCATCTTTGGTGTTGTGATAGGCGTTAAAGGGCTTATTTTGCAAGGCGGCAATGCGGCCCACAACCCTATCCTCATCCAATGCTAAAAAGAAATCTGCATCCGAATGTTCATAATAAGGATGTTTTTTAGGGTTCATCATCGCATAGATATCACTTTTAATTGGTGGAGTAAACTGTGGACAATCTTCATAAAGCTGATATTGAAATTCGACAAATTGCTTCTGTAGATCCTTGCGCTTAACAGGAATAACGTTTACCATAATTTCTCTTTCTATTGCATAAATTTGTTAGTGATAGGCTGTACTAATCTGATATTATAAACCCACAAAACAAGCTTTCGTTACAGTTTTATCAGGCTTGCCATCACCCCGTGCCTGATTTATAATCTGCCTGTTTTCAAATAAGCAGTGAGAGGTTTATTAA
>BAABOD010000047.1:0-9931 GCA_040371255.1 Anaerolineaceae bacterium | reverse complement strand
GCAAGAATTGGCAGATCGAAGCGGCTTACCGCATGATCCAAAACAACCTCGACCCAGAAGTTGCGGAAAAACCCGAAGACCTGGTGGTCTATGGCGGCCGAGGGCAGGCTGCCCGCTCTTGGGAAGCGTTCGATGCCATCCTTGCCTCCCTGCGCAGCCTCAACGAAGATGAAACCTTGCTGGTGCAATCGGGCAAGCCGGTGGCAATCTTCAAAACCCATCCCGATGCGCCGCGTGTACTCATCGCCAACTCTAACCTCGTGCCCCACTGGGCAACGCAGGCGCATTTCGATGAACTGGCTGCTAAAGGGCTGATCATGTACGGGCAAATGACTGCCGGCTCCTGGATTTATATCGGCACACAAGGCATCCTGCAGGGCACCTACGAAACTTTAGGCTCGCTTGCCCATAAGCGCGGCTGGCCCTCGCTGAAGGGCAAGTTTGTGCTCACCGCCGGCTTGGGCGGCATGGGCGGCGCCCAGCCGCTCGCTATCACCATGAACGAAGGTGTTGGCTTGATCGTGGAGGTCGACCGCGAGCGCGCCCAACGCCGTTTGGAGATCGGCTATGTGGACGCGGTCTCCGATAACTTGGAAGAAGCCATGACCATGGTAGAAGAAGCGCAGCACCAGGGCGTGCCCAAATCCATCGGGTTGATTGGCAACGCGGCTGATATTTACACCGAGCTGGAGCTGCGCGGCGTCATCCCCGACGTTGTCACCGACCAGACGCCAGCGCATGATTTGCTCAGCTACGTGCCCAGCGGCTTTTCAGTAGAGAAAGCTGAGCAGCTGCGTAAGGCTGACCCGCAACGCTATGCCGGCTTAGCCGCACAATCCATCGCCAAGCACGTGCAAGCCATGCTCGCTTTCCAGAAGAAAGGCGCCGAGGTGTTCGACTATGGCAACAACATCCGCCAGCGCGCTCTTGACGCCGGCGTGAAGAACGCTTTCGACTTCCCTGGGTTTGTGCCAGCCTATATCCGCCCGCTCTTCTGCGAAGGCAAAGGACCATTCCGCTGGGTGGCGCTCTCCGGTGACCCAGAAGATATCTACCGCACGGATGAAGCCATCGCGGAACTTTTCCCGGAAAATGAGCATTTGCTGCGCTGGCTGCGCATGGCACGCGAGAAAGTGCCCTTCCAGGGCTTACCCGCGCGCATCTGCTGGTTAGGCTATGGTGAGCGCGCCCAAGCTGGCTTGGCTTTCAACCGCCTCGTAGCTGAGGGTAAAATCAGCGCACCCATCGTCATCGGCAGAGACCATCTGGATGCCGGCTCAGTGGCATCCCCCAACCGCGAGACAGAATCTATGCGCGATGGCAGCGATGCTATCAGCGACTGGCCGATCTTAAATGCACTCATCAACGCGGTCTGCGGCGCCACGTGGGTGTCTTTCCATCATGGTGGTGGGGTCGGCATTGGCTTCAGCCAGCATGCCGGCCAGGTGATTGTCGCGGATGGCACACCCGAAGCGGCTGTGCGCCTGCAGCGCGTGCTCACCGTGGACCCTGGAATGGGGGTGGTGCGGCATGCCGATGCCGGCTATCCTGAAGCTATCCGCTTTGCCCGCGAGCATGGCATCCAAATGCCGATGCTGCCAGAGTAGGTTTTATGCATAAAAAAGGCACGCGGGTTCTGCTTTTTATCGTGATGATTGCCGTCGGCGCGGGCGCGGGCTTGGCTTATGGCTGGCTGCTCAAGCCAGCTGCTGCCCCACAAGAGGCTGACTTATCGCGCCTTCGGGCGGATTTCAAGACTGACCTGGTGCTCATGGCAGCCGAGCAATTTGCCGAAACGCAAGATCCATTGCTGGCGCTCGACGAACTGGCGAAGGTGGAGCCAAAAAACCCTTATTCCCTGCTGGTAAATGCGATTAACTATGCCCAAGAGGTCGGTTACCAACCAGAAGACTTGGCTAAAATGCAAGCTCTGATCGAAGCCATTGACCCGGCTATTTACCGGCAGTGGGAAGCAAGCCACAACGATGGAAACGAAGAATAACAGCCCTTGGTTCTTGCTGACCGGTTTGATAATCGGCTTAGCAATTGGTTTGATTATCGCGCTGCTGATTCTGCCGGTTGAACAGCAAATTGCCTTTCCTGCCGAGCTGAGCCCTGCCGCTAAAGCAGAATACCGCTTAATGATTGCGCGCGCCTATCAAGCCAACTCAGATCTGCTGCGTGCACAAAGCCGCTTAGCCTTGCTTTCCGACCCTGACCCGGTAGGTGCTCTTACTATCCAAGCTCAGGCGCTCTTGGCTAACGGTGGCTCGGACACGGACGCCCGCGCGTTAGCTGACCTCATTGAGCAGTTGCAAAAAGCCACCCCTTAAGAATTAATATAGCATCATAAAAAAACAGGCGGATCGACGATCCGCCTGATGCTTAATTTTATAAAAAGTTACGGCAATGTGTTGTTGGCTGCCCAATCATCGCCCAGCTCTACCACGATATCCACCGTCGCAGCGGGGTCATAGGCATAGACGATGTTAGACGAAGAGGTAATCTTGAGCAAATCCACGAGGTAACGCAGCGTGTAGGGCTTGCTGCCATAAAGCGTCACGCGGGAGTAGACCTGGTAGCCTGCATCGGTCACTTCAACAACATTGATGCCCTGCCCCTTAAGATACTCAGCGGTTTTCTCTGCCAAGCCAGCAACGGACGAAGCATTGCGCACCGAAACATTAGCGTGTTCGTCTTGCAAGATAGCTTGAATATCCTGAGTGTTAGAGCTTGCGCTGGTAGTTTGCCCATAAAAAATCTCGTCGCGCAGCTCGCGGATTTTATCCGGAATTGGGCGCAGGATGTCCAATCCATCGGGAGATTTGCCGAAGTTGACATATTGTCCGTCGATCACAGCCTGTTTAATTTGATCCCGGGGTACTTTCAAGATGGTCTGCGCTAAGCTGAGAGCTTGACTTAGGGTGAGATTGGTCCTGATCCCAGCGGAAAGATCGGCATAAATCGCGTTCGCATTGGCCAGCAGCGTTGGCATCATGTTAAAGTCAAGGATACGGTCGCGAATGGCTAAGATTACCTGCTGTTGACGCTGAGCTCGGTCAAAATCGCCGCCTTCCGTATTCCGCATGCGCACGTAAGCTAATGCTAATTCGCCTGGCAAGGTATAAGTGCCTGGTTCTAACGGTACGGTCGTCTGAGTACCTAATATGTCCAAGCGGATTGGAGAATCAACGGTGATCTTAACACCTTCTATATGGTCAACAAACTTGATGAATGCCTCAAAATCAATTTGAGCATAGTATTGAATCGGTACACCCAGTAAGTCTTCCACCGTCTTGACTGCCAAAGCCGGCCCACCGCCGGGCAGCTTATAGGATTCGCCGATGCTATAGGCAGTGTTGATTTTGTTGTAATCAGACCCGGGGATTTTTACCCACAAATCCCGCGGGATGGAGATCATACCGGCAGTGAGGTTCACTGGGTCTAAAGTGAACAGGATCATAGTATCGGTGCGCGGAGCAGTATCCTTTAAGTCGCGCGCATCCAAGCCCATAATAAGAATATTTACGCGGCTTTTCCCATCCCAGGGTTCTGGTGTTTCTAATAGTGGCTGCAGTGTTGCCGTTGGGAGGGTGTTTTCAGATCCTGGTGTGGCATTGGGGTCCAAGGTGCTCTCTGGCAGAACTGGAACCCCGGGCAGGTTGACGATAGTCATGCCGGCAACGAAGTTGCTGCTGAAATTCCCTAAGGCAATCCCACCTACCAAGCCTAATACAACCAAAACGCTCACAATAATTTGCGTTTTGCGGTCTTTAGGCAAGGCATTTTTAATCTTTTCAAAGAAGTTTTTCATCATATCCCTATTATGCGTCCCGGGTGCTAACTCCGGGCGCTGATTTTTCTAACCTTCTTGCGGAGGAGGAACAGGCAAATCCTCTTTCTTGGTTTGCTGCCACTTGGAGCCCTCATCAATGAGCATCACCGGGATATCATCCCAGATCGGGTACTTGCGATCGCAATCTTGGCAGATGAGCCAAGCTTCTTGGTAGAGTTCTAAGGTGCCCTTGTGTTCTTTAACGCAGACGGGGCAGCGTAGAAGTTCGAGTAATTCTTGATTAATCACGAATCCTCCAGTTTCTTTCTAGCAGGTAATTACCATTTGCAGTGTTAGTCTGCAGGTGCGTCTATTTTACCATAGGCAGATATAAGCAAGTTTTGAAGCACATTCACCAGACTACTGCGGGATTTCTGTCCCAGGGCCATATTCATAGATAGCCCCCCAAGGCACGTAGTCGGTGCGGAAGGAGTCTGTAAAATAGACCGCTCCGTTTTTATACACAGTGCGGTTGATAATCACTGTGGCGCCTTCCACAGGCCAATCCACTTGCTCGATGGTGCCGGTGGGTAAATCTGGGTTCTCCCGATAAATCGGCTCGGGGGGTTCCACGATGTCAGTGATACCCGTAGTATTCCATTCCACCGTACGGCCGTCGCTCGTTGAGTAAAACTTCCAGGTGAGCGAATAACCGTAGACATACGTCTCCATCAACAACCAGTAAGGCGTGTCATTGACAAATTTAAGATCTACCAGCGGGAAGTAAACCGTGGCGTCTAAGCCGGCAAGGTTTGGGTTACGGCTGCCATCCGCTGATTGTTCATAATAACCTACGCGGTAAGCATGCGCGTGCCGCTCCACAATGGGGAAGCCGCCATAAAAAGCCGTGCGGAAAAGCGTAGTGCTCACCTGACACACCCCGCCGCCCACGCCTTGAATAGTCTCGTTGCCGTAGATAATGGGGGCTTCAGCATAACCGTTCTCCAGGCTGATATCGGTTAGGTAGCTCGCCATCGAGAAAGTTTCTCCAGGCGCAACCAGCAGCCCGTGGTAAGCCTGAGAGGCTAAAGTGATATTTTGCACTCTGCCTGGATCGGAGCCATAAAAATAGGAGGTTTCCATGCTTACCAGTTCAGTAATGCCTAAGCTCTCAGCGGTAGCGTCATCCTTTACCGGCGGATCAATTGCATCCAGTACTAAGGTAACCGTATGTTCACCTGCTCCCAGTGCTGTGTTGATAGCTTCCAAACTCGCTGGGATATTGAGGTCTTGTCCCACGACCATAGGCTGGAGCAGGTCTAATTGGCGGGTATCATCATTGAAGATGAAACGTGCATTCACTGGCTCTGAATGCACCACGGGTGCTAAGCTGCTCAGGTAATTGCTCATGGCTTGCTGGTTCACCGAAACTTGATATGCTGCCGAAGTGCCATTGTCTTGGCGCTCGATAACAATCAGCTTAGCCAGGTCCTCAGGCTCAATACGCCAAGGACCAGCCGATTGATTACCCTCAGGCAAGCTGAGCACCAATGCCTCACTGAGGATCTGCTGGGCAAACTCGCCGGCTGCCGTTGCATCCATAATCTGCGGCTGCTGCTCCACCACAACCAAGGGTACAGCTCCTTCTCGCTGCCCATAAAGCAATTCGTCAAGCGCCTTTAGGGTGGCGTCCAAGTCAACTTGGCGGCCAACCTGACCCGGCGTGATAACCACATCCGTGCCATTGAGGCTAAGAGCCGCTTCCACCACAGGCGTATCGACCTGGCTGGCAAGTGTTTGCAGGACGGCATAAGCTTGCCGTTGGTCATATTGCACCACAGGCGCTAAGTTTACGCCTTGCTGTGCGGCAGTCATCTGCACAGAAAGGTTTTCGCTGAGGCTGCCTTCTCTGCCCACAGCAAAAGCTTGCTGTGCGCTCTGGGCTGCATCCAAGCTGAAACCTAATTGTTGTGGGGCATAGAGCCAGCGTTTATCACCGTAAATAAAGAGGATTTTGCCCTGCTCTGGGTAGGTAAGCGTTTTTTCCAACTTTTCGCGCGCTTCTTCCTCGGTCAGCCCGGAAAGATCCACGCCTGCTACGCTTACGCCAGGATAAATCGTCTCGGCATACCACGATTCAAACGCATAGACGTAACCTACGCCTCCAATAGCAGCCAAAAGCAGCCCAGTTACCACGATAAAAATAAATTGCGTGCCAAGATGAATTTTTGATGATCCGTTTTCTGTTTGCATACGCCTCTGATTAACCCTGTATTTATAAATTCCCTTCAGGCAACGATATCATTTAGTTATTATAGCGAGAACTGTGCCTCAAGAGGCTTGTTCGTGCTGAGGGTATAACGTTGCTTCATTTACATAGACGGCATCATGCATGAAATGTTCCTGCGAGCTCTAAAGTTACGCAGCTGTGCTATACTGCTTGAGCATAAAGTAAAGGCTTTCCAAATGAAAAATCCTCAAGCCAAGTTTGCGCTCCCTTTGTTGGCAGTGCTTATAGCGGTCATTTTATCTAGCAATTTCTACTTACTGCCTGCTTGGGCACGGGCTGCTGGGCAAGAGCAGCAACCCAGCCCAACGACAGGCAGCAATCCTTTTGGACTAACGCTTTCTACTCCAGCTCCAGATGGCAGCATTTCTCACACAGTTAAAGAAGGGGAGTTTCTGATCACCATTGCTGAGGCGTACGGTATCACCTTGGATGAGCTGCTAGCGCTCAATGGGCTCACCGCCGAGAGTGTCATTCAGCCCGGTCAGGTGCTGGTTATTCGGCAAGCCACCTCCCCGCAACCCGCACTGACCAGCGGTACAGTACAGGTTCCAACAGCGACGCTGCGCCCTTCGCTTACGCCTTTGCCCACCCTGACGCCCTTCATCACAGCTACGCCAACCGTCACGCCTACGCCAGGACCAGGCATTTTCGAGCGCATTTTTACAGGTCCAACGCGTTACGTCGGCTTCGGTTTGGTAGCATTAGTGCTGGCAGGGGTGATTTTGTTGGTTATCAGCGCACGCCGTATGCATTAGTTTTCTGCAGCGTCAATGGCAAACCGATCAACTAAGTTTTGTTCTGTTTGGGCAATTAGGTTGGTTTTGCCCGTGTGCTTCATCTTCTTGATTTCCGCCTCACGCTTAAGCGCCGCTTTCCGATCTGGCACAGCCTCTACATAAACCAAACGCACCGGTCCATATAAACGGGTGTAACGTGCTCCTTTGCCGGCATTATGCTGCTTTAAGCGCCTGGCAGGGTCAACTGTCCAGCCAGTGTAGTAGGCGCCATTAGCGCATTCTACTAAGTAACAATAATAGTTCATTGCTCGCCATTAAATACCAATCAGAAAGCGGGTGATGTTCAACACCGGGACACCAATCAAGTTCGCAAACAGATCAAAGCCTAATAAAGGCGTGATGTAAATTAGCGCCAGGAGGATAAAGATGCCATAGGGTCGAATGCTCGCAAGGGCTGGCTGAGCACTCTCTGGCAGCAAATACTCGAGCACTTTTTCGCCGTCTAAGGGGGCAAAAGGAAGCAAATTAAAGAGCCATAGCGTGAGGTTGAGGAAAATAAATTCTACTAAGAACTGACCTAGCGTGGGGAAAATGTTCGTAGTATTGCTGGCAAAAGGAGAAACCCCCAAAAAGCGTAAAGGTATGGCTCCAACCAATGCCAGAAAGAAGTTAGAAAATGGCCCTGCTAAAGAAACAACCATTACACCAGCCTTGCTTTTACGGCGGATGACTTCGGGGTTTATTGGAACAGGCTTAGCCCAACCGAAGCCGAACAGAATAAGCAGCAGCGTGCCAATTGGATCAAGGTGGCTAAGCGGGTTGAGGGTGAGCCTGCCTGCCAAACGCGGAGTGTCATCCCCATAAAGCTCAGCGATGCGGCCGTGTGCATATTCGTGGGCTGTAAAAGCAATCAGCAGGGTTAGGATGCGGGAAATAAGGACTGATGAACTAAGGTCGAGCATGCTCTCACCTGGTAGGGATTATAACATGGGCGAAAACCGCACTTTGACTTCAGTGCAGAAGGTATAATGGCTTTATGCTGCCAGAAATAAACCTTGGGGATCATGTCCGCCTGCGTAAAGCTCACCCTTGCGGCGGATATGAGTGGGAAATCGTGCGCTTAGGTGCGGATATTGGCTTGGTGTGCCTCACTTGCGGGCATCGCGTCTTGCTCACTCGCCGGGAGTTAGCCCGCCGCATGAAGACTTACCTTCCAAAAGTTCAACCACCAGAAAACTCCGGCACTAAGAACAGCTGAAACGCGATTAGCAGTTAACTTCAACCTACCAGTTCGCAAACCTTTTACTTGCTGATGTATAATCAGATCACATTAATCTAAGCGAAGAATATGCCAATTTTGAGCCCAAACACCTTTGAATTTTTCTCGCATAGCCCCGAACAGACCCGTCGCGTGGGCATTCGTTTAGGCAGCTTGCTCAAACCTGGGCATATCATCTGCTTAGAAGGCGACTTAGGCTCGGGCAAAACCACATTGGTGCAAGGCATTGCGCAAGGTTGGGGTTCAGCTGACCGTGTCTCCAGTCCGACTTTTGTTATCATGAATGATTACCGCCACCCTAACGGGCAGCATCTATACCACGCCGATGCCTACCGGCTTTCCGATTCCCCTGAGGATGTGGCGATATTGGATTTGCCCAACCTGCTCGCCAATGGCATCTTGGTTTTGGAATGGGCAGAGCGCATCAAATCCAACCTGCCAGAAGAGAATCTATGGATCCAAATGCGTTGGATTGCCGAAGAACGCCGGAATCTCACCATCATTCCACAAGGCGAGCCTTACCAAGAATTAGCTAAAAACCTAAAAATATTAGTCTTTGGAGCCTTTTGATGCTTTTGGCAATTGACACTTCCACCAATTGGATTGGGTTAGCCCTTTTTGACGGGGCACAAATCCTGAGTGAACAAACTTGGCGCAGCCAAAGCTACCACACCACCGAGCTTGTCCCGGCAATTGAAGAAATGCTCACCCGAACACAAGTCCGCCGGAAAGATTTGAGCGGTTTAGGTATTGCCCTGGGACCAGGCTCTTTTACCGGATTGCGCATTGGCATGAGTGTGTGCAAAGGCTTAGCCTTAGCCTTAGATATCCCCGTGGCTGGTTTTCCTTCGCTGGATATCTTAGCTGCGGGGCAGCCACTTCTACGCCGCCCGATGATTGCTCTCCTCCAAGTTGGGCGCGGGCGTTTTGCCTGGGCGCGTTATATCAACCAAGATAAACAATGGGTGCAGGAAGGCTCCGTGCAGGTCTCCAGCCCAAGCGAGATCGCTGCGACGATTAAGTCTCCAGTTTACATTTGTGGTGAAATGGGCGTAGAAGAACGCCGCATTCTTGGGCGCAAATGGATAACCGCACGGCTGTGCAGCCCAGCGCAGGGCTTGCGCCGCCCGGCAGTGCTCGCCGAGATGGCTTGGCAGCGCCTGCAATCCGGCAAGGCAGATGATGTAGTGACCCTTTCACCCATTTACGTGCACACCCTTAGCAACGTCCCCGATTTATGAGCCCAAAAGCTCCCCAGGTACATTTGCGCCGAATGACCTTAGCTGATTTGCCCCAGGTGGAGGCGCTTGATCGCGCATGCTTCCGCACCCCCTGGCCGGAAGACTCATTTCGCTATGAGCTGCGCCCCGATTCAACTAGCATCTGCTTGGTGGCGGAATTGGACGAAGCAGGATCTGAGCCGCAAATCGTTGGTATGGTGGTGGTCTGGCTAATTGCCGATATGGCTGAGGTAGCCACATTAGCTGTCGCACCCCAAGAGCGTGGCAGGGGCGTTGGGCGGCGTTTGTTAGCTTCAGCTCTACGGCTGGCATGGGAAGCAGGCGCGCGCAAATCAATCTTGGAGGTGCGAGTCAGCAATACGGCAGCACTGCATCTATATTATGGATTGGGCTATCAACCTGTCGGCTTGCGCCCTGGCTATTACGAGGATACGCATGAAGATGCCTTGCTGCTTACCCTCGACGCGCTTGATCCACATGTGCTCAAAGCCTTAGAAAAGGCTTAAATCACGCCATAAAGCCATGTTTTAGGTGTAAAATTGCACTTCGGAGAATTTTATGGATGCTGCAGACACCTTACTGGCGATTCGCCACCAGATTGAGCAATGC
>BAABOD010000046.1:0-9972 GCA_040371255.1 Anaerolineaceae bacterium | reverse complement strand
ACCCCATTTCCGTGCCTTATGCCAGATTGTACAGTAACAGGAAGGGGAGTAAGAGGGGAAAGGCTGCTATTATGCTGTTCGTCATGATTTTATCGTTCCTTTGAAAAACTCGGAATAATGAGCGACGATTTCATAGCTCCGAATCTTGATTAGGACATTTCTATTTTGCTACATTAGGACATTATTATGTTGCTCTTACAGAACTAACACGCGGGGTTGACCGCAATCCATTCCTGGATTAAACTGATTGCGATTATTTTCACAATAATTATTGTCTAATGCAGCGGTAAGGAGAATTTTAGTCTTAATGGAAAACACGAACACCCAAAATCCCCTCGAAAACCCACAACAGAAGCGTATTATTGACGAAATCATTGCCCAAAATGCCCACAAAGACGGCGCCACCATGGTTGTGCTCAATCAAGTGCAACAAGAAATTGGATTTATCTCCAAACCAATGCAAGCATACATTGCCCAAGCTCTCGGCGTGCCCGTGAGCAAGGTGCATGGTGTTGTATCCTTTTACTCTTTCTTTACCACTGAGCCGCGAGGTAAGCATACAATTAAATTCTGCTTAGGCACCGCATGTTATGTTGGCGGGATTGACCAAATCATCGAGAAAGCGAAGCAGCTTTTAGGCATCGAGCCAGGGAATACCACTCCGGATGGATTAATCACGTTAGAGGTTTGCCGGTGCGTAGGCGCTTGCAGCCAAGCTCCAGTAATCGTCGTAGACGATAATATTCAAGGTAAGGTTCAACCGAATCGATTTCCCCGCGTCATCCAAGAAATCCAAGCGAAAGAGGCGGTTCATTGAGAGAGATTTCTTTACACATCCTCGATTTAGCCGCCAATAGCGTCTCTGCTGGTGCAACAACGATAAAAATCGAGATAGAAGAAGACCAAACAACAGACACACTTTTGGTCAGGATTACAGATAATGGAAAAGGCTTGAGCCCAGAGATGATTACAATGGTTACAGACCCCTTTGTGACGAGCCGTACCGAACGGAAGGTAGGCTTAGGTCTACCGTTACTTAAAGCGGCTGCTGAGGCTTGTAACGGGTCGCTTTCCATAAGCTCTGAAGAAGGGAATGGCACGACGGTTGAAGTGCGTTTTCAGCTCAGCCATATTGACCGCATGCCTCTCGGCGATTTAGTAGATACTTTATTAACCTTAGAAGTTGGTACACCTGAAGTGCACTGGATTTTCTGGATTAAAAAAGATGGCAAAGAGTTTTATTTCGACGATCAAGACTTAAAAAGAGAGTTAGGCGATTTGCCTCTTTGCAACCCAGAGGTAATCCGCTATCTGCGCTCCATTTTTTCTGAAGGCGTTAATGCTTTAGAGTTGATATAAAAGGAGAATGATATGGTTACGATAAAATCTCTTGAAGATCTCAAGAAAATGCGCGAAGAAGCGCAACGCAAACAAGAGTTGAAATCAGCCAGCGGTAAGACTGAAATCATCGTTGGTATGGGCACCGTCGGCATCGCAGCCGGCGCGCGGGAGACGCTCAAAGCTATCCTAAAATTTGTGGAAGAGCACAACTTGGATAATGTCATTATCCGGCAAACCGGCAACATCGGGATCGATTCCTTCGAGCCAGTTGTGCAGGTAATTTTACCGGATAAAGAAATGGTAACTTATGGGCACGTCTCACCCGAAAAAGCCATCACAATCATGGAAAAACATGTGGTTAATGGTCAAGTTGTTACTGAATACTTAGTAAACATATAGCTTGCATTGCAAAAGTGCTATTCGAAATTAGAACACGTATAGGAAGGTAAAAAATGGCTTTTTACAGATCTACAGTGCTGGTCTCCGTTGATCCGATTTGTGTGGAAAAACGGGCATACGAAATCATCGACGCGCTCCACGATGAGCTGATTAAACAAGGCTTGATCGATGAGGTGCGCGTTTTGGAAACCCCGCGCTTAGGTGATCCCCAAACCGAAGGTCCAGACATGGTCGTCTATCCGGAGGGAACGCACTACATCAATCTGAATAAAGAAATCCTTCCCAAATTAGTTGAAGAGCATTTTATCAAAGGGCGCATCCTGCAGGATTATGCTGTCCCAATGGTGCGACCCGTTGATGAAGAATTGGCAGCTCCCAAGGCAAAGGAAGTCCGTGTGGTGCTGCGCAATGTTGGCGTGGTTGATCCGCTCAATATCGAAGATTACATCGCTAATGACGGCTATATGGCGCTCGGCAAGGTGCTCACCGAGATGACGCCTGAAGAAGTCATTCAGGAAGTGCTGGATGCAAAGCTGCGCGGGCGCGGTGGTGCCGGCTTCCCCACCGGGCTCAAATGGCGCTTTGCAAGACAGGCACCTGGAGATATTAAATACATTGTCTGCAATGCAGATGAAGGTGATCCAGGTGCCTTCATGAACCGGCGTGTGCTGGAGGGCGACCCCCACTCGGTGATTGAGGGCATGATCATTGCTGCCTACGCTATTGGCGCCAGCCAGGGTTATGTCTATTGCCGCGCGGAATACCCCATTGCAGTGAGCACGATGAACCTAGCGATGAAACAAGCCCGTACCTTGGGTTTGCTGGGGGAAAACATTTTAGGCTCCGGCTTCAGCTTCGACTTAGAAATGCGGATGGGCGCTGGTGCTTTCGTTTGCGGTGAGGAAACTGCACTAATGGCTTCTATTGAAGGCGGGCGCGGTGAACCGCGCGTAAGACCGCCCTTCCCAGCACAAAAAGGGTTGTGGGGCAAGCCCACGAACATTAACAATGTAGAAACTTATGCCAATGTGCCCCAAATTATCCTCAAGGGTGCCGAATGGTTTGCCAGCATGGGCACGGAGAAAAGCAAAGGGACTAAAACATTTGCTCTCGCTGGCGACGTGAAAAATACCGGTCTCATCGAAGTTCCTTTTGGCATCACCTTGCGTGAAATCGTTTTCGATGTAGGCAATGGCATCAAAGGGGAGAAAAAATTCAAGGCTGTGCAAACAGGCGGACCCATGGGCGGATGTATCCCAGAATCTCTGCTTGATCTGCCAGTAGACTACGAAACGCTTGGCCAGGTAGGTTCCATCATGGGCTCTGGCGGCATGATCGTGATGGACGAAGGCACCTGCATGGTGGATATTGCCCGCTTTTTTATGGAATTCATTCAGGAAGAATCCTGCGGCAAGTGTGTCCCTTGCCGTGTTGGCACCCGCCGCATTTTGGAGATTCTGCAAGACATTTGTGCAGGCAAGGGTAAAGATGACGACATCGAAACGCTGAAGATGCTATGCACTAATATCAAAGAAAACAGCCTTTGCGGTCTTGGTCAAGGCGCGCCAAACCCAGTAGTCTCTACCCTCACCTATTTTCTGGATGAATACGAAGCCCATATTTACGAAAAACGCTGCCCGGCGCATGTTTGCCGCGCATTGATTAAATACGAAATAATGGATGGCATCTGCACAGGCTGCACAGTTTGTGCGCGCAACTGCCCTGCTAATGCGATCACAGGCGAACGAAAACAAACGCATCATATTGACCCAGACCTGTGCATCAAGTGCGGCATTTGTTATCAACTCTGCGCTTTTGGTGCCATTACTGTCAATTAAGTTCTAGCCCTAAAGAAAGGAAGAGGTTCCAATGGAAAATCAGGTCATAGCGGATGAGAAAACCACCGCAGTGATCACCACAATTGTGGAATCACATGGTACATCCCGCTCAGAACTGATCCCGATTTTGAAAGCTGTGATGGATGAGTTAGGTTTTATCTCCCCGGAGGCAATTAAGCAGCTCTCGGCTCGGATGCAGCTCCCCTGCTCAGAAATTCAATCCGTGGCTACGTTTTATCGTATGCTTTCCACGCAACCGCGCGGAAAGCATGTAATCCAATTTTGTGAAAGCGCCCCCTGCCATGTGGTCGGAGGCAGGCAAATATTGGAAGCCTTGAAGAAGGCTCTGGATATCGAACCGGGTGAAACTACCCCAGACAACCGCTGGACATTTCTCACCACCAGCTGTCTGGGTGTGTGTGGCATTGGACCAGTGATGCTTGTGGATACTGATCTCTACGGTAACCTGGAACCCGAGCAGATCCCTCATATCCTCAGCCGGTACGATTAGGAGAATGCCATGAAAGTTATTCGCTCTATGGTTTTGATCTCCCATGACCTGCTAAGCATTCAGCAAGGAGCCGATCGCATCGAGCAAGTTTTCCGGGAAGAATTGCATCGATACGGATTGCAAGATGAAGTTTCTCTTTCGCTGATTGAGGATGTGGGACATTGTTTTTCCTTACCTTTAGTAATTATTTACCCGGAAGCGGTTATTTATGGCCCCGTTTCGCCCCAAGATGTCCCTCTCATCATTGAAGAGCATTTATATAAAGGTCGTATCGTCGAGGAAAAGCTTGCCCCGTCCTACGACCTCTCCGGGCGTATTGCCTGGGTCTATACCCGCAAAGGATCATTGCCAGCTGAAAACCGCATCGTGCTTAAGAACGTTGGGCAAATCGACCCCAACAACATCGAAGATTACATTGCCCACGATGGCTACCAGGCACTCGGTATTGCTTTGGAATTGGCTCCGGAAGAAGTCATTAACCAAATTAAAGCCTCCGGACTTCAAGGCCGCGGTGGAGCGGGTTTCCCCGCCGGGCTTAAATGGAGCTTTGTGCGCAAGGCTTATGGGCATCAAAAATATGTTGTCTGCAATGCTGATGAAAGCGAGCCAGGTACATTCAAGGACCGCCTGATCTTGGAGGGTGATCCGCACCGCATCATCGAAGGTATGCTCATCGCAGGTTACGCTGTTGGCGCTAGTGAGGGCTACATCTATATCCGCGGGGAATACCAACTTGCGGTTGAGCGCATGGAAAATGCCATCGCCCAAGCGAAGCAATTTGGTTTGCTGGGTGAGGACATTATGGGTTCTGGTTTCGCCTTCGATGTGCACATTCATACAGGCGCGGGCGCTTATATCTGCGGTGAAGAAACTGCCCTGATCGAATCTATCGAAGGCAAGCGCGGTGAGCCGCGCTCCCGCCCGCCTTACCCCACGACTGAAGGATTGTGGGGCAAGCCCACCTTAGTGAATAACGTGGAGACCCTGGCTAATATTGCCCCCATCATCCTCAACGGATCGGATTGGTTCCGCTCCTTTGGCACTGCCACCAGCCCAGGTACCAAGGTTTACACTATTTTAGGCAACCTGAATGTCACTGGATTGATCGAAGTCCCTATGGGCATCACCTTACGCGAAATCATCACCCTCTACGGGAAGGGGATGAAGAATGGTTATTTCAAGATGGCGCAAACTGGCGGCTCTGGCGGGTCAATTATCCCTTCCAGCTTGCAGGATACACCCATGGATTTTGCCTCTTTCGCTAAGGCTGGTGTGGCTTTGGGCAGCGGAGCGCTGCTGATTTGCAACGACGAGGTTTGCGTCGTAGACCTGGCGCGAGTTCTGCTCAACTTTTTCCGCAAGGAATGCTGTGGGAAATGCTCTCCTTGCCGGGTAGGCACTGAGAAAGCTTATCAAATCCTTTCTGCAATCTGCCAAGGCAAAGGCAAAATGGAAGATCTGAAAACCTTAGAGCAAATCAGCTTCCAACTAAACGAACTCTCTAACTGCGGGCTCGGTCAGACGGCGGCTGTTCCTTTGCGGGATATGCTCTACCGTTTCCGCGACGAAGTGGAAGCGCATATTCGCTTAAATGTTTGTCCAGCAGGCGCTTGCTCCTTGAGCATTCCTGCCTTGGTTTAACACACAATGAGATGGAGCGAGATTTATGATTACACTCACAATTGACGGTATTCAAGTAGAAGTTCCAGAAGGCACCACCGTACTGGAAGCAGCCGAAGCAGCCGGGATCAAAATTCCGCGCTTATGCTATCACCCCAGTTTAATTCCCTACGGTGGCTGCCGGCTGTGTATGGTGGAGGTAGAAGGAGCACGCATCCTGCAACCTAGCTGCACGCTGCCAGTGAACAACAACATGGTCGTGCATACTAATACGCCCAAAACGCAGGAGGCACGCAAGTTTGTGCTTGCAATGCTCTTTAGCGAGCGCAATCATTTCTGCATGTATTGCCAAGAAACCGACGGTGATTGCGAGTTGCAAGCCGCAGCTTATGAACAGGGACTCACCCATTGGCCGCTCACGCCTGACTATAAGCCTTATGCGGTGGATGCCTCACATCCGTATATCTTCCAAGAGAACAATCGCTGCATCCTTTGCCGGCGCTGTGTGCGCGTATGCGGGGAGAAGGTAGGCAACTTTACCTTAGGCTTTGAAGACCGCGGCGCAAGCAGCATCTTAGTGGCGGATTTTGGCGTGCCCTTGGGTGAAAGCTCCTGCGTCTCCTGTGGCGCTTGTGTGCAGATTTGCCCCACCGGTGCATTGATGGACCGCCGCAGCGCTTACCTTGGGCGCGAAACCGACCTTGCCCATACAGTTTCAGTCTGCACTGACTGCAGCTTGGGCTGCGAGCGCGATGTGCTCACACGCGATAACCACCTCGTACGCATCGAGGGCATCTGGGATTCTCCCATGAACGAAGGCTTGCTCTGCAAGCAAGGGCGCTACGAACCACTGGAAATTGGTTACAAGCGCTTCACCACGCCGCTCATCCGTAAAAATGGCAAGCTCGAGCCAACCACGTGGGAGGAAGCGCTAAGTGTAGCTGCTGAAAAGCTGCAAACAGGCTCGCCTGAGAGCAAGGCTGCTTTCGTTTCAGCCCGCCTGCCCCTAGAAACATTAACGAACACGTCTGAACTTTTCCAAACTGGTTTTAAATGCACACGAATTTACCTGACGGAAGATGACGAAGCTGCGTTATGCAGTACCAGGCTCGCTGACGATCTCGATGAACCCTTTGAATCTGACTTAAATGCCCTCAAAGCGGTGGATGCAGCCCTTATAATCGGTATTGACCTCCAAACGGACCACCAAGTGGCTGGATTTTTCCTCAAACGCCAGAATTGGGGCGGCACACAGCTTATTACGGTTTCAGAACAGCCCAATGGACTTTACCCCTATTCGGCTGTGAGGCTGAAACTCCAAGAGGGTCAATATCTCGATTTTGTAGACGGGTTTATGCTTGCACGCCTCATTCATTTGCAAATTAACCAAAAATACTCCGAGAAAAAATTAGCTTCCATTCTGGAAAAAACGAGCATGGATGAAAAGAGCTTGCGTAAAGCAGCACAAGTGCTGACGGAAGCTGAGCATCCTGTAATCGTCGTCGGGGGTGACTTCACCACGGAGGAAAACTACGAGGCTTTGTTACACTTAGCACTTTTTGCTCAGGGCGAAAATATCCCCATCCTGATTATCAAAGGCAAAGCCAACAGCTTAGCAGCGGCACAATTGCATTATAAAGTCGAGCCAGATAACAAGCCCATCGAGACAGCGCTCATAGCACTCGGTGATGAAACCCCTAACGATGTGCTCGTTGAGCGCTGCGAAGGGATACCTTCATTAATAGTGTATGCAAGCTATCCTTCAGTGCTCACAGAACGGGCAGATGTAATCCTGCCAGCAACGATGTGGGCAGAAGAAAGCGGGCACTACCTGAGTACGGACGGCCGACTGCAAGAGAGTAAACCTGCCTTGATTGCACCAGAAGGTGTTCGCTCTTCATTAGAAGTGATTAACGCCTTAGCAGACTTGGTGGGTTTGAAGAGTGTGAAAACCTGGAAAGAAGCGCTGACCGCCGAGCCAATTTCCGTTCAGCTGAAAATGTGAGTAAAGAGAGGTTAAACCATGGCAAAACCTAAAGTAGCATCAGATTGGTTGGCAGGCTGCGCTGGCTGCCACATGTCCTTCTTGGATATGGACGAGCGCATTGTGGAGCTGCTCAAACTGGTTGACCTGCGCGCCACGCCCATAACAGACCTGAAAGAGCCTGACGAAGACGGCGTGGACGTGGGCATCCTGGAAGGCGGGATCAGCAACACCTACAACGAAGAAGTGGCCAAGCGTATGCGTGAACGTTGCAAGATCTTAGTGGCACTCGGCGATTGCGCCGTCTTTGGCGGCGTGCCGGCTATGCGCAACTTCACAGGCGACCAAGCTGCGCTCGAACGCGCTTACGTGCAAACTGAAAGCACCGACGCAAGCGGCAAAATTCCGGATGACCCCGAGCTTGCCCAGATGGTGCACGTCCGTCCGGTAAGTGACGTGGTGAAGGTGGATGTATTTTTGCCAGGTTGCGCACCCAGTGCTGATGCAATTTTCTATGTACTTTCCGAGCTCGCTCAGGGCAGAATTCCCGAAGTCTCTGGCGACTATAACGACTGGCATTAGGAGGACAGATGACTGCCCAAAAAATAACAATTGAACCCGTAACCCGCATCGAGGGGCACGCCAAAGTGACCATTCATCTGAAAGAAGATGGCTCGGTGGAGCATGCTTACTTTCATGTGAATGAATTCCGCGGCTTCGAAAAATTCTGCGAAGGTCGGTTGGTGCAGGAAATGCCCCAAATCACCCCACGGATATGCGGTATTTGCCCGGTGAGCCATCACTTAGCTGCTGCAAAGGCAGGCGATGCTGTTCTCGGCTGCCCGCCTCCCAAGCCAGCTGCGCTTTTGCGCGAGCTCATGCACATGGGTCAGGTGATTCAGAGCCACGGCATGCACTTCTTCGAGTTAGCCGGACCGGACTTGATCCTCGGCTTTGACCATGACCCGGCTACGCGTAATGTAGTTGGACTGGTGCAAGCCGACCCCGAGCTTACCCTCAAAGCTGTGCGCCTGCGCAAATTTGGCCAATCTATCATTAGCGAGCTGGGTGAGCGCAGCATTCACCCCACCTTTGCTATACCAGGCGGCGTGAGCCATGCATTCAACGCAGAATCGCGCGACCGCCTGCTCGCACAGTTGGATGAACAAATTGCCACCATTCAGACTGGATTGCAGATTGCCACCCGCTGGGTAGAAGCAAACCTGGAAACCATTCGAGAATTTGCTGTTTTCCCCACCGGCTATATGAGCCTAGTGACACCGCAAAACAGCTTAGAGCTGTATGATGGCAAGATCCGCCTCATGGGTCGGGATGGACAGGAGCTCGAAAAGTTCGACCCGCAATCCTACCTGGATTACATCGCCGAGCACGTGGAGCCATGGTCTTATCTCAAATTCCCCTACTATAAGAAGCTGGGCTATCCCGAAGGCGTTTATCGTGTGGGCCCGCTGGGGCGGCTCAATGCAGTTGACCAAATCGACACGCCGTTAGCTAATGCTGAATTTCAACGCTTCAAAGCACTCAATCACGGCTTGCCGGTCGAAAACACGCTGCACTATCACTACGCCCGCCTGATCGAGACACTTTTCGCCGCTGAGCGTGCACGAATATTACTCGAGGATCCTGATATCCTCAGTACCGATATCATCAACGCCCATCAAGAGCCGCGCGAACAAGGCGTCGGCGTGATCGAAGCGCCGCGTGGAACACTGATCCACCATTATTGGATCAATGCCTATGGTCAAATCAGCAAAGCCAATTTGATCGTCGCCACCGGGCATAATAACTATGCCATGAGCAAAGCTGTAGACGATGTTGCTAAAACCTACGTGCACGGCCCGGATATCAGCGAAGGCATGCTCAACCGCGTCGAGCACGCGATACGCGCACATGACCCCTGCCTTTCCTGCTCCACACACGCTGTTGGCAGCATGCCTATGGAAGTGAGCGTCTACGATCCGCACGGGAATCTGTTACGGGTGATAAAGCGCTAAGCAAATCCAAAGGAAACCTGCCTCCCTTTTTGGTATGATTCAAGGGAGGCTTTTTTATGACCACCGCAATGA
The DNA here is from genome assembly GCA_040371255.1 of Anaerolineaceae bacterium. GTDB lineage: Bacteria > Chloroflexota > Anaerolineae > Anaerolineales > Anaerolineaceae > Mesolinea. The sequence continues at coordinate 192 of BAABOD010000046.1, read as the reverse complement.
ACCCAAAAACCTTGGTGATCGCCTACGGCAACCGTGACCGTCAGGATGACGGTGCCGGCTGGCATATTCTTACCCAGGTAGCAGCTCAGCTAAGCTTGCAAGCGCCGGAGCTGCCCGGCGAATGGACCGAGAGCGCGGATGGCAGCGTGCGCCTGCTTTACCTCTACCAGCTGCTGCCTGAATTAGCCGAGG
>BAABOD010000045.1:0-10067 GCA_040371255.1 Anaerolineaceae bacterium | reverse complement strand
AGGATAGCGGCGGACCGTATCACGCCGGCTTGAGCCAAAAGCTGCGCGGCTTAGCTGAAGCCTATGGGATCCCCTATAAGGTAGATATTTATCCCAACTATGGCTCGGATGCTACTGCGTATTGGCATGCTGGTGGACCAGCTGCCGCAGTGCTCATCGGGCCGGGCGTGGATAGCTCGCACCATTACGAGCGCACCCATCACGACGCGCTGCTGGCTACAACTCAGTGGGTATTAGCTTATCTGCTGGCAGAGTGAAGCTGTTGGGGCGATATAATAAAGAAATGAAACCTCCAAAACAGGTTAACCCGCGGCGTAGTGTGGCTATCAAAGGTATGCTGGTTTACCTCGTCGTGGCACTTTTGGTGCTCTTTATCAGCTCGCTTATTGGCTTCTACCTAGGCGGACCGGATGGTGCCACCTTTGCCTTAGGCATTGGTCTGCTCATCAACCTGCTGGTCTTCCCGGTGGTTGGGCTGCGGCTGACCGCGCGCCTGAGGGCTATGGCAGAAGAGGAGGCAGGCTCGGCTGCTACCATTCCCTCCACACCTCAACAGCCCGTAAAAGCTCAACCGATAATAAAAACCGAAGAACCCACAACACCTGAGGAAAAACCCTCTGCATAGAAAGTCTCATCTCGTGTCTCAGCATCATGCTTCTATCATTCGCACACCAGAAACTTGGCTGGTTTACCTGTTGCTTTCGCTGTATGTCTATATGCTCAACCTTCCGGGGCCGATCACCGGCTATTTGCGCGAGGAATTTCAGCTCACCTATACCGAAAGCAGCCTGCATTTCTCTGCTTTTGCCGCCGGTGTGCTTGTGACGGGGCTGTTCGCTGGTCCGTTCATTCGCCAGCTCGCACCGTGGCGTGTGATGGCAATTGGCTCCCTGGGCTTAGGCGTGGGCGGGCTCATTTTAACCTGGGGAAGGCAGCCGGCTGTGACCATCTTTGGGCTCTTCTTAATGGGCTGCCTGGGCACCTGGATCCTTTCGATGTATCCACTCATCCTTGAGCAGGAAATGGGCAGCCACAGTTCAGTGGGCATTACCGAAGCCAACACCATCTGCTCCATCTTTGCGGCAGCAGCGCCGCTACTAGTGGGGGCGCTGGCAAGCCAGGCAGTCGGTTGGCGGATGGCAATTCTGGCTGCCGCTGGGATTTCCTCGGCTTTAGGCGTGTGGTTATGGCTAAGCACCAGAGAGGCGCAGCAAAAGCAAATCGTCATTCCGATTGAAGCTGAAGCGCAAGCTTCTGGTAAGCTTCCAGGCAGATATTGGCTAATTTGGTTTGCAATGATGTTTGGCATTGCCATCGAGTTCTGCACAGTTTATTGGAGCGCGGATTTCAATGCTAAGGTGCTGGGTTTAGCCCAAAACACCGCCACGCAAGCTGTCAGCCTGTTCCTCGTTGGCATGATCTTAGGGCGTTTTGCCGGCTCACGGCTCATCGCGCGTTGGTCAGCGCGCAAAATGCTGTTGATTTCATTAATCTTGGGAATGGCAGGGTATGCTGCCTTTTGGTCCGGAGTACAGACCGCCCTGAGCCTGGCGGGGCTTTTTGTCATGGGCTTAGGCGTGGCGAATTTCTATACGACGTTGCTGCCGCTCGCGCTCAAAGCTGCGGGCAGCCAAAAGCAGTTGGCGGGCGCACGCGCCACCTTAGCCTCTGGCGTGGCAATTTTCTTTCTCCCCTTTGGCTTAGGGACGCTGGCAGATGGGCTCGGCATCCATAAAGCTTTCCTCTTGGTGGCACTGCTTTTTGTGCTGGTTGTATTGATGCTGGTGCTAGCTGCCAAACCCCAACTTAATGACTTAAAAAACATATTCGTTCATCAGCAAGACTTACCCACTGTTGGTGTGGAACTTGCAGAGGATTGCCATGACTCAGCCGGAAATGGCTTGGGCGAATAGATCGATTTGGAGGTATACATGAAAGCATTGTTTATTGGTGGAACAGGTAACATCAGCTCAGCTTGCGTAGAGCTAGCCCTCGCGCGGGGCATAGAAGTGACCTTACTCAATCGCGGTACTTCGGGGCGTCCGGTTCCTAATGGCGCTCAGGTAGTCAATGGTAATATCCGCGACCCACAATCTGTGCGTGCAGCCCTTGGCAGCCGCAGCTTTGATGTGGTGGCTGAGTTTGTGGCTTTCACCCCCGAGCACATCGAAACCGACTTGGATCTCTTCCGCGGGCGCACCGGGCAATATATCTTCATCAGCTCAGCCTCGGCTTATCAGACCCCGCCGGCTATCTTGCCGGTGACAGAATCAACGGTGCTGGATAACCCTTATTGGGAGTATTCGCGCAATAAAGCCGCCTGTGAGGAACGCCTCGTGCGCGCCTACCGGGAGGAGAAATTCCCCATAACGATCGTGCGCCCTTCGCATACCTACAGCGCTCCTTACGTGCCGGTCGAGGGTGGCTGGACCACCATCGACCGCATGCTGCGTGGTGAACCTGTGATTGTGCACGGCGACGGCACCTCACTTTGGACGCTCACGCATGCTAATGATTTTGCTAAAGGCTTTGTGGGCTTGATGGGCAACGCGCATGCCATTGGCGAGGCTTTTCATATCACCTCTGATGAGTGGCTCACCTGGAACCAAATCCACGAGATTTTGGCAGCTGCGGCTGGCGTGAAGCCGACCTTGGTACATGTGCCTTCAGACTTGATCGCTGCTTACGATAAGGCTTGGGGCGAAAGCTTGCTCGGCGATAAAACCCACAGCTTTATCTTAGATAATAGCAAGGTCAAGCGCCTCGTACCGGATTTCATCTGCACCATGCCTTTCTCTCGCGGGGCTGAGGAAATTATTGCCTGGCACATGGCTGACCCAGCCCGTCAGCGGGTGGACCCTGCCTTCAACGCGCTTTGCGATCGCATTCTGCAGGCTTATGCCAAAGCCTGGCCGAGGTAGAAACTAAGCGACGCTCGGGTTTCTATTAACGTTTTGTCATAGACTTTGCACAGGGAAGACTGCTGGGGGTTAATTTGGTAGAATCTAATTAGCTGAAGAGTCTTTGGTGAAAACATTAATCTAAAATCCATCTCTTCAGCTAAGAAGTTCTGCACAATATGAACCTATGGGGGAACCGCAGAACAAGAGTGAAAGGATTTAGAAGGAGGTTTGCCATGGCTGGCATGAGTCAATTTACCCAAAAAGCCAAGCGGGTACTCAGTCACGCTCAATCTGAAGCCGAACGCATGCGCAAGCAGACCATCGGCACCGAGCACCTGTTACTTGGCTTGATGATAGAAGAAGGCACGATTGCCAATCGTGTTTTAAAAGATCTTGGATTGGATTTAGCCACCGTCCGTAAAAAAGTTGAAGAAGTAACCGGATTTGGCACTGGCAGTGAGAACCTGACCTTAGGTAGAGACACCCAAGAGGTATTAGAGCTGGCACTGAAAGAAGCCACTGAACGTAAGCAAAGTACCGTTGGCACGGAACACCTGCTGCTCGCCCTCTGCCGCGATTTGGACTTCCCGGGTATGAAGGTGCTTACGGAGTTAGGTATTATGCCGCAACAAATTCGCCGGCAGATTTATCGCGTCATCTCACAAAGCCAGCAAGACGAAGAAGAGGAATCCGACCGCACTTTGCGGACCTCGCCAGAGCGCCCGAGCAGTCAACTTACTGTGGGCAGAAGCACTCCCCGCAAGCGGGAAAAAGAAGAAAGCAAGACCCCGCTCGTGGACCAGTTAGCTACCGACCTGACAGCTTTAGCGGAAGCAGGCAAGCTGGACCCTGTCATCGGGCGTCAGAAAGAAATCGAACGCGTCATCCAAATCCTTGCGCGGCGCACAAAAAATAACCCTGCCCTGATTGGTGAGCCTGGTGTAGGCAAGACTGCCATCGTGGAGGGCTTGGCGCAGCGCATTGTGGAGGGGGACGTGCCTGCACTGCTCTTGAATAAACGCGTGGTGCAGTTGGATGTGGGCTCTTTGGTGGCGGGCACGATGTACCGCGGTCAGTTCGAGGAACGCCTCAAGCGCGTGATTGACGAGCTCAAGAGCAGCGGCGCCATTGTGTTTATCGATGAGGTGCACATGCTGGTCGGCGCTGGCGCGGCTGGGTCGTCTGTGGATGCTGCCAATATCCTCAAGCCGGCGCTTTCGCGTGGGGAATTGCAGGTGATTGGTGCCACCACGCTGAACGAATACCGCAAAAGCATCGAAAGCGATGCCGCTCTCGAACGGCGCTTCCAACCCATCGTGGTCGATCAACCTACCGTCGAAGAGACAATAGAAATTCTCAAAGGCTTGCGCCCTAACTATGAAGAGCATCATCGCTTGCATATATCCGATGAAGCCTTGGAAGCGGCGGCTAAGCTTTCTTCGCGCTATGTGACTGACCGCTTCTTGCCAGATAAGGCAATTGATTTAGTAGATGAGGCTGCTTCGCGTGTGCGCATGTATAAGAGCCAATCTGCTGAAAACAGCAAAGACTTGATTGCGGAGCTGCGCGAGCTGCGTAGAGAACTCAAGGAAGCGCGCGCCAGAGGTGATAACGATGCCGTCGAGGAACTGCTTGATCGGCAGAGCATGCTGGAAGACCGTTTGCAGGAGATGCAAAACGGTTGGGATCGCAGCAATGCACCGACGGTTACCGCAGAGGATATCAGCGAAGTCATTTCAATGTGGACTGGCATCCCGCTGACGCAATTAGCTACAGAAGAATCTGAACGCTTGCTTCATATGGAAGAAGAGCTTTCTAAACATATCATCGGGCAGGAAGAAGCCATTCAGACCATTTCTAAAGCGGTCCGAAGGGCACGCGCTGGTTTAAAGAATCCGCGCCGACCCGTAGGCTCATTCATGTTCCTGGGTCCAACAGGTGTAGGCAAGACGGAGCTGACCAAAGCCTTAGCACGCCTGATGTTTGGCAGCGAAGAGTCCTTGATCCAGATTGACATGTCTGAATTTATGGAACGCCATACCATCAGCCGCCTGGTGGGGGCGCCGCCCGGATATGTTGGCTACGAAGAAGCCGGTCAGTTGACGGAAGCCATCCGCCGCAAGCCTTATAGCATCGTAGTCTTCGATGAGGTCGAAAAGGCACACCCTGAAGCCTTGCAGCTCTTGCTGCAAATTATGGAAGAAGGGCACCTGACCGACGCCAAAGGGCACAAGGTCGATTTCCGCAATGCGATTATCATTATGACCTCTAACATCGGTGCTGACCTGATCAAGCGGCAAGCCAGCATGGGCTTTTCACTAGAAGTCGACCAGGCGCTCGAAGAGCAATCCAGCTATGAGGAGATGCGCAAAAAGCTGATGGACGCCCTCAAACGCACCTTCCGGCCGGAATTCATCAACCGCTTGGATTCGGTTGTTGTCTTCCGTGCGCTCAACCAAGAGGATATCCGCAAGATTGTCAACCTCGAGCTGCAGAAGGTTGCTGATCGCCTCTCCGATTACGACCTGACGTTGACCACCACTGAAGCAGCGTTGGATTACCTTGCCACTGAAGGCTTTGACCCTGAGATGGGTGCCCGACCGGTTCGCCGCGTAATCGAGCAAATGGTGGAAGAGCCTTTAGCCGATGCCTTGCTGGCGAAAACCTTTAAGTCTGGCGATCATATCCTCATCGACCTAGAAGAAAGCTTGGATGCCGATGGCGATAAGGTAAGTAAGATTGTACTTAAAGCTGAAAAACCAGAAACCGAAGAAGAAATGCCGCCGGCTCTGATAGGAGCCTGAGGACACTATGGCTAAAGCATATAGCCGCTATGTCTGTCAGGTTTGCGGAAAGGTAACTTCACAGCCCTTCGGTCGCTGCCCAGCCTGTGATAGCTGGGATTCAATGGTCGAAGAAGTCGTCGAACCCGAAAGTAGTCATTCAGCCCGCCATGTACGCGGGCTGAATGCGTCTTCTCAGCCACGCCGCCTCAGTGAGATTGATGGACAAGCGGAAGACCGCCTGCCCGTTGCGATGGAAGAATTTGCGCGTGTGCTGGGCGGAGGGATTGTACCCGGCTCGATCGTCTTGATTGGCGGGGACCCAGGTATCGGTAAATCGACGCTAACCTTGCAGATGGCGATGCAATTAGCCGAGGAAAACACTGTATTGTACGTCTCCGGGGAGGAATCCGAGCGCCAAATCAAGATGCGCGCCGACCGTTTGGCGCCACGCGACGCTGACGGCAAAGTTCACCTCCCTGATAAACTTTACTTAGTAACCGAAACCAACCTCTCCCAAATCTTTACACATGTTCAGACAATCCAGCCGGCGTTGCTCGTTGTGGATTCGATCCAAACGATGACACTTCCAGAGATGGAGTCTACCGCCGGCTCGATCTCCCAGGTGCGGGAGTGTACCGCCCGCCTACGGGAGTTAGCTAAATCCACGGGCATCACCGTGTTCCTGATTGGGCATGTGACTAAAGAGGGAGTAATTGCCGGTCCGCGGGTCTTGGAGCATATCGTTGATACCGTGCTTTACCTAGAAGGCGAGCAATTTCAGTCCTACCGGCTGCTGCGCTCGGTGAAAAACCGCTTCGGTGCCACCTCTGAGGTTGGCGTCTTCGAGATGCAGGAAAAAGGCATGGTGGAAGTCAGCAATCCTTCTGAGGTGTTCTTAGCTGAGCGCATGATCAACGCGCCCGGCTCGGCTGTCGCGGTTACTATGGAAGGCACACGCCCGCTGCTGGTCGAAATCCAGGGGCTTACCACCCAATCCAACTTTGGCAACCCGCGCCGCAACGCCAACGGCATCGATTTTAACCGCCTGTTGCTGATCACCGCAGTGCTCACGCGGCGCTTAGGGCTGCCTCTGGGTGAGCAAGACGTCTTTACCAACGTGGTCAACGGGCTGCGCATCTCCGAGCCGGCGGCAGACTTAGCCGTGGCAGCGGCGATTACCTCTTCACTGCGGGATGTGGCCGTGCGTGCGGATACCGTGCTCATCGCGGAGGTAGGGCTCTCCGGCGAGCTGCGCATGGTCAATCACATGCCCACCCGCCTCAAGGAAGCTGCCAAGCTCGGCTTTAAGCGCGCTGTCATCGCTAAACGCTTGCGTTCAGGCGAGCCCTGGCCGTCTGGCATTGAGGTGCTTGAAGCGCGCTCCCTCAGAGATGCGATGGCTAATGCACTGCTCGAAAACTCTGATTTAAAAGTGGTTCATTAGAATTCAATTTTAAAGAATAGGTTCTCCTCTTGTTCTCGCCGGTCTCTGAGTGCACAGCCTGCCCGTAGGGTACCGAGCCATATCGTTCTCGCTGGTGTCCTCAGTGCGGAGCCTCCTGAAAGGACCAGCGAGTGAATTTGACCGTAGGACAGAACAGGATTCATAAACCCGGTAAAATGAGTTCTGCGAATCTCCCCTGATGCTATAATTCCTTCTAAGAATTATCTACGAAGAGCATAATGAAAGGTAATCTTCTATGGCAGCTAACCTCTTAGACCGAATCCCCCTCGTGGGCGCCACGCGCCGCAACCACAGCCTGGAGCATGCCACCCTGCAGGTGCTAGCCGAAAAATACCACAACCTGCGCATGTCCGGCGTTTCCTTTGCAGGCGGATTTTACTTGAACGTGGACCTGCCTACCGATATCGTGACGCGTGCTGCCCTCGAAGCCGAACGGCGCCTCAAGGCTGGGGAGCGCCAGCTGGCTGTGCACCCCCATTGCGGCACTAATTTAGTTGTGCCCGCAACTGTTGCGGCTAGCTTTGCCTGGCTTACCTGGCTGATTACCCGGAAGCGCAAACAGCCAGGCTTGGTGCAGGTAGTCTTAGCAGCTTTGGCAGCTGTGCCAGCTTTCTTTTTAGCTCGTCCACTCGGACCTATCGTCCAGGAGAAAGTGATGATTAGCGCGGACATTGGCGATACATCCATCCGCCAAGTGGTTTCGATGCGCTACGGTAATACCTACTTTCACAAAATAAGCACCGAAGGTTAGGGCATACGGTTGGCAGCGATTCCAAAAGTTTACCTCCTGCGTGGCGATGATGAAGCCCACATAGCCGAGCTCCTTGCGGGTTTCAAAGCGAACTTAGGCGATGCTTCGCTTAGCGATCTCAATACCACTCGGTTTGAGAGCGACTTTATCGATTTAGAAGCTCTGCGTGCCAATTGCCTGACGGTACCCTTTTTGGCAGCGCGCCGTTTGGTGATCCTCGAAAAAGGCAGGCAGGTTCTCAGCCAGCTGAATACGGCAGACCAAGCAAAATTTTTACAGATTATCGAACAGCTCCCCGAAACCGCTGCCTTAATTATCGTTATTGAAGATCAACAGGTGCGCCGAAAACGTGAGCTTAGCTGGGAAAACGAGCGCCGCTACGCCTGGTTGTTAGATTGGTTGGCTGCTCATCCGGAGGATGGGTACCTTGCCGATTGTGCCCTACCGGATGACTACGAAATGCCGGCTTGGGTGCAGAAGCGCGCGCAGCAAAACGGTGGCGAGTTCCGCCCGGATGCTGCCCAGCTGCTGGCTACGTATGTAGGTAATAACACCCTGCGGGCTAACCAAGAGGTGAAAAAACTGCTCACTTATGTAAATGGTCAGCGCCCTGTAACCGCAGAGGATGTGATGCTGCTCACCGCGCAAGACCAAGAAGGCAACATTTTCACCTTAGTGGATGCCCTCGGCGAGCGCAATGGACCTAAGGCTCTGGAGCAGTTTCGCATCTTACTGGAGACCAATGAAATCTTGGACCTGACCGGCATGATTTACCGCCAATTTCGGCTGCTTGTGCAGGCGCGCGAGATTTTAGATGAGAGCGGTGATTCCCGCCAGATTCAACAGGAGCTGCACGTGCTGCCCTTTATTGCCGATAAGCTCACGAGCCAAGCGCAGCGCTTCAGCATGGCACAGCTGCTCGCCATTTATACGCGATTGCTGGCTATAGATGAGGCTATCAAGACAGGCGGGATGCCCGGGGATGTAGCTTTCGAGCTCTTCATCGCCGAGCTGACTAGATAAATATCAGCCTTTCATAGCCCAGAGAGGTGCTTTTCATCGAGCAATTCTGTCAGCATGAGCTGATGGATCGCTGGATTAGCGGCTAAGATGCTTTCCTTGTCCTCAAAACGCAACGGCGCATCGGCATACAGGCTGGTGGCGACGCCGCCGGCTTCTTGCACGAGTAGCACGCCTGCTGCCAGGTCCCACGGGCTGAGCAGCACATCCCAAAAGCCATCTAATCTGCCGCAAGCTACGTAAGCCAGGTCTAGCGCGGCAGAGCCTAATCGGCGCACGCCTTGCGTCAGGCGCGAAAAGCGTAGGAAGTTGTTGTAATTCGAACGCGGAGTGTCAATCAGCGTGGCGCGAAATCCGGTTACCAGCAAGGCATTCTCGAGCGTGTCGATCGAAGAGACGTGTATTGGCTTGCCATTCAAGTAGGCACCCTTACCCTGCTCAGCACTAAAGAGCTCATCATCGCGTGGGGCGTAAATCACGGCAACCTTCAGCCTGCCCTGATAGGCATAAGCAATCGAGGTGCAGTAGTAGCGTAAGCCATGCGCGTAATTCAAGGTGCCATCCAGTGGGTCAATAAACCACTGGTGGGCAGGATCGCCCTGGTGATTGCCGCTCTCCTCGGCAGTGATGGTATGCTCCGGAAAGCGGCTGAGAATGCGGTCGATCAGGTAGGCTTCCACGCTCTTATCTGCCCGGGTGACGAGATCCGCACGACCTTTGAGGTGGATATCCAAATCCTGTGTTTGCATCTCAGCAAGCTGGCTGCCAGCGGTTTGGGCAAGGTCGATGAGAAAGTTAAGCTCGGGCTGTTTCAAAATTGAGGGTCCTTTCAACAGGTTTATGCGCTTTACGCGCAGGAATTGTAGCACGAATAAAAGTGCTGCTGAGGAAAAGCTAATCCCTTGATGTAAATTTGGAAAAGTAGTTCTCCTAGATGTCAAGGCTAAATAGAAATGTCCTAACGAGTGGATAAAGTCCTCAGTATGGGTTTTTTCATATAACTAACCAATTGATTACTTTTTGTCTATAATGATTCACGGTAACCCTAACCCTGACCATAAGGGAAAATAGCTTGAAAGAGGGCTGCGCCCTCTTTCAAGCATCAACTCCCCGTCCCAGCGATAGTTAATGAGGATAATATT
>BAABOD010000044.1:0-10579 GCA_040371255.1 Anaerolineaceae bacterium | reverse complement strand
TATCCTCTCCTAATTTTGTGTGTAGTGATGCAATTGTAACTTAAAAGGGGACAACTCTGATCGCGCCGGTCTCCAGACCGAGCGCAAAAGATGACCGCTAGGTCTCCAAATGTCTGCAAATTAACCCGGATTATCCCCAGTTTTCAGATCGCGCTGGTCTCCAGAGTGCGTAGCCTACCCGTAGGGTACCGAGCGCGAAAGATGACCGTTAGGTCTCCAAATGTCCGCAAATTAACCTGGAGTAAACCCGCAGTCCTCGGATCGCGCCAGTCTCCTGAGCGCGAAGCATACCCGTATGATACCGAGCGCGGAATATCTCGGATCGCGCCGGTCTCTAGAGTGCGTAGCCTACCCGTAGGGTACCGAGCGCGCAAGACGACCGTTAGGTCTCCTAACAAAAACACCATATAATTACCATATGGATCGCTTTAAAATTGTAGACGGAGTTTATGTCTATTTTGTCACCTTCACCATCATCGATTGGCTGCCAATTTTTATCAATCCAGAACCTACCCAAATCCTTATGGATAGCATGCGGTATTGCATCAGGGAAAAGGGGCTGCGCATCAACGCATACGTGATCATGCCAAATCACCTGCATATGATTGCGTTTGATAGGATGTTTGATAACACCCGATTGCAGCAGGCATTGGCAGACTTACGAAAATATACTGGCAGAAGATTAGCGGATTATGTTGACGACAATCTTCCAGAAACGCTAGCTAAGGTGATCCACAGAAATGACCTAGCCGACCGTGACCGGCAGATTTGGCAGCCCAGCTGGCATGCGGAGGGTTTGCTCAGTGAGCATTTCTGGAAAGAGAAGCTGGACTACATCCATCAGAATCCAGTCAGGAAGGGTTATGTGCAGCTGCCAGAACATTGGCGATATTCCTCCGCGGGATATTGGTTGAAGCAGGAAGTTGGGGATGTTCCGGTTGTGCCTATCCAATCGGAAGAAAATGAGGAAGAGTGCCACGGATATTGGTGATCCGGGAGACCTAACGGTCAGTTTTCGCGCTCGGTCTGGAGACCGGCGCGATCAGAGCGGTCACGCACATAAGCCTTATCAATGATTTCTTCATCACCGCCGGTCGGGCTGAGCATGTCGCGCAGTACAAGATCTTGAAGCTCAATACGGATTTGATTAATAGAGGATCGATTTAGGGATTCTGGCATGACTTACCTTTTTTGATCCTATTTTGCTTTTGCAATTAACCATTCAACGAGGCCATAATTGACAACAAGGCGTGCAATTTCTTCAACGGACCATGTGGTTACTTGTGAAGTTGATGATTTATTAATCAGACTCTGACTTGGTTTGTGAACCACAAAATAACACTGACTGGCTTGAGAACTCAGGGCGAATTGCTCAAACATCTCAAACTCGGTGATACCAGCTTTGGATTTGACCTGAACAAGGATGCTTTCGTTTGTGATCGGTGAAAACAGCTCAAGGTCTATGCTCTTTTGTGTCTTTCCCAACTCGCTGACTCGCTGCCACCCGGCTTGACGAAAGTTAAGGTCGGTGAGAAGTTCAAACTCCTTCCAATGCAGCCTGTGGATTATCTCTTGAAGGGATTGTGTCAATTCAAGGTAGGCTTTTTCTACCCTGGCTTCTTCTGGAGAAGATTCACCATTGATTTTCCGGAGCAGATAATCCAGTTCGCGGACTGTGCAGATAGTTCCGCGAAATCCTTTGAGCGTCAGCAGACTGCCACTGAGCCGGTTGAATTGAAGTGGTTCTCCGTGAATGTTAGTGTGATGCCAGCCATCCAGGGTGCGGCGGGTTTTTGTTTTATCTTCGTGGATATCGAAAGTTGAATCGAGAAAGCACCAGTATAGATGATTCGAGTAGAATGTGATCCATAATGTATCAGGGCTGCTGGTAATAAAATTCTTGAGCTGATTAGTTTGATTGGTGGCTGTTCCTTTACTCTTGTAATGATTGTTTAGTAATATTCTGATTGCCTCCCAATCAATTTGATCTGGATCACCTTGTAGCATACTGGAAGGAAGTTCAGTCCAGCCAATTTTAGCGAACCCTGGACTGGCAAGACATTCAGATTCGTACTCACCGTGCAACCCGAGCTTAATATAAAAAGCTTTTTTTGCCTGAATTTTATTGGTCTCAGAAATCATGGTTTACTCTCTTTCTGATAAACGGAATTAACTACCACTAATTTGCGTTAATTCCAACGAAGGCGGTTTTCTAACTGGCCATGGAGCCAGCATATTCTTCATCAACTACTTCCCAATCTTCTCGCTTATTAATTCCTCACAGGTTTGATTTCAGAAACTTGCCTTATCGATGTTCACTTCCTCTGGGATGGAATAACCCTCAAGCTCAAAAAGGACCTTCTTCCATTCGTGTTTAAAAAATCAAATCGCGGTCAGACGAATTCAACTTTAAGCCATAACCATTCCCCTCCGGGTAGGCTACACACTCGGGAGACCGGCCTGATCAGAGAGTTTCTAGTAATGCAATTGTAACTTAAATGAGGAGGTTATTTGACATTTTTTATCGTACTGACGATTCTGAGTAAAGCTTGTAACTGTTTCAAATGTCCATATCTTAGACAGTAGAGAGTGAGAGATCCTCGATGAGTTTGTGTTTGAGCCATTGTACCGTAGGATCCGCAAACTCGGGGCCAACAAAAGCGGGAATGGAAGCTTGATACGGTTGGTAATCATCTTGTCCTCTGGAAACGCGATGATGATACTTATTCGGCTTGTTGATCTGGGCATAAGGGAAAGCGTGGTTTTGTAAGTCTACTTTGTGGCGGAGGATGGCTAGCATCGCGATTGCCCCCTGACGCGACCAAGACATACCACGGCCGCGCATGCGCTGGCGCACGAGCTTATCCACATTGCCTTCAATCGCCCCCAAGGTGCAAAAAGGTAAGTCTGCGGGATATCGATATTTCAATGCCACCAAACTATCCGCATTGTTCTTCAGGTACTGATAAACCTTCAAGCGTTCTGGCTTGCCTTTGATTTCTGCCTTCAACTCAGCTTCTACTGCTTCAAAGCCTTCTTGGGTGAGAGTTTCAAGTAAAGCATCGGTATCCAGCACCTTAGCAAATGCTTGATGCACCGCGCGTACCAGATGAAAGCGATCCAAGAGAGCAGCTTGTTTCCCACCGACATAATCAAAACTCTGCCTAACCCAACTGGCTCCATCCCCGCCTACCACTAGCAGTTGAGCAGCGGCTAAATTATAGGTGCTATCGGCTAATTCACGCCATTTGAGGCGCCATTCTTCAGTTGTACCGCCTAATTGGGTCAAAACTGCCTTGTTTTCACAGGCAAAACGGTCTGGCGCAATGGCTTTCTTACCAGTGTACATAATGCCAACCTTGACTTCTGCCCGCTTGCGCCCGGGCTTGTGTTTGTCTTGCAGATGGATCCAGACCCCATCAGATTCCGCATAGAGGATCTTTGCAAAGATCGAGCCTGCAGCCTCTGAACGAAAAGTATTCTCGGTAGCTTCTACGCTTGCTCCCATCTTGTGAACCATGCGCCCAATGCTGCTGGCACTAATAGGGGTCTTTACCATTTCGCTCAACCAGTCGGCTGCCCGGCGATAGGAAGAATCAGCTGCCATCTTGCATCCCATCTCTTCTACATGGACACTGTTGCGTTGATAGGGTTGCAGCCCCAATAGTTCGTCTAAAGGTTTCCGCCGTTTGCCATTTTCGTCCCGGTATACTCTTCGCCGAAAGCTGATATAGCCTTGTTCGGTCACTAAGCTGCGCTTTTCCCGGCCAACATTCTTCCAGCTCTTGGGTACATAGGCACGCAATAAATCATCAATGGCTTCTAACATTGCCACGATTTGTTCTTGGGCAGAGCGGGTGCAAATCCAGGTAAGCTCACCTTCTATGTCGTCCAAATGAATTTGTCTGCTTGGCGCTGCCTCTATTCTGGGTATAATTATTTCGACGGTTTCGACTGTCATTTGAGAGTTCCTTTCGTTTTTGGTGTTACAAACCCTATTATCAAGGAACTCTCATTTTTTTGCATCCCCATAATCTATGAACTTTTGAAACAGTAACGTAAAGCTTTTAATATTTTCTCCTCCGTTGTTCTTATGCTATAATACCCTCTAGCTGCCAAATCTGGCGCCCGCCGGTTTGGCACGATTTAATAAAGGAAATACCTAAAGCATGTTCAAAAAAATTAGCAACATTTTCGCGGGAGACTCGCAAAAACGCAGGCTCGATAAGCTGGTCACCGTGGTCGATCAAATCAACGCGCTCGAGCCAACCTTCGAGGCGCTCTCCAATGACGCCCTGCGCGCTAAGACAGACGAATTCCGCCAGCGCCTCAGCCAGGGCGAAACGCTCGATGACCTGCTGCCGGAGGCTTTCGCCGCCGTGCGCGAAGCCAGCAAACGCACGCTCGGCTTGCGCCACTACGATGTGCAGCTTATGTGCGGTATCAACCTGCACCAGGGCAACATCTCCGAGCTGCGCACAGGCGAAGGCAAAACCTTAGCCGCCACACTGCCGCTCTACCTGAACGCGCTCGAGGGCAAAGGCGCGCACCTCGTGACGGTCAACGATTACCTCGCCCGGCGTGACGCCCGCTGGATGGGACCCATCTACGACCTGCTGGGTTTACGCGTGGGCGTGCTGCAAATGTCCACCAGCGCTGATGGCAACCAAGTAGCTTACATCTACGATCCAAACGAGCACTCCCTTCGCGAGGAGACCAACCTGCTGCGCCCAGTGCGCCGCGCGGAAGCCTATCTGGCAGATATTACCTATGGCACCAACTCCGAGTTTGGCTTCGACTACCTACGCGATAACATCACCATGAGCTGGGAAAGCCGTGTGCAGCGCGGTCATCATTACGCCATCGTCGATGAGGTGGATAACATCCTCATCGATGAAGCCCGCACCCCACTGATTATCTCCGGTCCTTCGCATGAGGACGCAGAGTATTACATCCGCATGGCGCAGATTGCCAAGGCGCTCAACCCCGAAGACTACGAGGTAGATGAGAAAGACCGCACCGTCAGTCTGACGGAAATCGGCGTGGCGCACGTGGAGGAAATGCTGGGCATGCCGCTCTCGGATCCAGAGCGCCCGGAGGATATCACCCCGGAGCAAGCCCACCTTTTAGGCTTTTTGGAACAGAGCTTACGTGCGCAGTTCCTCTTCCATCGCAACAAAGACTACATCGTGCAAAACGGCCAGGTAATCATCGTGGATGAGTTCACTGGCCGCATGATGCCCGGCAGGCGCTGGTCCGATGGCTTACATCAAGCCATTGAAGCCAAAGAAGGCGTCAAGGTCCAAGCCGAAAACGTTACCCAGGCCACCATCACCATCCAAAACTACTTCCGCATGTACAAGAAGTTAGCTGGCATGACGGGTACCGCCATGACAGAGCAGGAGGAGTTCTACCGCATCTACGGGTTGGACGTGCTCGCCATCCCGACTAACTTAGAATACCGCGCCATGCGCCCCAATTCGGATTTGCTGGAATTAGAAGCCAAGGACGAGGATGGCTATAAGTACAGCTACTACGCCTATACCACCGACCCGCAGAAGAAGCCGGTTTACTTCAAGCGTAAAGATTTCCCGGATGTGGTTTACCGCACAGCCGAGGGCAAGCTGCGCGCGATTGTCCAAGAAATCATCCACTATCACGTCATCGGCAGGCCACAGTTGATCGGCAGCGCCTCCGTGGAAAGCTCTGAGCGTCTTTCGGAGCGCCTTTCCGCCGAGCAAGTGCGCCGACTGTTGCAAACCCTGCTCATCCGCGAAGCCTGGAAGATCGAGAATGACCCTAAGGGCGAAAACTTTACCGCCCCGCCGGAGTTGGAGATGCTCAATCAGCCGCTCAATGCGCTGCGTATGCCCGAACTCCGCAGACTGGCGAGCAATTACGGCATCACCACGCTCGACCTAAGCGACGAAAGTAACCGCCCGCTGTTGCTGCGCGCGCTCAAGCTGGAAGATAAAGATTGGCCGCGTCTGCAGACGATATTCGACGCCGGCATTCCCCATCAGGTTTTGAATGCGCGCAAGCACACCGAGGAATCCTTGATCATTGCTGGCGCTGGCGCTTACGGCGCTGTAACCATTGCGACCAACATGGCAGGCCGCGGTGTGGATATCAAACTTGGCGGCGAGATCCCCGAGAGCCTGCTTGCGGAAGTTAATCAGGTCTTAGCCAACGTTGCCGGCGTAGATCCCTATAACATGACCATGGAACAGCGCTTAGCTGCTTTGCAAAACCTGAACTCTAAGCTGGATGAGGAACAGCAAACTGCGGTTACTGAATTTATCGAGCATATGAACAACATGCGGAAAGTGCGTGAGCTTGGCGGCTTGCACGTGATCGGCTCTGAACGGCATGAAGCCCGCCGTATCGATAACCAGCTGCGCGGCCGGGCTGCCCGCCAGGGTGACCCAGGCTCCTCACGGTTCTACCTCTCCTTAGAAGATGACCTGATGCGCTTGTTCGGCGGTGACCAAGTGCAAGGGTTGCTCAACCGCTTCAAATTTGATGAAAACATGCCCATCGAAGCAAATTTGATCGGCAGGCTCGTGGAGCAATCGCAAACCCGCGTAGAAGGCGCCAACTTTGATGTGCGCAAGCACTTGTTGGAATACGATGACGTGCTCAACGACCAACGCCAGCGCATCTATGCCCAGCGCGATGCAATCTTCAAAAAGCCAGATTTACGCGAAGATGTAACCGAAATGCTGCACGCAGAGCTTGGCACGCGCGTGCAGAATGCCATGGAAGACCCGGAAGGTCCTTGGAAGCTATTAGCTTACTTAGAGGAAATTCAGCCTGCGATTGATACACCTTGGGCGAGCTACCCCTCTTTTCCCTTCCGCTTAGCGCTCGATCAACTCGGCACCCCCGCGGATGAGGAAGAATTGGTAGCAGCATTGCTCAAGTTAGCCGAAGATGCCCTCTCGGCTGAGGATGCGCACATGCTGGAGAGCGTACATGCTTTACTCGATAAAACTGAACAAAGCTTCAAAGCGCAATTAGCCGAGCGCAACGACAGCTTAGATGCTTATCTGGATAGCTTTGACCCGCAAGATCAGCATGATTTGCAGAATGAGCTCTCTTCCATCCTGGGGATGCCTGTGCGGCTGTCTGCTTCCCAACAGCGAGCGCTGCTGGATGATCCGTGGGGGCAAAAGCCTTGGCTGCAAGATGCCTTGCGCACAAACCTTATCACGCTGTACGTACGCCGCTTGCTGCTGACGCTCGAGCGCCGCTTCAATGAATCTTGGCCGCTTAAGGCAGCGGATTTGGCAAGCCAACCTTGGAAAGAAATCCGTACCCAGGTCTTAGCGCAGATCCAAAGCACAATGGAGCGCCGCAAGCAGCGTCTGCTTGGCTCCGAGGGTGAGATCGCACGTGATTTGGAAGCTAACCAAGAGAATTTGACCGCTGCTCTCACCGATGAAAACGAGCGTTTGCGCCTCTTACAGCTTACCACCCAGGGCATGCGCATCACCTTTGACCCGAAGTCTCACCGAAAGCAGCTGACCACTGCCCCGCGCCTGACTTATGTTTTCTCTATGGCGCAGCGGCTTGAAGCGCTGCCTGCTCAGCGGGTAACGGAGCAAGTTTTATCCCACCTGGAAGAAGCTCAGGCTGTCTTCCAAACCATCTTTGGGCATGCCGAGTGGGAGCACTTGCGCAATCAAGAGGTTACGCTTAACAAATTAGCCGTAAATTCTAAAGATATCTTGGCAGAAGAGGTTGGCAAGGAGCGCTTCGAACAGCTTGAAAGTTTGCCATTAGATGAAATCCCCCCTGAAGACCAAGCGCCGCTAGTCCAAGCGCTGGGCAAGCTTGCCCAAAACCGCATCTACCGCCAGCTGCTGTTAGCTACCATCACCCAAAGCTGGGTGGAATACCTCACCCGCATGGAAGCCTTGCGTGTCTCTATTAGCATGGAATCCTATGCGCAACGCGATCCATTGGTGCAGTATAAGTCCCAAGCCAGCACAATGTTCACCGAGCTGCTCTCTGAGGTGCGCCAGACGGTTATCAGCAAAATGTACCGCTACCGCCCTTCGCTACCGCCAGAATACACAATCAGCCTGCGCAGCGCAGCCAGCGCTCAACTAGAGCCAGCCTTAGTTGGTGTAGGTGAAGCTCGCGTGAATGACCCGCCAGACAAGTCAAAGAAAAAACGCAAACGCCATTAGGAGATAACCATTCATGGAGATTTTAGTCACAAATGATGACGGTGTTCAAGCGCCTAGCTTGCTTGCTTTAGTGCAAGCCCTGCGCAAATTAGACGCAAACATCACCGTACTAGCGCCAGAGCGTAATTGGTCTGCCTCCGGGCATGTCAAGACCATGCACCGTCCGTTGCGCCTCTCGCCCACAGTGCTGGCAGATGGCAGCTCGGCATGGCAATCTGACGGCGCACCTTCCGATTGCGTCGCCTTGGCAATGATGGGAGCACTTGAGCAAGATTTTGACTTGCTTGTCTCCGGCATCAACCCTAACGCGAACATTGGCTTGGATGTAACTTACTCCGGCACGGTCACCGCTGCTATGGAAGCCTCGATTTGGGGTAAGCCCGGGATTGCTGTCTCGCTGGATGCTCCTGAGAACCACCACGGGCGGTTGGATTTCCGCTCAGCTGCCGAGACGGCAGCACAGCTCACGTGGCAGCTTGCCAAATGCGCTAATGGTACTCATCCTGCACCGATCTACAACATCAATATTCCCTATCGCCCAGAAGGAGATTATGCTGGTGTGATGATCACACGCCAAGGGGTACGCATTTACCGGGATGTGCTCGAGAAGCGCATTGACCCACGCGGTAAGCCTTACTATTGGATCGCCGGCGACCCACCCTCGGGTATCAAGGAAGACGGCACCGACTTTGGCGCTTTGGCTGAGGGCAACATTTCCATCACGCCGCTGAAGATGGACATGACCGACTTTGCGCTACTTGAGAAGATGAAAAAAGAAAGTACTTTATGGATATGACAATTTTTTCTTAATGAGGGCAGATTTTGGTTTATTTATCATGTTCTTCATAAGATCCCAAATAAGAAAGATTATTAAACCAAAGTATAGAATTGACATTATTTTGAAATCAATAATGGGGCCAAATCCATAAATGACAGGAAGATAAGCATTAAAGTTGATAAACCAAATAATAAATGGAATGAAAATCCTGTTTGGATAAAGAAACAAATATATTACTGATATAACATCTGCGGCAAACATATAGCGTTCGTGCATGGAAGGAAGAAAATATACGCAGAGCATTATCGTAATTAGAAAAATCGTTATATAATTTTTTTCATCAATCTTAGTATTATTTTTTATTAATAGAGAGTAGAACATTATTAACATACTAACTGACAAGAATAAACCTGCAGTCGCAAAAAAGTCATAATTGTCAGGTAATAAACTATAGAGATTAGAATAATTTAGAACGAGTGATTTATACTGTCCAATTTGCATTAAGTAAGGATCGAAAATTTCTGCGAGAGGCTTTCCGAGTATCCATGCTGGAATGTAAAGGATGAAATCCACAATCGGTATCCACAAAAAATTCAAAATGGAAAACTTTTTTTCTTTAAAATACATAAATATATATACTGGCAGAACAAAAATTGCCTGTAGCTTAAAAGCTAAAGCAATCCCATAAGCAATGAATGTCCCTACATATTTCTTTTCAAGAAAAAAGTATATAGAAAGCAAAATAAAGCATGTATATATAATGTCGCATTGGCCCCATACTGTTCCATTCAATACTAAGGTAGGAATAAACAATGTGATTGCATAGGCTAAATATGGAATAAGGCTGCTCTTCGACGGTTTTATTAATTTTTTAACAATTATCATCACAAGAAATGCCGTAATAAAATCAAAAATGATTGAAACTAATTTGATCTTTGCAAGGGTAGAAGACGGCAGATATGTTATAAAAGCAAGAATGTATAAATAAGGCATATTGTAATTACTCTCTAATGACTTTAAGCCCAAAAATCCTCCATGTGCCTCCAGATAATCTGTCCAAGGCTTTAGAGAATATACGTAATCACCTGATTGAAAATATCTAAGATTATTTCGCATTAAGAGAGCTAAGATAGTTATTATTATAAAAAAGAAGAGTTGATAGTTTTTCTGAACAAAGTAAATAACTTTTCGCTCAAAATGACCTATGTCTAATATGGACTGTTTCATTTTTCCTCTTTTATTTCACATATGTTCAGTGTTTATCACTTTTAATAAAAATTAAACCCGTTTCATCGCGGTAAATTAATTCATAACCTTTTAAATTTCCTTCATTTGCATCCCTGTAAAATTGCTGACTGAGTTCAAATTCCTTTGGGTCAATTCCTTCTATACCCTCTTGTAGATAGTCCATTATTCTTTGCTGCCGCAATAGGAGCACATCAAAATCCTTTTCTTGGATAAATGAATATGTTAATAAATCATACGAGGTTTCTTTTGTCCAAGCGTTGTCATCTGGCAAATAGAGTCGATAATCAAAATAAACATGGAGGTTTTCTTGCGTTTTTTCTCCTAATATTACCTTTACTTTTTCATAAAATAAAATGCT
>BAABOD010000043.1:0-10869 GCA_040371255.1 Anaerolineaceae bacterium | reverse complement strand
TATAAGATTTTGGAAAGATAAAATACAGAGCTGCTCCTCCTAGAGCAGCTCTGCTTCCAGTGGTGGTTATATTCTCGGGCTGGTATTACTCAGCCTGTAAGGTTGCAGTGACGGTCATTTCTTTGCCGTCGCGCAAGATGGTGAGCTCCACCCTCTGACCCACCTCAGTCTTGTTGAAGATGTAAGAGATCAGGTCTTCATAAGTGCGCACGGGGTTGCCATCGATTTCAGTGATGACATCGCCAAAGATGATGACCCCGCGGTTGTAGCGGGTGTATTGCTGCGTGGTCTCTTTCAAGCCAGCCAGGTCGGCTGCTCCGCCGGGGGTAATGTCGGTAATCAGCACGCCATGAGTATTGGCATCCAAGCCCATCTCGGTGGCATAATTGGCCGTCAGCGTGATGCCAGAGAGACCTAAGCTGGGATGTTGATATTTTCCATCTTTAATGAGCACTGGCACAATCCGCTCCACAATATGGGAGGGGATGGCAAAGGCGATGCCGGCATTGGCGTTCGTGGTGGACTGTATCGCCGAAGTTACCCCTATGACTTCTCCAGAAGTATTGACCAGCACACCGCCTGAATTACCGGGGTTCACGGCAGCATCTGTCTGGATAATATCCGGGATGGTATAGGTGCTAGATGAGAAGGGATTAGAGCTATCCACCGTCAGTGAGCGCGAGAGTGCGCTGACGATCCCTTGTGTCATCGAGCCGGCGAGACCGTAGGGGTTGCCAATCGCAATCACCAAGTCGCCTACTTTTACTGTCTGCGAATCGCCCAAACTCACTGGATGGAGCGTAAGTCCAGAGGGATCGACTTTGATGACCGCTAAATCACTTTGCACATCGGTGCCAACCACTTCGGCGGTTGTTGTGGTGCCGTCAGAAAACGTGACGGTAATGTTATAAGCATTTTCAACCACGTGGTTGTTGGTCACAATGTGCCCCTGGGTATCCCACACAAAGCCGGAGCCTTGCGAAGAAACAGCACCAACATAAAACCCATAGTTGTAGGTGCCCAGCACTTGGATATTCACCACCGATGGGTTGACGGTATCGTAAATGCTGCGGTAAATGCTCTGCACCTGCTCGATCACCGTGCCATCGGTGAGCAAACTCCCACTGGCGGTGGGCGTGGCAGTTACCGTTCCCGTTTGGGCAGAAACGCTAACCGGTGAAGTTCGCAGCAAAGCAACTGCGCCAACGATTAGGACCAAAACTATCAGAACGCTCAAAACAACATATCTCTTTTTCATAGCTTACACTTCCTTTCAAGAAGATTTTCCATCCTCTGTGAATATAAAGTCATTTTAGGAGAGATTTATTTATTTTTTGTATATACATATCAGCCTTAGCTGAGAGAAGGCTATGGGAATGCTTAATTTTCGATGAGAAAGGGGAATTGCTGGGGCGTAGCGCCGATACGCTGCGCCCCATGGTCGAGAAAGTTATTTATTGATCAGCGGCAGGAAGAGGTCGTAGCTGGGCGGCGGGGGAGGAGCTGCCTGCCCAGCCCAAAAGCCGCCGGAGAGCGTATACGCGCCGCCTGTCATCCCACCGGCGTCCGGCTGACCGATGGTGCCGCCCAGGGCGTAGCCGCCACCGCTGCTGAAGGTGCCGCCGCCGCTATCGACTGTGTTCCAGGAGAGGTTGAGTTCCCCG
Source organism: Anaerolineaceae bacterium (assembly GCA_040371255.1). Lineage (GTDB taxonomy): Bacteria > Chloroflexota > Anaerolineae > Anaerolineales > Anaerolineaceae > Mesolinea. The sequence goes on along the minus strand of BAABOD010000043.1, from coordinate 9,205 downwards.
CCGGACTGAGCTAATACGGGCAAGGTCAAGAGCAACGTCAGCCCGGCGAAGAGCAGCACGCGCAAGTTAGGTTTAGCATGGAGTTTCATAGCTACTCCTCCCTTTCGCTGATGACGGGTTCAGGGATATCCACGGCTTCCAGGCGCACGGTCTCATAGCCCACCGCTTTGGCGGAGATGCGGTAGTCGAAGGCGCAGTTGGAAGGCTTACCATCCAGGCGCACGCCTTGCACGGTGAAATAAGCGGTTGTCTTTTCGCTCACGAAGAGCAGCACGGGTTCATTGCAAGTAGCGGTAACCTGCACCTGATAGTCCTCAGTCAAGTTGACCGTCTGGGCAAAGAGCGGGTCGATGCTCACGTCTACTTTGCCGCTCACTAAGCTGGAGGAACCCAAATCCTCGTACCAAGCTTCGGCTGCGGCAATCCCGTAGAGCGAGACGTAGCTTGGCGCGCCCCCTGTAGGCGAAGGGATGGCTACATAAGGCACCATACTGCCATCATAATGAACATTTCCTGCTTGATCCACATAAAAGCGCAAGGATCCGCCTGGAAAACTGCCATCATAAGCTTCGATCAGGTTGCCATAATAGCTCCAGGCGCCCACACCAACGCCATTGGCACGATTCATGCCGGCTAAACCATAGCCATAGTCGCTGGCGGCAAAACCGAGAATAGCGGTGCCTTGACCTGCGGTGCTGCCGGAAACAATATTGTAAACATTCAAGCCTGGGTATTCAATTCTCGCAGCATCAATAAAGGCGCCGTTTTGGGCACGGACGTTGAAGGTGTTTATCCCATGATCATTATATGCGGCATCTTGCGCATCTGCCCAAACGAAGCTGCCATTAGTGGTTGCGTTAGCTTGATTACCTGCAGCAAAACTATACCACCCAGATGCGGTATTATCATATCCGCCTGGAATAGTAGAATACGCCCCGCTGGCGGCGTTATAGCCACCACCGCCAATAGCTGAGTTGTATCCGCTGGCTATGTTTTGGTAGCCACCACCAATAGCCGAGCCCTCCCCACTAGCTGAGTTGCGGTAACCACTGCCAATAGCTGAGTTATATCCGCTGGCTGTGTTTTCTTCGCCACCACCAACAGCTGAGTACATCCCGCTGGCAGTGTTATATTCACCACCACCAATAGCTGACCCATCCTCGCTGGCTGTGTTATAGTAACCACCACTTATCGCTGAAGTACCTCCACTAGCTGCGTTGTAGTAACCACCACCAATAGCTGAGCCGGGTCCGTTGGCAGTGTTTTGTTCCCCACTGGTGATACCTGAGGCATAGCCACTGGCTAAGTTTAAGATACCCCCACCAACAAAAGAGACCTCATCACTTGCTGTGTTGTGGTAACCACCAGCAACCGTTGCATATGTTGCATTGGTGAGATTTGTATCAGCATCACCGGCTTGATTATCACCACCGCCCCCGATTGAACCATAAGCATCAGTTACACGATTAAGATAACCTGATTTGCCTCCTCCACTGATGGTTGCTCCATACACACCGGTGGTTATGGCATTGCCAGAGTATCCACCAATTAAGTTCGGGCTCGTCGTGTTCGGTTCAAACCGAAAAACGCGCTGGTTATTGACCTTGATTTCCAAGGCTTGATTATCGCTGGTTCCAAGGTAATTTGTACCGGGGGTCGTGCCGGCATTGCCGGTTACAGACCAATTGTTAGTGGCATAGAGTGCGTAAGGCGTAGCGGTTAATTCCTGTCGCGGTTCCAACAGGGTGTAATCACCCGTGCCAGCTGGGCAGCGCACGCTGATATCCAGATAGCGCGCTTCACCTGTGAATGCGTATGCGCCAAAATCAAGCTGGACGGTGAAAAAGCCCTCAGTGAGGGGAACCCCAGTGAGGGGGAGATTGCCTAAGGGCGTGCCCCCAGTGAGTACGTCATAGAGCCCAAACTGGAAATCACACGTACCCGTGTAGGGTTGACCTTCGCTCTTGAGCTGGCCTTGATAAGTGAAGGCTGTGCCCAGAGGTGCCTGGGCGAACGCCAGGCTGACAGCGAGGATGAGGAAGAGCACGGCGAGCATGCCGCTCTTGATAAGACGTTTGGTATTCATTTCTACTCCTTTTATTTGAATAAGCGAACAGATGTTAAAACAAGCCACAAAGGCTTTGCGATCGACGCGCTTTTGCGGTGATCGAAACAAAATAACGTTGGTTTGGACTCTTACTTATATAATAGGATATTTTTACTAAAAGTCAAGATATATTAAGAATATGGGTCAACAAACTGAAGAGATTTGGATACTTTCCCCCATTCAAAGCCTGGTCTTGGACCAAAGCCAGTAATAGCTTCAAGATAAATTCAGTCTTGGGGCGCAGTGAATTGGCACTGCGCCCCATGGTCGAGAAAGTTATTTATTGATCAGCGGCAGGAAGAGGTCGTAGCTGGGCGGCGGGGGAAGAGCTGCATGCCCAGCCCAAAAGCCGCCGGAGAGTGTGTACACGCCGCCTGTCATCCCACCGGCGTCTGGCTGACCGATGGTGCCGCCCAGGGTGTAGCTGCCACCGCTGCTATCGTGTTTTTTGCTATATTTATCGGTGTTAATATTTATAACAAGTCAGCGCAAGTATTACGTGATACGTTTTGACTCACACAATATTTTTACCATGTTTGGATCGCGATGATCAAAGAAGCTACTTGTGTTTGTGTCCAATGTGGCAATAGCAGCCATGTCTTCTTGGTTAAGTTCAAAGTCAAAAATATTGAAATTCTCTTCCATCCGTTCATTGCGAACAGATTTTGGGATTGCAATAATACCGCGTTGAGTCAGCCAGCGCAGAATGATTTGTGCCACAGTTTTTTGATATTTTCCAGCAAGGGAAACGAGCAAATCATTGTGAAAAATGTCATTCTTGCCTTCTGCAAATGGTCCCCACGATTCTATTTGTACTCTATTTTCCTGTAAAAATTTCTGTGTTTCAATCTGCTGGTTAAAAGGATGAGTTTCGACCTGATTCACTGCCGGTGGCACGTCGTGATGAACAATCATGTCCATCACCCGGTCGGGATGAAAGTTGCTTAAACCGATTGCTCGAATGCGGCTTTCATTGTACAACTCTTCCATGGCTCGCCAAGCGCAGTGCACGTCTCCATAAGGTTGGTGTATCAGATACAAATCTAAATAATCGAGCTGTAAGCGTTGCAAAGATCTTTCGAAGGCTTTTCGTGTACTCTCATATCCAGCATCTGTGATCCACAGCTTGGTAGTGATGAATAGTTCCTCTCTTGGTACTCCGCTCAGTAAGATAGCCCGACCTACCGCTTCTTCGTTACCATAAGAAGCTGCAGTATCAATTAGCCGGTAGCCTATTTGGATGGCATCTACCACACAACGTTCACATTCTTCGAGATTTGTGATCTGGAATGTGCCAAATCCAAGTATGGGCATTTTTATCCCGTTGTTCAGTGTGACAGTTTGCATCATATTCTCCTATATCGATATATACTCAATGCTGTCATTGTAATTGTTCTTACCGAATAGAATTGAAGAATTATGCAAGATGATTGGATGATTCTGCATCATTTCTGATTAGCCAAAGAAACCGAATGATTAAAGGGATAAAATATACAAAAACGGTAAGAAGCATATTTACAAAATGCCCTGATTCAATTTTCTCGAACAATTTCTTTTTCTAAATTAATTTGTCAAGAGACTTGCGCCATAAAAGTATCAGATGATTTGGGTTTTTAATTGGACTATTCTGCATGGCCTTTGTAAATCAGATTGTGACGTGATTACTATAATTTATTTTATAAGGAAATCTTATATAAATACATAGAAAAGAGATTAAGAAATGGAAAAGGAAAAATTCCAATACCTGGAAAGCAAAGAAGACACAATGCCTCTGACTCGACGAAATCGGGCGTCACGAGAGATCGAGCGTAAGTTGAATAATCAAGGAGAACTTATTTGGCGGATCACACAGGCTATTCAACAAGATGGTGTTATTCAGGTGTTGGAAGGGGTTTTCCTGGCACGTGCCTCATCACTCTTGGGATTGAATCACCATTTGATGACGCCGTCCTTCTGCATGATTGTGCAGGGAAGCAAAGAATTTTTGCTGGGTGATAGCCGCTACTACTACGACCCTAATCATTACCTAATTACCGCTCTTGAACTACCATCCATTAGCCAGATCCTGGAAGCGACACCAGAACGACCTTATATCAGCCTTCGCATTAACCTAGACTCTTCTTTAGTAGAATCTGTTATCGAGGAGGTTGGATTGAGTTCCCAATTAAACAATACGGACATTCGGGCTATGGATGTTGGCATATTGGATGTGAATTTGCAAGATGCTGTCTTGCGCTTAGTTCGGCTGATTGATAATCCGGCTGAAGCTCCTTTCTTAGCCAAGTTGATAAAAAAAGAAATAGTTTATCGACTTTTGATGGGGCAGCAGGGAGCCCGTCTTCGGTACTTAGCTGCGCAAGGAACCTGTACCCCACATATTGCTAAAGTAGTTGATCGAATTCGGCAGAATTTCGACCAGCCAATGAATTTCGAAGACTTGGCGTACGAGCTGGGGATGAGTGTTTCGGGTCTATATCACTCATTCAAAGCTGTTACTGCCCTGAGTCCATTACAATTCCAGAAGCAGTTGCGACTTCAGGAAGCGCGCCGATTGATGTTGAGTGAGGGTTGGGATGCAGCCAGTGCAGCTTATCGCGTTGGGTACCACGATCCAGCATATTTCAATCGGGTATATAAAAGTGTTTTCGGATTACCACCCATTCGGCATATAAAGCAATTGCGGGAAGGGGTTTCCTCCGAAGCGGTATAATTTTCGATATGCCAACAAAATAAGCAAAGGAGAGCTATGGCTGAACAACGCAAGAAGTTAACAATTTCCGGTTTATTCAAGAAAGCGGCTGAAGGGAAGCCCATCACCTGGCTGACCTGCTACGACTACCCAACAGCCTATATGCAAGAGCAGGCTGGGGTAGATATGATTCTCGTCGGAGATAGCTTAGGCATGACCATGCTGGGCTACGATAGCACCCTGCCCGTTACCATGGATGATATGATCCGGCATACGTCTGCTGTACGGCGCGGTGCGCCTAACACTTGGCTGATAGGCGATATGCCCTATATGAGCTATCAACCTTCCGTTGAGACTGCCATCCGCAACGCGGGGCGCTTTATGGCTGAAGCCGGCTGCGACGCGATCAAGTTAGAAGGAGGGTCTGCGGTGTGTGACCGCGTGCGCGCGATTGCCAATGCCGGCATACCTGTGGTTGGGCATTTAGGCCTCACCCCTCAAAGTGCGAGCGCCTTGGGCGGATTCCGCCTGCAAGGCAAAACTGCTGAGGCAGCCAAAAAGATTATCGAAGACGCTAAAGCGCTGGAGCAAGCCGGCGTATTTATGATATTGCTCGAGATGGTGCCGGACCGCGTCTGCCAGATAATCACGGAGCGCGCCGAAAACTGCCTGATTATGTCGCTCGGCTCGGGACCCTATGCCCACGGGCAATTGCTGATTTACCACGATGCTTTCGGGCTCTACCCCAAGTTCAAGCCGCGCATGGCGAAGGTTTTTGCGGATGCCGGCGCCGTCATTCGCAGCGGGCTGGAAAGCTACGTGCGAGAGGTCAGCGAGAAGACCTTCCCCGCCCCAGAAAACTGGTTTGGTATGCCCGATGAGGAATATGAAGCGTTGCTGCATTCTCTGGAGGAGGATAAATGAGCACATATCGTGAGCTTCTCACTATCCCCCCTTCCCAACTCGATGCGGTTAACGCGGTACTGCTCAGCCCACAGACTCGGGTAATCGACCAATTCCTCGAAGTAGTTGCGCGCTACGGCACCCCTGAAGAAATCAACCGCAAGCATCGTGAATCCCGGCGTTACGAAGCGCTGTGCGAAAAGATCAAGCGCACAGCCCCTGGTCACTTGGATGACCTCAATTGGCTGATTGAGCAGCGTGACCGCGGCGCCTTCATCTCTATTGCTGATTACCGTAAAAAGGTAATGGGTGAGGCTTATAAAGATGCATGCTTTAAGGATGACTGTGCGGTCACGTTGGAGGTTTCGGCGCTGCAATACTTCCCTTGGGTGCGTGTGATGATGGAACAAGCCATTGCCAATCAGACCCTCATCCCAGGGCGCTTCATTGCCGTGCGCAAGATGAAGGAATCCGAGCTCGATGGCGACCTGCCAGCGATTGTAGCGGCGATGGACATCATTGGCGCTTCGTTTGTAGAGACATTGGACACCAAGGGCACCGATGGATCCAACCCGCATTTAGGCGGTCCAGCCACCATCACCGGCTATTTTGGCGGGATTGGCGAGCCAAACCGGCATGCCCTGCAGTGGTTGGATGAATTCCTGTATTACTACACTAACTATGGCGTGCAGCATGTGCTCAATTTCAACGCCGGTACAATCCTGTTAGCTTTCATGCTCTACAAGTTAGGTGTGGATATCCAGTTTAAGATTTCAGTGTACTTTGGCGCAGATAACCCCTACTCCGCGCTGTGGATTATGACCATGGCTAAACTCTTCAGCCGTCCGGATGGCACATCGCCCCTGATTGGGTTCAACTGGTCCAACTCGATTAATAATGAAACTATGGAGCTGACCGATGACTTCCGCAAGCAGCTGGGTTTTGAGCACGTGATCCGCTTTGAGCATCACATCACCGAGACGCAAAAGAGCATCGTCATCCAGCCTTACAACCGCCGAGCTGAACTACTGGAGATCGCGGACCATGTGGCTAATATCGCTGCCAAGCATGAAGGCGGAGACCTGGAAGTGGAGGCGCAGCGCGCGCATCCTTCAGACATCCTGGATTACTTCCGGGATAAAGAGGAAGTCATCGCCAGCGGCGACTGGGAAGCGATGCAAATCAACTTTTTGGATAAGGTGGCTGCCTGCAACACAACTGCCCGCGCCCTCACCGAGAAAGGTTTGGGCTTTATTGCTGCGCGCAATTTGCATAAGTGAAGCCACGAGACAGTTTATATTTTGTTTTGAAGAAGAACCACTCCCCTCGATAGGAGCTGGTTCTTCTTGTTCTTGCCGGTCACCTGGCCTTTTGTTCTCGCTGGTGTCCTCACCAGCGAGTGAAATTGACCGCAGATCTCCTTCTTTGAGACCCCTCTACTTGCCGGTCTCCAGACCGAGCAAGGAACTTGACCGTGGGTCTCCTACTTCTAGGCTTAAAGGTCAGACGCCTTTCATCATCAGGAGACCATGAAAGAACACGAGGATTTCTTCTATAGTGTGCCGAGCACATTATACTGATTTGACGAGAAGCATAAATCCGATTAATATCATCCCAATGGAAGACCCCTCCAAGAAAAACAGTAAATTCCAACGTTTCTGGAAGAATTTCACCAACGAAATTCGCTGGCTGCTGCCCGGAACGGGCTATAAGCGCTGGATTTTGCTGACTATCCTGGGCGCCATGCTGCTCGGGCTGGGCTTAGCAGTGATTGAGCTAGAATATTACCGCACCGCTACCAACCCTACGATGGTGCCGATTTTAGCTTTCCTTTCGCTGCGCTGGTTGGATCGACCGGTGCGCTTTGTTATTTTTGGGGGCATTGGCGTCCTGTTGATCCTCGTGGGCATTTGGGGTGCCAATCATGCGCTGCTCAAACCTTTTGAGAAATCTGGCAAGCCGCTGCTGGATACGATTCACTCTTACCGCCGGCGGGAGCGCGGCGTAAACGTGGTGGTGATTGGCGGCGGGCATGGCCAAGCCACCTTGCTGCGCGGCCTGAAGCAATATACGCACAATATCACTGCAATTGTCACAGTCGCGGATACTGGTGGATCCTCCGGCGATTTAAGGCGCAACTTGGGGGTCTTGCCGCCGGGAGACATCCGTAACTGTTTGGCTGCCCTTAGCAGTGATGAGGCATTGCTTTCGCAAGTTTTTCAGTACCGCTTTAAATCTGGCACCGGCTTGGAAGGTCACTCCTTAGGGAATCTGCTGATCACAGCGCTTGGAGAGATTACCGGCAGTTTCGAGGATGCCGTGATGGAATCTGGCAAAGTTTTGGCGATCTACGGGCAAGTGCTGCCATCCACGCTAACTAATGTACAACTGGTGGGCGAGCTGGAAGACCCAGAGACGGGAGAGATTCGGCGGATTGTTGGCGAATCCGAGCTGACCAATACGCCTGGGCGGATTCATCGGGTTTGGCTGGATCCAGCTAACACGCCGGCTTATCCTCCAGCAATCTCTGCCATCCTCAATGCTGACCTTATCCTCATTGGTCCAGGGAGCTTGTTTACTAGTCTGCTGCCAAATTTATTGGTAGGCGGCTTGGCTGATGCAATTCAATCCAGCCGTGCTGAGAAGTACTTCATCTGTAATGTCGCCACAGAGCGCGGTGAAACCGAAGGCTTCAACGCATCTGACCATCTCAAGGTAATCGAGCAGCATTTAGGTCGGGATTTATTCGATTTGGTAATCTGCAATCGGAATTTCCGGGGTCAGTTAGGGGCTAACGCCGAGTGGGTGGTAGCAGATATGGTGCTACACGAGAATTACAAAGTATATGAAGCCGATTTGATCGACGAGACGTACCCATGGCGGCATGACTCACAAAAGTTAGCTAAAGCAATCATCAATTTGTTTGAGGAACGCACGGGTCCACTACTCTAAGCGAGTAACCCCAGTGGTGATCTTAAATCTTTTTTACCTCACTCGGTTCCCATAAGACTGGCTGCGCACTCAGGAGGCCGGTAGGTCAAGTGAATGATGGAAATCAGTGAGAATTAGGCATTTATAAATCCTCAAAGTACTTTTCTACGCATTCTCATAGCCTGAGGGTGTTGAAAATGTCCAGAACGTTAAAAGAAGATCACAATATGTTCATAAACCCCACCCCTTTGATTCCCCTCCCCAGCGTCTCGTTTCAGTGTAAAACTTTCCGCCCGATGCTGGTGAGGGGAAAGATGTTTGCAGGCGGGGGGCGGCCGCCCCCGCCTGCAAAAGAACCACCCTCTCCCAGCAGATTGACGCTGAAAAACGAACGGGATTCGGAGCTGGGAGAGGGCAGGGTGAGGGCAGATTGAAATTCTTAACTTTGAAAAATTTGGATGTGATCAATTAACCAATGTTTTTCAACACCCTCTAGTCTAATAATTGAAAAATCACAATGCAGCGTGGTAAAATATAGCCAGTTGATCAACAATATTTCCATGGAGGTAAATATA